>JAZUEH010000001.1:0-2309 GCA_045640065.1 Bacteroidaceae bacterium
CATATTCCAGGCATTACCCAAGCCCGATTTTGGTCTTAACTTATGACCGGCCTTGGTCTTAAGTTATGATCGAACCCGGTCTTAAGTTAAGGCAAAAAACGGCCCTAGAAGGGTGTCTGTGCGGGGTTCGGCATTTTTCGTCACCGCCGGACAGGCTTTTCTGAAAATATTTTACATTCCATCCCTACTCAACCAATATCAGAGGGACAGGCCAAGCGTAACCGTAACCCGTAACTGCACTTCATTTGCTTATCCGTACACCCCACCATCCGTCATGCAAAACTTGTATAGTTAACAGCTGTATATTTCCGTTCAGACTGACAATATGTTCCGGAAATTGTTTAGTTTTGTCCTGGATGAGGATTTCTGATTTTGCAGCATGAATCCGGTTACGGCAAGACTTCTCAACCAGCAGCTGGCGGCTCCACAGTACTCCAGTCCCGTACAGGTGGTGGCGCACATGGGCGCCATGCAGGCCCAGGAGTACAGGATGATGCGCTGGGCGGTGGCAATGCGCACCTCCAGACCCTCAATCGAGGCTTTCCGCAAGGCTTATGACAGCGGAGCCATAATGCGCCAGCATCTTATGCGTGGAACCTGGCAGCTCATCACCGCCACCGACCGTCCCTGGATGATGGAGCTGTTCGCACCAAAGGCCAAGGCTGTGATTACAGGCTGGATGAAGGCCAACAGGATTGACCTACCGGATGATGAGCAGCGGCATATAAGGGACATTATCATAGAGACTGCCGGCTCCAAAGGCAGCGTGACGGAACAGGATTTTGCCCGGGCACTGATGGAAAGGGACATACTCATGGACAAGCACCGGCTTTCATACCACATACGTTTCAACGAACTGCTCGGTGTGCTGACCAGCGGCCTGCTCGATGACAGGAAGGCGACCTACCGGCTGGCTCCCGAGACCACGAACACCATTGGAATGGACGAATCGCTTGCCCTTATGGCCCGCAAGTATTTCCAAAGCCGATGCCCCGCCACCTTTGAGGACTTTGTGTGGTGGAGCGGGCTGGGCGCATCGGACTGCCGCAGAGGCATGGAACTGATAAGCCAGGAACTGCATGCTGAAAAATGGCATGGACGCGAATTCCTGATCCATGAATCATGCCGCACACACGGATTCAGGAAAGGAAGCGTCCTGCTTGTCCCACCCTATGACGAATATCTTATAGCTTACAAGAGTCGGGATGTGGTGCTGCCGCCTGAATACAGCCACAAGGCACACAACAACAGCGGCATTTTCTACCCCATTGTCGTTCATGACGGTACGGTATGCGGAAACTGGAGCCCGTTCAGAAAGACCCTCCAGTACAGTCTGTTTGACAGAAACGCACAGCTGGATCTTTCCCGGGAATGGGACAGGTACAGCAGCTACTGAACGGAAAGGCGGAACACTATCCTGAAGCTGCCCTCGGCAAAGCTGGTGCTGGTTATGCGGAATTCGCCAATCTGAGCGGTATGTTCCACATGTGAGCCCAGACACGGGCACACGTCATAGTCACCCACATATACCAGACGGAGCGTCTCGCTGGCATCGGCCGGCAGACGGCTCAGGTCAATTCCTGCAGGAATCTCATTACGGGTAACATACCTGGCTGTCACCGGAAGGTCCTGTGCGATAATATCATTGACCCTGGCTTCGACCTGTCGCACCTCTTCTTCAGTAAGCGCCCTGTCCATCACATAGTTGCACTTGCTTTTCTTCCGCTCTATATGGTTCACTTTTGAACGCCCGCAATGGAACATGTTGTCCATTGTCCGGTTCAGGATATGCTCTGCAGTATGGGCAGGCGGAAATTCATCCTTGTTATGCGCGTTAAGCACCGGTTCTTCCATAAAGATTGTCTTTAAAGATTCATAGGTCTGCTAAAGTACAGGTTTTTACCATTCCCAACAAATGGCACAAAGTAATGATAGGGAATGACTAATTGTTATTTTATCAATCATATATTTTGCATATTTATTACCTAGTTTGTTGCTATAACATTGTTCTCTAGTTGTTTAAGTGTATTTCTTCTGTTTGTTCATTTGTTAATCGTTTTGTTAACAAAACACAATTGTTTAACCTTCCGACTTAACTTTCGAACGCTTTTCAACTCTTATTTGCGAACACCGCGGAACAAGAGCGGTCACAAACGGAAAACAAAAACAAAAAAATAAGAATTATGAAAAAGAACATTTTCGCAGCAGCATTGGCAGCAGTTTTCGCAGTAGCAAACGTAAACGCACAGAACGTGGTAACAGAACAGAGCCAGGACGAGCTCACAGGCATCGAGCAGGTGGTGGCACAG
>JAZUEH010000002.1:0-26267 GCA_045640065.1 Bacteroidaceae bacterium
CGTTACCATGAGGATTTCTATGCACTCATGGTCCTGAACCTGATAGCACGCCGTTTCGCGAAAGGCGAGACGCCATACACGGCCCAGCAGATTTCCAAAGAACTGCACATTCCGCTGCGGACAACGCTTCAGTCTGTCTATTACATGGTTGATGCCGAACTCCTGGAAACGGTATCAAATGACGGCCCCATGGAGGCCTTGAGCTACATACCGGCCTTTGACATCAATAAGATGACCGTGGCAACAGTCCTGAACAGCCTGAACAAGGCGGGCTACAGCAACTTCAGCTTCGGCAAGGAAGACAGCCACGTCTACAAGGCACTGAAACAACTGGAGAAGACCCGTTCCGCCCAGTCAGGCCCCATCTGGGACACCCCCATCGCCCAACTGTAAAAGGCGGTTTCTGATGTACATGACGCTGTCGCGGTACTCACTGTCTGTGTCGAGGTGCTCGATTATCATGGGCATATCAGGATCCTGGGCCGATGCCAAATTCGCATAACGCCCAATGTCCAGCGTTCCCTGGCCACATGCACACTCTTCAAGCTGGAAAGTGTATTCCTGTTTCAGAAGCACATCCTTCAGATGACAGCTGCAGATGCGGCCATCCAGCTTTTCAAAACAATCTTCAATAAAGAGGTCATTGAAGAAATAGCGTTCTGGTGATGTTATCATGTTGACCACATCAAGATGCGCACCGAACTCATCGCGGTCTACATCTTCAATCAGCCTCAGATACTGGGCCGGACTGTCGGGTATCATCCATGGCATGGATTCTATGCTGTATTTCGTGTGTTTGGGACGGACCGAGTCGATTATGCGCCGTATCATGTCCACTGCCATTTTCCACAGTTCAGGAGAATAGTTGCCACGGTATCCGCCATCCCAGCGCGGACCATACGGAGTGCCCACCACATTCACACAGCATCGGGCTCCTATACGGTCAGCCATCTCCAATTGCCCTATGGCATAACGTATCCACCGCTCACGCTCTTCTGGGTCACGCGCCAGAGTGTTGCGCCACACCCCGACTTCGGCAATCATGAGACCTGCCTCATCGGCCGCTTCCTTATATGCCATGAACACTTCTTCACCGGCAGTGTGGTCTACCGGGAAGTTCACGCATTCCAGTCCCATCCGTTTATGTTTCAGGGCCCAATCGTGCGGGTCTGTATGTTCCAGGGCCGATGATATTCCAAGTTTCATTTCTTACGGTCTTCTATCTCACGGTTAATGGCATCAATCCTTTCATCGGAAAGTTCATAGCATTTTATGACCAGATAACCCACCACGAAGAGTATGGCGGGTATTATTGTCACAAGCCATAGAATTCCCTGGAGAGCGAGAGGTGTCTGTGTGGCTGCATCGGCATTGAAGCCCACCCATGCCAGAACATAGCCGGGAATCACCCCGCCCAAAGCCATGCCTGCCTTAAGGAAGATGCAGGTCAAAGCATTGACTATGCCTGCCACACGCCTGCCGGTCGTGTATTCGCTGTATGTCACCACTTCAGGAACAAGAGCCCACATGTAGCCGGTAGCTACCAGCACGCCTGAATTCTTTATGACCTGAGCAATACAGAGAAGAATGAAATGCTGCTTCAATGACGCAACTGTTACAACCACATAGAGAAGCAGCATGCCGAATGTAGCCAGGCCGATGAAAAGGCGGAACATGCCCTGTTTTCCGATGCGGCGTTTGATTGCCGGCACAAGCGGAAGCAGGATGAATGCAGGAACTGTCCCGAGCCACATGAACACCGTGGTCATGAACGGTGTGGCGCCTATGTTGTACGCCATGAAATATGAGTCAGCTGCATTGCTCACACTCATCATGGTGAAGGCAATCAGAAAGAATATCGACAATATGCGCAACGGACGGTTCCGGACCAGTTCCATCCACAGGTCACTGGCTTTGACACTGTCAGACTGCTCCTTGTCCATCACGACGTTCTCCCGAGTCTGGGTAAAGCAGAAAATGAGCAGGGCAAGACCAGTCAGAGCGAACAGGGACATGGTAATGAACCATGCCCCGGCAGATTCAGGAGTGTTGTATACGGCAACAGTCTTCCCTGTTTCCGGATTGTATACCTTGGGAGCGAAGATTGCGATAATCAGCGGCAAAGTCTTTATTATGAGTCCTGCCAGATTGGCAAGAACCATGCGTACGCTTGTCAGAATGGTAATTTCGTCCGTATCACGGGTCAGCGAGGAGTTCAATGCTCCATATGGAACCCCGACCATGGTATAGCACATTGACATCCCGACATATGTGATATACGCATAGAGGGGCGAGCCGCTGAATCCGTTCCAGAAGCACAATATTGCGAATCCTGCCATTGGAACTCCACCCAGAAGCAGCCAGGAGCGGTATTTTCCCCACTTCGGATTGGACTTGTCCACAAAGGCGCCCACAATGGGATCCCAAATCACATCGACAATCCTGACAATGAGGAACATCGTTGCCGCAACTTCAGGTTTCAGGCCGAACACATTTGTGTAATAGAACAGCAGCCAGATGCTGATGGTCTGATATATGAGGTTCTGGGCCAGGTCACCTACGCTGAAACTGATTCTCTGGAACCAGGTCAGACGGACGAAACTGTTGTTTTCCATCAGAAATTCCTTTTGTGGATGACGCTGGAATCCATCTGTGAGAGCGAAGCCACACCTGTGCGTGCCATCACGCCTGCCAGTTCGGCTCCCATCTGTCCGATACGTGCAGCCACGGCATCGGCACCATCCTTGAGCAGAGGCATGAGATGGCGGCCCACCGAAACTGCAGTTGCGCCCAAGGCCAGACACTTGTAGGCGTCCATGCCGCTTTCTATGCCGCAGTCAACGAACACCGGAATGTCATGACCTATAGCTTTGAGTATGTCAGGAAGGACCATGAGCGGAGGCACGCTGTACTGCATCATTCCGTGGTGATGCGAAACCACGATGCCTGCACATCCCGCCTCAAGACACTTTTCAGCATCGCGCGGACTCAGCACCCCCTTGACAATGAACGGGACTCCGGCCGCCTGAACGAAATCCCTGATTTCCCCGGTCGTTTTTGCCTTCATTGGAAGTCCGAATACACTGTCATACCCACCTTGGGAATTGAAGGCATGGTCAATGTCCATGCCGACTGCAATGCATCCGGCCTTGACTGCGTGCTCCATTTTCCCGAACACGACCCTATTGTCAGCATGCGGTTTGATTATCTTCACCGTTTTGGCTCCGGTTGCAAGAACAGCCTCAAGTTCCTGCTCCGACCCCATACCGACCCAGTGCAGGACATCGGCCTTGGCTGCACCCGCAGCGTATGTAACCATTCCGCCGGGTGCGGTATTGTCAAGATGGGAAAGGGCCGCAGTCATTACAGGCATCGAAAAGCTGTGCCCGAACAGTGTGATTTCAGTCGATGGTATCGACGAATCCAAATATCTGGTCTCAAGAAGCAGTGAATCGAAAAAGTCACGCGTAATCTGATCCGGACTGGAAGATAAGTTCATTGTAAATCAATTCATTTATACGTTCACAAAGATAATGATAAATCTTATTCCAATAGGTGTAATCAAGTGCAGTTACGGGTTACGGTTACGCCTCAGGGAATGTCAAATATTTGAAAACACTTTACATTTCAAGCCGTATTCCGGGCATTACCTAAGCCCGATTTTGGTCTTAACTTATGACCGGCCTTGGTCTTAACTTATGACCGACCTCGGTCTTAACTTATGACCAAACTCGGTCTTAAGTTATGATCGAACTCGGTCATAAGTTAAGGCAAAAAACGGCCCTAGAAGGGTGTCTGAGCAGGGTTCGGCATTTTTCGTCACCGCCGGACAGGCTTTCTTGAAAATATTTTACATTCCGCTCTGATTCAAGCGTAACCGTAACCCGTAACTGCACATTAGTGTCATTTAGAAAAGGGGAGGATGACGCATTGTCACCCTCCCCTTTCAATATGGTATGCCTACAGGACTCAAGCGTTTTCGCTCCAGTCTTCGGCCTGCTTGCGCAGATAGCTCTTGTAACGGATCTGAGCCATCTTCTGAGCCTCGGCGAAAAGTTCTTCGGCTTCGTTCGGATATGCCTTCTTGACGCTCAGGTAACGGACCTCACCCATCAGGAAGTCGTGGAACTTTGCCCAGTCAGGTTCCTTCGAATCAAGGCTGAACGGATTCTTGCCTTCCTCGGCCAGAGCCGGATTGAAGCGCCACAGATGCCAGTAACCGCACTCAACGGCCTTGGCCTCCTCGGCCTGGCTCTTGCCCATACCGCCCTTGGCCTTCAGACCGTGGTTGATACATGGAGCGTAGGCGATTACGATTGAAGGACCGTGCCATGCCTCTGCCTCACGGATAGCCTTGAGACACTGTGCGTGGTCAGCGCCCATTGCAATCTGGGCAACATAGACGTAACCGTAAGTGGTGGCAATCATGCCCAGATCCTTCTTGCGGATGCGCTTGCCCTGAGCTGCGAACTGTGCGATGGCACCCAGAGGAGTAGCCTTCGATGCCTGACCACCGGTATTGGAATATACTTCTGTGTCAAGAACCAGGATGTTGACATCCTCACCGCTGGCAATTACGTGGTCAAGGCCACCGTAACCTATATCGTACGATGCACCGTCACCACCGATTATCCACTGTGAACGCTTGACCAGATAGTGGTCAAGGGTCTGCAGTTCCTTGCAGGTGGGGCAGCCGACATTTGCGCCTCCGGCAATGTATTCCTTGAGTTTGGGAGCTATTTCCTTGGTCTTGTCCGCATCGTCCTTATTTGCAATCCACTCTTCGGCAAGAGCCTTGAATTCTGCAGGGCACTGCTCGTTTGAAGTGGCATCGGCCAGCAGGACTGAAATACGTTCCTTCATCTTCTTGTTGCCAAGTGCCATACCGAGACCGAATTCGCAGAAGTCCTCGAACAGGGAGTTGTTGAATACAGGACCCTGACCCTTTTCGTTCTTTGTATAAGGTGTTGAAGGAATTGATGCCGAATAGATTGATGAACAGCCTGTAGCGTTGGCAATCATCTGACGGTCACCGAACAGCTGTGAGATTAGCTTGACGTACGGAGTCTCGCCGCAGCCTGAGCATGCGCCTGAGAATTCGAACAGAGGCTGTGCGAACTGTGAGTTCTTGACACTCTGCTTGATGTCAACCAGATTCTGCTTTGAAGGTACCTTGACCAGTTTGTCCCAATCGGCAGCCATTTTCTTCATGTCGTCTGCATCGGGGTTGAACGGTACCATGGTGAGAGCCTTGCCAAGTTTCGGGTTACCCGGGCAGATGTCGGCGCAGTTGCCGCAGCCAAGGCAGTCAAGGACTGACGGTTCGATAACGAAATGCATGCCCTTCATTGCAGCAGGAGCTTTCATTTCAATGCTGTCAAGATTCTCGAATCCGGCCAGCTCGTCGTTTGTCAGAACGAACGGACGGATTGCAGCGTGAGGACAGATGTATGCGCACTGGTTGCACTGTATGCAGTTGTCCTTGTTCCAGACGGGAACGAATGCCTCGACACCACGCTTCTCGTATGCTGCTGTGCCGACCATCCAGGTACCGTCAACGGTATTGTTGTTGACAAAGTCACTGACCTTGAGCAGATCACCTGCCTGAGCGTTGATGGGACGTACAAGCTGCTTGACGAATGCCGGAGCATCGTCCTGCTTTTCTGCATCGTCCGGAAGGTTTGCCCATGCGGGATCAACGGCAAACTGCTTGTATTCACCGCCACGATCAACAGCTGCGTAGTTCAGGTCGACAACGTCCTGACCCTTTGAACCGTATGACTTGACAATGGCTGCCTTCATCTTCTCAACGGCAAGCTCTACCGGAATGACACCGGTAATGCGGAAGAATGCCGACTGGAGAATGGTATTGGTACGGTTGCCAAGGCCGATTTCCTGGGCAATCTTCGTTGCGTTGATTGTATATACGGTAATGTTGTTCTGTGCGAAATAACGCTTCACCTTATTAGGAATGAAGTTGGCAAGTTCCTGACCCTCGAAGATGGTGTTCAGCAGGAATGTGCCGTTCTTCTGCAGACCGCGTGTGACATCGTACATGTGCAGGTAGGCCTGAACGTGGCAAGCCACGAAATTAGGAGTGGTCACCAGATATGTGGAACGGATTGGAGTATCACCGAAACGCAGATGCGAGCAGGTGAAACCGCCTGACTTCTTTGAGTCGTATGAGAAGTATGCCTGGCAGTACTTGTCGGTGTTGTCGCCGATAATCTTGACAGAGTTCTTGTTGGCACCTACAGTACCGTCAGCACCAAGGCCGTAGAACTTTGCCTGGAACATGCCTTCACCGCCAAGGGCGATTTCCTCGACTTCAGGAAGTGAAGTGAAGGTGACATCATCAGTGATACCGATGGTGAAATGGTTCTTGGGCTCCGGCATTGCCAGATTGTTGAATACGCTGATGATCTGGGCAGGAGTGGTATCGTGTGAACCGAGTCCATAGCGACCGCCTACGATGAGAGGACGCTCCTTGGCATCGTAATAAGCAGCCTTGACATCAAGATACAGAGGCTCGCCGTCAGCACCAGGTTCCTTTGTGCGGTCAAGAACGGCAATGCGCTTTACAGTTGCAGGAACTGAAGCAAGCAGATGCTTGACTGAGAAAGGACGGTACAGATGGACTGAAATCATGCCGACCTTCTGACCGTTGGCGTTAAGATAGTCGATGGCCTCACGTGCGGCATCGGTAGCAGAACCCATGAGAATGATCATGCGGTCAGCATCCTTGGCGCCATAGTATGAGAACAGATGATATTCGCGGCCGGTGATCTTTGAGATCTCGCCAAGATACTTCTCCACGACTTCAGGTACACTGTCATAGTACTGGTTGCAGGCCTCACGGTGTGTGAAGAATGTTTCAGGATTCTCGGCAGTACCGCGGGTGACAGGACGTTCAGGGCTGAGAGCGCGGTCACGGAAGCGCTTGATGTACTCTTCCTTGACCAGCGGACGGATTGCCTCCTGATCCATGACCTCAATCTTGTGGTACTCATGCGATGTACGGAAACCGTCAAAGAAGTTCACGAAAGGAACGCATGTTTCAAGGGTTGACAGATGTGCTACAGCTGTCAGGTCCATGACCTCCTGAACTGAGCCTTCGCAGAACATGGCGAAACCGGTCTGGCGGCATGCCATTACATCCTGGTGGTCACCGAATATGCAAAGCGAGTGGCTGGCCAGTGTACGGGCCGATACGTCAAATACGCAGGGAATGAGTTCACCGGCAATCTTGTACATGTTCGGTATCATGAGAAGAAGGCCCTGGGAAGCGGTGAAGGTGGTTGTCAGTGCACCTGCCTGAAGTGAACCGTGAACTGCACCGGCGGCACCGGCCTCTGACTGCATTTCCTGAACTGAGACGGTCTGGCCCCACAGGTTCTTGCGACCGCGGGCTGCCCACTCGTCAACGTGCTCCGCCATTGGTGATGACGGGGTGATAGGGTAGATAGCTGCTACCTCCGAGAACATGTAGCTTACATGAGCCGCAGCCTCGTTACCATCACAAGTGATAAATTTCTTTGCCATATCTTGTTATTGAATGAAATCTTTTCTGAAAACAGAAAGCCCGTCTTGGACCCGTATGAATCCAAGACGGACAAAATTACTCTTTTTTGGCGGAAATCCGCTTGTCATATTATATCAATTAGCACTTTTTTGCTTATCAAGGAAATGTTTCCTCCAACGGATAAAGAAATAGAGCAGATTCAGAGTGAACACGGAAGCCAGGCTGTAAGACCAACCCGCAGAAAGTTCCAGTCCCTCAGGTGCGCTCAGGATATAGACCGATGTCACCATGGTCATGAACAATGCCGGAATCAGAGTGATGAGATATTGTTTTCCTTCTCTGACCAGGAAAACGGTTATTGCCCACAGGGTAAATACTGACAATGTCTGGTTGGACCACGAGAAATAGCGCCAGATTATGTTGAATCCGTCCTTGTCATGCATACTGA
The DNA here is from genome assembly GCA_045640065.1 of Bacteroidaceae bacterium. Lineage (GTDB taxonomy): Bacteria > Bacteroidota > Bacteroidia > Bacteroidales > Bacteroidaceae > Colenecus. Next base: position 7,971 of record JAZUEH010000002.1, read on the forward strand.
AAAGAAGGATTGCCAGTGTCACCACGAACAGAGGAATACTGATCACCAGACGGTGGCGGATTGATTTCTGTTCATTGTGAAGGGCATCGGCTATTATCAGACGCGCCGAGCGGAGTGCCGTATCGCCCGATGTGATTGGAGCTGCAATGACACCCAGGACGGCCATCACGCCGCCAACCTTTCCAAGCCATGTTCTGGACAGTTCCATCACTATCTGGGCTGCAGTCTGATCTGTGCCGTTTTCACCGAAATAGGCTGTGGCTGCAGCAGCCCAGATCAGCGCAACGACACCCTCAGTTATCATTGCACCGTAAAAGACGCTGCGACCGTAAGTCTCGTTTGTAAGGCATCGGGCCATAAGCGGTGACTGTGTGGCATGGAATCCGCTGATTGCACCGCAGGCTATCGAAATGAACATCATGGGGAAGATGGGCGACTTCTCATATTTGGTTCCGAAACCGTTCCATATTTCCGGAAGGTCAGGCTGGTGTATGAAAAGCGACACCATGATTCCAAGTGCCATGAAAAGCAGCAGGGCACCGAACAACGGATAGATCCGGCCTATTATCTTGTCGACAGGGAACAGGGTGGCAATCAGATAATACACGAAAATGGCACCCACCCAGAAGTTGGCCGAAAGGATGTCCGGAGTGAGACGTGCCAGAAGATCGGCAGGCTGTGACACGAACACGACACCTACAAGTACAAGGAGAACAAGTGAAAAAAGGGTGAACAGCTGCTGGATTGTCGGACCGAGATAGCGTCCGACCATAGAAGTAAGGCTCTCTCCATTGTTTCTGATTGAGATCATGCCCGAAAGGTAATCATGTACACCGCCTGCAAATATGGAACCGAAGACGATCCACAGATATGACGATGTTCCGAACTTGGCACCCATGATGGCACCGAAGATAGGTCCCAGTCCGGCAATGTTCAGGAACTGGATCATGAATGCCTTCCATCTGGGCATAGGCACGTAGTCAACACCGTCAGTCATTGACAAAGCAGGAGTGACCCTTTTCTCTTCAACCCCAAGAAGTCGTGACAGGAACTTTCCGTAAAACACGTAGCCCAGAACCAGGGCAACAAGACACAATGAAAATGTAACCATATTGCAATAACAACAATCTTTATTTCATGAATGCGCGGCTTGCACGGCCGTCTATGCAGATTTCAATATCTCTTCCGAAACACACCTGACGTATATAATCGGTTTCCCATACAGCCGGCATTGAATCCAGCAGATCGAAATCGATATGATCTCCACGGCCGGCAAAAGGATCTACATTGATATACCCGGCATTGAAGGATGTAAGATTCTGGAAGAAATGGGTTCCCTGACTGGGATCGACCCTGAAATTCTCCAGGCAGCATTCGACAATGGCACGCGCCTGCGAAATGTCACTCCACTGGACAGGCACGCCCAAAGAGGGGATGCTGGAGCCCCAACGTCCGAAACCGAGAAGGATATAGCCCTCGCCCTGACCACGCAACTGGGCATTGCGAGCCTTGAGCTGGGCTGCCATTTCCTGAGTGCGGGCCGTATCAAAGGCCTGTGGTTTCAGATAGATGACGTTTCTCATCCCATCAATCCAACCGGTGCCGAGCGCACTGGATGATTCCAGGAATGAGCCGTGAGTATTGACTTCATCCCAATTCACCTCCACGTTCCTGCTGTCAACTGATATAGGTCTGATCTGCAGCACGTTGAATTTGGGCAGTTTGGCCTTTCCGCCTCTGTCAAGATCGGCAGCGAACTCTATTTCCACACCGCATTTCATTTCGGTCTTTGCAATTTCAAGCAATTCGGAAATGATCTCGGGAAGAGGGAATGTCCTGTATTTGAGAATCTGCGAGAAAGTTATGAAACGCGGTCCTTCGGGATAGGTCGAATCGACCAGACGCATGTTCTCATTGTCCCATGTGGAGGCCACGTATTTCAGATTCCTGAATTTTTCACAACCAGCCACATCAATACGCTCCAGATTCACCGCATCATTGACCGATGTCTTGAATTTCTCAGGCTGCAGGTTCAGAGCATACATGTATTTCTGCGTTTCCGTCATGACCTGCTCGACAGTCGATGTCTGCAGGACATGTTTGGGGTATTTCGGCGAGAAGCGCAAGACCTGATCGCCATCGACGACAGCCTTGCCAAGTCCGAACGCCACCTTGACGATACCGTCCTCAGGCTGCTCATGACCTATTGGGTAGAAATTGACAGACCGCGCGACACCAGAGAATGTCGGGAAATAGTATTCCCCGTCACGACTTCCGCAGACTTCCTGAAGTATGATGGCCATCTTCTCTTCACTGATTACGTTTGCTGTAGCGGCAATGTAACCCTTTGAAGCCGAGAAATAGACCGATGCGTACACACTCTTGATTGCCTTTGAAAGAAGTCTGATTTCCTGATCCTCATTTTCAGTATGGGGAATCATATAGGTGGAATAGACCCCGGCAAACGGCTGGTAGTACGAATCCTCCAGTTTCGAAGAGGAACGTACGGCTATTGGACGACGCACATTGTGGACGAATGCCCTGAGTGCTTCAGTGAGTTCCGCAGGAAGGGCCGATGCCACGAATTCGCTCAGTACCTCTTCATCACTGACATCGGAATTGATTACGTACTGCAGACCGTTTTCTATAATGAAACGGTCAAAGAAGTCTGTAGTGATGACAAGAGTGCGGGGTACGGTAATGCGTACATCTTCATACTTGTCATACATGTCATACTTGACAAGGATATGGTTGAGAAATGCCAGGCCACGTCCCTTACCGCCAAGCGAGCCTTCGCCAAGGCGGGCAAAACGTATTGTGTCGTTGTATGTCCTGGCATCGAACTTGGCCACCACACCCACACCCTGGTTGATACGGAAATCGTGGATGACTTCGAGATTGATCCTGCGAATCTCCGGAAGGTCCGAGTCATCACGGATGGTAAGAGGCCTTAGCTTCTTACCAAGGGCGAAGAGTCCTCGGGCAAACAGCCAGCGCGAAATGTAGTTCTTGTCAGAAAGACGGCGCAGATCACTGTCCGATATCTCCTTGACTATGCGTTCAAAGCCCCAGAGGTCATTTGCACGCAACAGTTCTTCGCCAGTCTGCGGATCGGTGACGACGAAATCGCCGAAACCGAACTCGCGTCCGATGTATTCGGACAGATCATGGGTAAGAGTCTTGGATTTCTTGACCACGAAACCGCATCCAAGCTGATCGGCCACCTGGCGCATGCTCTCCTGAGACGACTGCATGAGGATTGGCATTGTGGGGTTATCCTGACGGATATGATGACACAGGTCAATACCCGCATCAAGCTTCTCCAATTCCGGCCTGTCATCACGATGCACCACGAACCCTATATCGGAAATCACTCCAAGAATATTCTGTTTGTATCGTTCGTACAGTTCAATGGCATCATCATAGCAGCTGGCCATGAGAATCTTCGGACGCGAACGCTTGCGCATGTTCTGCTGTTTCTCATTCAAAGTATCACGGATAGCTTCACTGTTCTGTTGCAGCACCAGTTTGTAGAGAACCGGCAGATATGTCGAATAATAACGGACTGAATCCTCAACCAGAAGAATGGCACGCACTCCGCATTCCTCAATGTCATGCTGTGCATTCATGCGGTCCTCAAGAAGCTTGATGATGGCAATGATCAGGTCCGTCGAGTTGTTCCAGCAGAAGAACCAGTCAATTCCGGAATGCTCATGATCCTGAATACGGTTGTATATTTCCTTCGAGAATGTGGCCAGAAGCACAATCGGAGTATTAGGAGCAAGTTTCTTCATCTGCAGTGAGAAATCGAACACTCCAGGTTCACCCACATTGTACATTGTAATCACCAGGTCAAACAGCTGGCCGGATGACACCATCTCAAGCGCATCAAGTGTATTTGCCACACGGACAATGTCAGGAGGATTGCTGATGTTCAACTGGGCATAGTCATGGACTATCTGCTGTTCAATGCGGCCGTCCTCTTCCAGAGCGAAACTGTCATAGCTGTTGCAGACCAGCAGAATACGGCGTATTCTTTTGGACATGAGTCCGTCATAGTCAGGTTCCTGTGAATTCATTGTCAATGTTTGAGTTCGTTTCGGACAATAAAAATTGCCGCTCTCCCGACGGTTATTCTTCATGGCCAGCAGGAGAGCGGCAAATTTCGCAATTTTATCTTGTTATTTCAAGGATATTCCTCTTTTAAATCAGACAAGACCCTGATCGCACATGGCATTGGCAACCTTCATGAAACCGGCAATGTTGGCACCCTTGACATAATTGATGTATCCGTCTTCCTCAGTTCCGTATTTGACGCAAGCGGCATGGATGTCCGACATGATGCGGTGAAGCTTCTCGTCAACCTCTTCGGCTGTCCACTTGAGACGCATCGAGTTCTGTGACATCTCCAAACCTGATGTTGAAACGCCACCGGCATTCGATGCCTTACCCGGTGAGTAAAGAATCTTCTTGCTCTGGAAGAGTGCGATGGCATCGGGAGTGGTAGGCATGTTGGCACCTTCGGTTACACACCAGCAGCCGTTGGCCATAAGCTTTTCAGCATCCTTCAGTTCGATTTCGTTCTGAGTAGCGCAAGGCATGGCAATGTCGCACTTGATGCCCCATGGACGTTCACCCTCGGTATACTGTGCGTTCGGATACTGCTTTACATACTCCTTGATACGGCCACGGATGACATTCTTCAGTTTCTTGACGTAAGCGATCTTCTCTTCCGTGAAGCCTTCGGGATCATAGATGAAGCCGTTGCTGTCTGAAAGGGTCACCACCTTTGCGCCCAGACGCATAGCCTTCTCAGCTGCGTGCTGTGCCACATTACCCGAGCCGGAAATGACTACAGTCTTGCCCTCAAAGGTCTCGCCGCGGGTTGCAAGCATATCCTGTGCGAAATAGCATGCGCCATATCCGGTTGCCTCGGGACGCAGCAGGCTACCGCCCCATCCCTGGCCCTTGCCTGTATAGGTACCTGTCCACTCGTTCTGCAGTTTCTTGTACTGTCCGAACATGAATCCGACCTCACGGCCTCCGACACCTATATCACCTGCGGGAACATCAGTATCAGGACCGATATGCCGGTAGAGCTCATTCATGAAGCTCTGGCAGAAACGCATGACTTCAGCATCGGACTTACCGCGCGGAGAGAAGTCAGAACCACCCTTTGCTCCACCCATGGGAAGAGTGGTGAGGCTATTCTTGAAGGTCTGCTCGAAAGCAAGGAACTTCATGATGCTGAGATTTACACTTGAATGAAAACGGACGCCGCCCTTGTACGGACCTATGGCACTGTTCATCTGTACACGGAAACCACGGTTGACATGGATTTCGCCTTTGTCGTCCATCCAGGGAACACGGAACATGATGACTCTCTCCGGCTCTACGATGCGCTCCATGATCTTCTGGTCAAGAAGATGTGGATTCTGCATAATATAAGGTGCCACACTTTCAACAACCTCGCGAACTGCCTGGTGGAATTCCTTTTCACCCGGATTCTTTGCAATGAGTTCAGCCATAAAGCCGTCAACCCAATTCTGTGTCATTTTGTCCATAATCTATTCTAAAATCAATTAAACGTTTTCAAAACAAATAGCGAATTGTGATATTATGCTATCAAAACCGCTTGCAAAGTTACTATTTGTCAGCGTTTCAACAAACAATTCCGCAAATATTTTTGCAAAAACATCAGGGAATATTCAGTTTTAATGAATAATATACAAAAAACTTGCATCATTTATTGTATTTTTGCGCCATATTCATTCAATCGACTGTCAAAATGAAGATATTGGTTACAGGAGCTGCCGGTTTCATCGGTTCGAAACTGGCTTTCCGCCTCGCAGAGCGCGGTGATAAGGTCATAGGACTGGATAACATGAACGACTATTATGATGTGCGGTTAAAACTTGGCCGGCTCAAGCAGATGGGCATTGAATCCACAAGTGGCCGTTTCATAGATTCTTCCACCAGACAGAGTGCCCTGTTCCCCAACCTCAGTTTCGTAAAGATGGATCTGGCTGACCGCGGACAGATTGCCCAGCTGTTCCAGGTCAACGGTTTTGACGCAGTTGTCAATCTTGCCGCCCAGGCCGGGGTTCGCTACTCCATCACGAACCCCTATGCTTATGTCGACAGCAATCTCGTCGGGTTCATGAACATTCTGGAGAACTGCCGACAGAGCAAAGTCAAGCATCTTGTTTACGCTTCGTCATCATCGGTCTATGGCATGAACGCCAAAGTCCCTTTCAGTGAGGACGACCGTGTCGACAACCCCGTCAGTCTTTATGCCGCAACCAAGAAGGCCGATGAACTCATGGCACATTCATACAGCAAGCTGTTCGGGCTGCCAACGACAGGACTGAGATTCTTTACAGTCTATGGTCCATGGGGACGTCCGGATATGGCGCCCATGCTCTTTGCGACAGCCATAAGTCGCGGCGAACCCATCAAGGTTTTCAACAACGGCAATCTGAGCCGCGACTTCACCTACATTGACGATATTGTAGAAGGAACCATCCAGGCACTCGACCACACTCCCGAAGCCGACTATTGCCCAAACAAGGTTCCATATAAGGTATATAACATAGGCTGTTCCAACCCGGTTGGCCTTATGGATTTCATCAGCGAAATGGAGCAGGCCATCGGAATTGAGGCCAAAAAGGAATTTCTGCCAATGCAGCCGGGCGATGTAACCCGAACCTACGCCGACACATCCAAGCTTGAAAGCGAATGCGGTTATAGGCCCAGCACATCGCTCCATGACGGAATCGCAAATTTCATCAAGTGGTTCAAGTCCGACGACAACCCGCTGAAGCCCTGATCACAGAGTCAGCTCCCCGCGCAGATCAAGTTCAAGCTGTCTTTTGACCAGTTCGTTGTCCTCAGTCTGCCCCATAAGGAAAAAGAGTTTGCCCAATGCCGCTTCGGTCGTCATGTCATGACCGGATATGACACCTGCCTGCCCCAGCCCGCGACCGTTGGCATAAATTGCCATATCCACGAAACCCGCCGCACACTGGGTGACATTCACAAGTATCTTGCCCATGGCTGCAGATTGACGCACAATTGCATTGAACCACTCTTTTGACATTGCATTGCCAGACCCATATGTTTCAATAATGACAGCACGGGTGTCACTGCCCAGCATGATATCGCGGACGACCTGAGGAGTGATTCCAGGATGAAGTTTGAGGATAGAGACACGCGTATCAAGGGTTGTACTAATTGCAAAAGGTGCTTCTTCATCAGTCTTGCGTACCAGCAGGTCGTTGTATATGATACTGATGCCGGCCTCTGCCAGATTCGGATAATTCGGAGATGAAAATGCGTTGAATGTTCTTGCATCAGACTTGATGCAACGGTTTCCACGCAGAAGATGGGAATCGAAGCAGATGCAGACCTCAGGAACGCGAGCCCTTCCATCACTCCTCTTCGCTGAAGCGATTTCAACAGACGAAATGAGATTCTCGCGGCCGTCAGTACGGGGACGACCTATCGGCAGTTGGCTGCCTGTAAATATGACAGGCTTCCCGAGATTTTCAAGCATGAAGCTCAAAGCCGATGCTGAATAGGCCATGGTATCGGTTCCATGAAGAATCACAAAACCATCGTATTCATCGTACTTTTCCCGTATGATTTCAGCAAGACTCACCCAGATTGAAGGCTCTATATCCGATGAGTCTATCAGCGGTTCAAAAGTATAATGGTCTATCCTGCCGGCGAACTTTCCAAGTTCAGGCACATTCTGCAGAAGACTGTCAAAATCAAACGGTTTCAGAGCACCGTTACAATCCTCCTGCATACCGATAGTACCTCCAGTATATATCAGCAGAACAGATGCCGCGTTTCCCCCTGTCATAATTCCCTTATTGCAATACATTCCATTTCGACAAGCCACGTCGGACGACATACAGCCGCATGCAGGACAATATAAGGAATTTCAGGAAAGCGTTCCTTGAAAATCAAGTTTACAGCCGCATAATCGGCAATGTCCCGAAGATAGACGATGATTATCATGACGTTCCGGAAAGAGCATCCGCCTTCGGCAAGCAGAGTTTCCACATTTTCCAGCATGCGTTCCACCTGACGTCGAACATCACCGACATGCATCACTTTCCCTTTATCATCAATGCTTGCGGTACCTGAAATGAAGACATGACGCCTGTCACTGTAATCAACCGCAGTACCACGCTCGAAACGGACATTATACTGCGAAGTCCTGTTCATCTTATCCTCAGCATACAGGTATCTCAAGTCCTTAAAGCCGCGCGATGCAAAAGCATCCATACGGACCAGTATCTTCGGATCAGGAGCGATACCGGCGATTCCAGTGCTGGCAATGAAATGGCTGTCATGAGTAAGGCCGACCCGATCAAACATCCGGTTCCGTCCCACGACAAGACCGGCATAGCTGTTATCTATATCGCGGGCAAAAAACCAGGTTCTCAGACAATGGTCCTGAAAAGTCAGACCATGATTATCAAGTTCGTGGCGGAAATCTTCAAGAATACAGTCCGTCTGATCCATTGATGTGCCGTCACTGCTGTCACATGCGACCGCCCAGTATTCATCATGGTCACTCATGACCACATGATACACATTGTCAGACTCCGTAGTGACTGTAATGCCCTTACGGCTCCATATCCATGCGGCTATCTTGAATCCTGGCAATGGACACTGTCCTATTATGGATACTGGATGGCAAAAACCGAAACGGTTTCTTGTCATGCCCTCCTGATTTGCCGGATCACTTAGGAAAATTCTGGCAAAAACGGTATCTCCATATTCGGATTCTGCCCTTTTCACCGCTGAAATCACACGATCCAGCTGAGTGTCAAACGAATCTCCGCTGTCCGATGGAATGATTACAGACATGCTCTCAGAGTTGCCTGCAGATTCAGGGCAGAAAGTGCATGATAACATGTCCGCACCTGCTATGCGGACTTTGCTGAAACTGTTAAAAACACTGCTCTTAATCATATGAACGGCAAAAATAGAAAAATATTTTATAATAAATACGCGCACATGTGTTGACCTTTTGGCTGCAATTACATATATTTGCAAGTCAGATAAATTGGGTAACCTTATACTCATTTGAAACTATGGAAAAAATAATAAACAACATACAAAATGAATTTCAAATGGAACTGTGTGCCCCCCACCCAGGAGCAGGCACAGGCAGCCCAGGAGCTTTCGAAAGCAATCGGGATAAGCCCTATCCTGTGTAAACTCCTGATAGAAAGAGGCATCACCGACAAAGCATCCGCCCAGAAATTCTTCAACCCACAACTGAACGAGTTGCTTGATCCATGGCTCATGGAAGACATGGACAAGGCTGTCGAGCGCATAGGGCTGGCAATAGAGCGTGGTGAGAGGATTCTGGTTTACGGTGACTATGACGTTGACGGCACCACCGCCGTTGCGTTGGTATACAACTTTTTAAGTCGCAGTTACGACAATCTCGACTACTACATCCCGGACCGTTACAATGAAGGATACGGAGTGTCGCATAAGGGTGTTGACTACGCTTTTGAAACTGGAGTCAAGCTTGTCATAGTGCTTGACTGCGGCATCAAGGCCATTGAAGAGATTGCATACGCCAAGGAAAAGGGGATAGACTTCATCGTATGCGACCATCATGTACCTGACGACCAGCTTCCGCCTGCAGTAGCCATACTCAACGCCAAGCGTTTCGATTCCACCTACCCGTTCAAGCACCTGTCCGGTTGCGGCGTAGGATTCAAACTCATGCAGGCATTTGCCCTGGATAACGGAATACCGTTCAGTGAACTGCTTCCGAGCCTTGATCTGGTTGCAGTCAGCACAGCATCGGATATAGTACCCATCATGGGCGAGAACAGGGTACTCACCCATTTCGGTCTGGAGCAGCTCAACAGCAATCCCTGTACTGGTCTGAAGGCCATCATCCATGTCTGTAAACTTGATGACAAGAATCTGTCCATCAACGATATAATCTTCAAGATAGGTCCACGTCTGAATGCTGCCGGAAGAATGAGCAGCGGAAAGAAAGCCGTCGATCTGCTTGTTGAGAAGGATTTCAATCATGCCATAGAACTGGCAGAACGCATTGACCAGGAGAACGATGACCGCAAGAAGGACGACAAGGAAATGACCGAAGAGGCCGGCGAGATTGTCAACAGTCTTGAGGACGGAGAGAACCGTCACGCCATTGTCCTTTACAACGAGAACTGGAAACGTGGAGTAATCGGCATAGTAGCATCCAGACTCACTGAAGTTTTTTACAAACCGGCAGTTGTACTTACCCGTACCGGGAATGTGGCGACAGGCTCTGCACGCTCCGTTTCCGGGTTCGATGTTTACAAAGCCATAGAAAGCTGCAAGGACCTGCTGGAAAATTTCGGAGGTCACACATATGCCGCGGGACTCACTCTTAAAGTCGAGAATGTTGAAGAATTCAAGCAACGGTTTGAGGAATACGTATCCAATCACATCGAGCCAGACCAGACCGAAGCATCACTGGACATAGACAGTGACTTGGATTTCAAGGACATAACACCGAAATTCTTCCGTGATCTGAAGAGATTCCCACCATTCGGTCCGGACAACCACAAACCGATATTCCGCACACGCAATGTCTATGACTACGGCACGAGCAAGGTCGTCGGTCGCGGCCATGAGCACATAAAGCTTGAGCTGATTGACAGCAAGAGCGGCCACCCGCTGAATGGAATTGCATTCGGACAGAGCGAATTCGTGACTTACATCAAGACAAAACGGTCATTTGACATCTGCTACAGCATTGAAGAGAACAATTTCCGTCATGGTGACGTGCTGCTTCAGATTGAAAGTATCAAACCGAACCAACCAGAACCGGGAAAAGACACAACTGCTAAGGGATAATGTCCTACCTTGAAATACTGAAGCAATACTGGGGCTATGATTGTTTTCGTGGTGTCCAGCGGGAAATCATTGAAAGCATAGGAATGGGCCGAGACACACTCGGACTCATGCCTACCGGAGGCGGAAAGAGCATCACTTTCCAGGTTCCGGCTCTGGCAATGGAAGGCACATGCCTTGTCATCACGCCTCTGATTGCACTCATGAAGGACCAGGTCAGAATTCTGCGCGAACGCGGCATAAAGGCTGCCGCCATACACACGGGAATGAGCCGTGAAGAAATTGTTGCAGTTATGGAAAACTGCATATTCGGCGGTTACAAATTCCTGTACGTTTCGCCCGAAAGACTTGAATCGGACCTGTTCCAGAAAAAGTTGGGACACCTGAAAATATGCCTGCTTACAATTGACGAAGCGCATTGCATTTCCCAGTGGGGATATGATTTCCGACCTTCATATCTGAAAATTGCCGATATCAGGAAAATGTTGCCGGGAGTTCCCGTTCTGGCCCTGACAGCCACAGCGACACCGCGGGTGGCCGATGATATCCAGGACAGGCTCGGCTTCAGGGAAAAGAACGTCATCCGCATGAGTTTCTACCGCGAGAACCTTTCATACGTGGTCAGACACACCGAGAACAAGTTCATGGAACTCAAGCACATTCTCGAAAGCGTTCAAGGAAGCGGAATAGTCTATGTCCGCAGCCGGATGGTTACAAAGGAAATATCGGATTTTCTGAATGCCAACGGCATTTCCTGCACATACTACCACGCAGGTCTGGACCCCATTGTCAAAGACGAAAGACAGAAATCCTGGACGGAAGGCAAGGACCGCATCATTGCTGCCACAAATGCCTTCGGAATGGGCATTGACAAACCGGATGTCAGGCTTGTAATCCACATGGAAATGCCGAATTCCATAGAAGCCTACTATCAGGAAGCCGGCCGGGCCGGTCGTGACAGCCAACGTTCATACGCAGTCCTTCTGGTTTCGCCTGGAGACAAACGCCTTGTCAAACGCCGGCTCAGTGATAACTTTCCCAAAGAAGAATTCATCAGGAAAGTCTATGAGAAAATGGCTTATTGGCATGAAATGGCTGTCGGAGATGGTCAGGGATGCAGTTTTGCCTTTTCACTTGGAGAATTCTGCCATCATTTCTCGCTCCCTGTAATCCAGACAGACAGTGCATTGCGTATTCTCACGCGAATGGGTTATCTGGAATACACCGATGAAATGGAATATTCCGCAAGACTGCTGTTCACTGCCAGTCGAGACGACCTGTATCGTCTTCACCAGGACAGCATAACGGAAAATGTCATGAGCGTAATTCTGAGACTGTACAGCGGCATATTTACAGATTATGCCTTCATAGACGAACAGCTCATCTGCTCGAGAACCGGCATTGACCGTCACCATCTATATGATCTGCTCTGCAGTCTTCAGTCCCAAGGAGTTGTCAGATATATTCCTGAGCGCAAGACTCCAGTTGTCACATGGAGCCGTGCTAGAGTCGAATCCAGCATGCTGCACTTCGACCCTGAAGTATATCGTCTGAGAATGAACGAATTCAATGAGAGAATTGGAGCTATAGTACAATACGCCACCCGTGAAACCGGTTGTCGCAGTGCCATGCTTCTGGACTATTTCGGTGAAAAGCAGAAAAAACCGTGCTTGCATTGTGATCTGTGCTGCGAAAAGGCAGAATCAGGCATGAGTTACGGAGAAGAGCAATCAATTGCCCAAAACATCATAGAGAGTCTCAAGAACAATCCCGAAAGCCCCGGCTGCATTTATTCGCTGCCTCATGACAGACAGAAAATAGACTCTGTCCTGTCATATCTGTCACAAGAGGGTATCATTGCTATGGATAAGGGCAGAATCATTTCCATCAGATGAAAAGACAATTTGATATAATAGCAGGTCCATGCAGTGCCGAATCGCCTGAACAGGTCATGGAATGCGCCAAAGATCTTGCGGCACAAGGAATCGGCATATTCCGAGCTGGAGTATGGAAGCCGCGCACACGCCCCAACTCATTCGAGGGAGCAGGACTTCCGGCTTTGGAATGGCTCAAAGCAGCAAAACAGGCTACAGGCATGAAGCTTGCTGTTGAAGTTGCCAATCCTGCGCACGTTCAGGCAGCCGTAGAAGCTGGCATTGACATACTCTGGATAGGTTCCCGCACCACGACCAGTCCTTTTGCAGTTCAGGAGATTACAGACTCTCTGAAAGGAACAGGCATTCCTGTGATGGTCAAGAACCCCATCAACCCCGATGTTGACCTTTGGACCGGAGCCATAGAACGTCTGCAGCAGGCAGGAATTGAAGATATCAGAGCAATCCACCGCGGATTCAGCACTGCACAGGAAAGTATACTGCGATATGCCCCACAATGGGAGATACCTATTGAACTACGCCGAAGAATGCCATCCCTACCCATACTCTGTGACCCCAGTCACATGGCCGGCCGTCGCGAATATGTCGGTGCACTTGCCCAAATGGCACTTGACATGAATGCCGACGGACTTTTCATTGAAGTGCATCCCCATCCCGAGCTGGCAAAAAGCGACAGTCTGCAGCAATTTACTCCTTCCCAGTTTCAGCAAGTGATTTCCAATCTTCGCAGACACAGAGATATAGAAGAGTCCGATTCCCGAGAACTCGCACCTATGAGAAGCGAATTGGACGAGCTTGATTCCCAGCTGGTGGAAATACTCGCCCGCAGAATGGAAATAGTGAAGAGAATCGGAGTTTACAAACAACTCAATAACCTTGCCATATTGCAGCCGCAGCGTTATCAGAGCGTTTCTGACAATGTGGCCAGTGAGGCGGCAGCCAAGGGTATGGATGAAAGGTTCATCCGTTCAGTCTTTGAAACCATACATGCGGAAAGCGTCCGCTGTCAGCTTGAAAACGAGAACAACAATCTAAAATAGCAACTGAATATGAAGACTTTTGGAAAACTTTTGACTGTAGCAATCATTCTGTGCGCAGTATCATCATGTAAGAAGGAACCCGTCAGAGTAGCATGCATGGGAGACAGTATTACATACGGTCATGGTATAGCCGACAGAGATAATGACACATACCCCGCCCAACTTGGGAAAATATTGGGTGACAGATACGATGTACGCAATTTCGGAGTATGTGGAGTTACATTGATGAACGGAACCGACATGCCTTATTCAAACGAACAGGCATACCGCGATGCTCTTGAATTCAATCCCCAGATAATCACCTTACTTCTGGGCACCAATGACAGCAAGCCATACAACTGGAAAGACCAGGAGCAGTTCAAGACCGATGCCAAAGCCATGATTGACGAATTGCGCTCTCTGCCTTCAAATCCGGAGATATGGCTTATGCTTCCGACACCTGCCATGGGACATGCATGGAACATAGACGACAGCATCATATCGGCCTTTGTCATCCCCGGACTCAAGGAAGTGGCACAGCAGGAGGGACTGCCGGTCATTGACCTGTACACTCCATTCATTGGCAAGGGCCAGTATTTCCCGGACACCATTCACCCCACGGAACAGGGTGACAGTGTCATAACCGACATCATTTTCAACACAATATTCAAATAATGACGACAATGTCTGAACCAATTCTTAAAATCGAACACGTTTCCAAAACCTACACCGGCCACAAGGCGCTGGATGATGTATCCCTGGAAATACCGCAGGGTTCCATCTATGGTCTGCTTGGCCCTAACGGAGCTGGAAAGACAACGCTGATACGCGTTATCAACCACATGACTTTTCCCGATTGTGGAAAGGTATTCTTTGAAGGACATGAGATAAGCGACAAAGACATTTTCCAGATTGGATACATGCCCGAAGAACGCGGACTGTACAAGAAGATGAAAGTCGGCGAACAGGCTGTCTTCTTTGCCCGCCTGCGCGGAATGAGCCATTATGACGCCACCAGACGGCTCAAGCAATGGTTTGAACGTCTGGGACTTGATGAATGGTGGGACAAGAAGGTTGAAGACCTGTCAAAAGGCATGGCACAGAAGGTCCAGTTCATCACCACTGTAGTACACGAGCCAAAACTTCTCATATTCGATGAACCCTTTTCCGGTTTTGACCCCATCAACGCAAATACATTGAAACAGGAAATTCTGGGTCTCAGGGACCGTGGCGCCACCGTAATCTTCTCGACCCACAACATGGAGTCTGTTGAAGAGATCTGCGATGACATAACCCTTATAAACAAATCGCACAATGTCCTTTCCGGTCCGGTCCAGGAAATCCGCCACAGAGCCGGAGCGGGCAGCTATCTGGTAACCTACGGTTGCGACCGTCAGCTTTTCCTTGACAGCATAAAGGACAAGGTCACACTGATTGGAGAAGCCGAAGGCGTTCTCGGAGGCTTTTCCCAGCAGAAGATCCACATCCCGGAAACCTGCAACCTCAAGGATGTGATATCCGTTCTCAATGACAACTGCGACCTGCGGGCCTTCCAGGAGATTGTACCCAGTATGAACGACATATTCATCCGCGCCGTGAACGGCACACTTTAATACCGTACAGAACTATGAGTAAGATAGGACTTATCATATCGCGCGAATTCACAGAGCGCACCCGCAAGAAATCATTCATCATCACCACCATCCTGACACCACTGTTAATGATAGCCCTCATGGCAGCCCCGTCACTCATGATGGTTTTGGGTAAGACCGATGCCAAGACAGTGGCGGTGATAGACAACAGTCCTGAACAGAAGATAGGCAAGAGCCTGGAATCCGGCTCGACCGTCACCTTCCAGCTGCTTGATCCTTCTGTCACTGCCGGTCAGGCCCGCACACGCTATGGAAACGCCGACAGCACCTACGGCATTCTGGTACTGGGCAGCGATGTCGTTGACAATCCTGCCAACATTCAGTTCATTCTCAATGATGCCCCGTCCATGTCTGTGGAAGAGAACATTCAGAGCCAACTTCAGAACGCAATACGCCAGGAACGTCTCAGCCGCTATGACTCTCCGGAACTTGACCGTATCCTTGCCGACGCATCGTTCAAGGTCGGTGGACTTCAGACAGTCAAGAACAACGGCAATGAAGATGACTCGGCAGCGGTTGAGGCAACTTCATCATCGGCCTCGTTCATACTCGGTCTTGTCCTGGGCATGATGCTCTACTTCATTCTCATCGTTTACGGCCAGCAGGTGCTTCAGTCTGTCATTGACGAGAAGCAGACCCGCGTCCTTGACGTGATGGTCACGTCATGTACGCCGTTCGAACTTATGATGGGCAAGATTCTGGGCATAGCCGCAGTGGCCGCAGTCCAGATTCTCATCTGGGGTGTTCTGATAGGATGTGCCAGTGCATTCATCATGCCGGCCCTTTTCCCGGCCGATGCAGTCGCTTCCATCCAGGATGCCGATGTCATGAACATTGTGAGCAAATTCACCGATACCGGATTCATACTCAGTCTGTTCATTGAGCTGCTGCTGTTCATTGTAGGTGGTTTCCTGTTCTACGCTGCCATGTACGCTGCCATTGGTTCTGCAGTTGACACTCCGCAGGATGCCGCACAGTTCAACACAATCATAATGATGCCGATCATTCTGGCCATCATTGTCATGATGAACATAATGAACGACCCCAACTCCGGACTGGTCTTCTGGTGTTCCATGATTCCTTTCACATCGCCAATAGTCATGATGGCACGCATTCCGTTCGGAATCCCCGCATGGCAGATCATAGTATCCGTTGTCGTGCTGTATCTGTCATTCCTTGCCATGACATGGCTGGCCGCCAGGATTTTCCGTGTCGGTGTATATATGCACGGCAAGAAGCCTACCTGGAAGGAACTCGCCTCCTGGATCAGAATGAAATAATTCTACCGTTCCAACCGAATGAGACTAATCAGGACCATAGCCGTTCAAGCCTGCCTGTGTCTGGCACTGGCAGGCTGCGGTTCTGATACACATTCAGTCCGCGACCGCGGAATCATTGAACACGCCACACTCCTGGGAATATCGGACAGCTGTAATGTTCAGATTGCCAATCCATGGAAATCAAATGCCCTGTTGCAGGAATTCACAATCAACAGGGCTTTTGAAAAAGTCATTGTCAGCACAAACAGTCTGGCCGCACTTTTCTCGGAACTCAACATAGCGGAAAAGATTGCAGGCGTCTCGGAACCTGAATACATTTCCGATTCCACGATTCAGGCAATGGTCAGAGATGGCCGTATTGCCGACTGCGGAAGCGGCATGTACCCGAACGTGGAACGTATCATGGATCTGGCACCCGATGCCATATTCATCTCGCCATTCGAAGGCGGCAACTACTCACAGCTTGAGAAACTTGGCATTCCGCTTATCCAATGCGCCGACTACATGGAGACCTCTCCCCTTGGCCGCGCCGAATGGATCCGTCTCTACGGCCGTCTCATGGGTGTTGAAACAAAGGCCGATTCCCTTTTCCTCAACATTCGGGACCGGTACATGGAACTGTGCAGTCTGGCCGCCACGACACAGGAACGCCCCAAGGTCATGCTTGACACCCGCAGCGGTTCTGCCTGGTACACCGCAGGAGGAGGCAGCACCATCGGCATCACGCTTTCCGATGCCGGAGCCAGTTATGCTTTCAGGGACCGCAAGGAAAGCGGTTCCATACCCCTCCCGTTCGAGACCGTTCTGGAACAGGCACATGACAGCGACATCTGGCTTCTGAAGAACAGCACGGACCACGCCATGACATACGCTCTGCTGGAAAGCGATTTCGGCGGATACGCACGTTTCCGTCCTTTCATCGAGAAAAGGATATGGGTGTGCGACGTTTACCGCACACCCTATTTCGAGGAGACCGCCTTCCATCCCGAACGGCTACTTTCCGACTTTATTGCCATTATGCACCCTTCAACCGGTCTGAAGGCAAAATACTATCATCCGTTGGACTGACTCCTGTTCCTGTCGCGTCTTTCCCTGACGTCTTCACGGATTTCAGCCCCAACCGTTTTTATCTTGTCACCGACCACATCCAGACGCTGCGACATTATCTCACGGCGTCTGTTGCGGCGTTCTCTGATGAACTCAATGCCCGGAATATGGCTTGAGCGGTAGAACAGCAGGAATGCAGAAAGCGAGCACAGGAAATATATTCCGGCCAGAACCCATAACAGCATATACTCCTTACGGACATCGCCCAACAGCGCTCCGTTGCCGATTATGCGGCAGAAGCCGTTGATGCCATGAGTCGATGGGAACAGCTGTGCCAGGAAATGCCATGCACCGGGCATGTTCGAGGCCGGCCACGAAATGCCGGACATGAATATCATCGGAACCGAGACGAACACGAACAGCAGGAATCCGGACTCCCTATCTCTGACAAAGAATGACAGGAAAATCGAGAAGAACACGCATGCCAGAAGGAAAGGCACCATGAAGGCCGTCAGTG
>JAZUEH010000003.1:0-1794 GCA_045640065.1 Bacteroidaceae bacterium
ATATTTGATATCTTCGCCGTATGGAAACACAGGAATTCAGCTACGATGTCTTTGACCGCCAGACGGACTCACTCATTGGAATGTGCCGCATGCTGGCCGTGAACTGGGACGACTACGGCACCACAGAACTGTCAATCGACCTTAAATCGCTGGAGATTAAGGCATCGAGGCTGTGCGCCATGGCAGACATTGATCTGGCTATCCAGCAGCAGGAGCTCACCCATACCCGCATGGCACGCAACATTGAGCTTGCCGCACGCATGGAGGACCTTATGGACAGCCAGTTCTGCCCGCTGGTCAATTCGGTTGCCACGCTCATGAAACAGGGCCGGACAATTGAAGGCCGCAAGTGGACCATGTTTCCATCGGGAATGACACAGCTCATGCCCAGGCTCACCGACTACCTTACACAGGACGGCATTGACACGGCAAACTGGAATGAACTCATGGTGAACACCGCTTCGTTTGAAAAGGCGCTCCACAAGAAACTGAAACCGGCAAAGTTCCCGGGAATGCCGGGAATAGAGCGGTTCTGGATACTGTATGAGCTGTTCGCCCTTCTCAGCTACCTGCTGTACCATTTCAAGCGGGTAGCTGAACTGTGTACCACGACTGTAACCGATGAAGATGCCGGCCGTTTCCTTCAGGATGCCATACAGCGTTACACGGAATCGGACCAGGGTGCCGCCGAACTGGCACGCTACCGTGAGGCGCTGAGTTTCGACCACGGCGGCAGCCTCTCCCTGGACAACCTTGCCGAAGCCCGCAGGCTTCTGCGTGCCGATGTGCCGCAACAGCTGCAGCTGTGTTTCATGCGCAACATAGGCAACATGGAAGAACTTGCGGCAGGCATGGCCGTGACACAGTTCACGACAGACGAATACCTGGATTTCATTTCAGTGCTGGCCAAATGGCAGATGCTTACGCAGATGATGGACTCGGTCCACCATCCCGACCGCCAGCAAAGCGGGTTGCTTTACAACGAGGTGTTCCACACAATGGTTCATGACCGCTACATAGACATGTATGACCTGCGCGAGCGTATCAGACGCATGTGCGTCTACGTGACGCACAAGAACGGCTGGCTGTGCGTATGGTGCGTCCTTTACCACAACAATCTGATCAAGAACACAAGCCTGGAGGCCTTTGCCCGCCAGATGAACCACCCCGACTGGTTCGGCAAGGACAAGGATATCCCGTCATTCAGTGGCGACACCCTGCGCGACTACAAGCCCTATTTCACCGAGCGGCACTACACAATCTGGAACGTGAAGGACTACAACATATACCGCGAACTGCACGGCAAGACCAAATGGTCACCGGACCTGTGTGACAGGTTCATGCGTCTCTGTCTCCAGATGGAGGACGCCTTCAGGTATTGACGCGTTCACCCCATAGTCCATGAAGAAATGCGCTATTCCGCCATACAACCCCTACGATAGGGATGGAATCGGGCCTGCAGCATGACTTTCCTCCCTATCGTGCACGCAGAAATACGCTATTCCGCCATACAACCCCTACGATAGGGATGGAATCGGGCCTATAGCATGACTTTCCTCCCTATCGTCCCCATACTTTTGCCAAGTCTGATCCGGCTCTGTAGGAAGATTTTGCAGGTGTAGAATAAAAACATCCCAACGCTTCATGTAATGAATTCATAACCAGTCCGTTGCAATCGCGGCTGTAGAATTATTAGTGGGCCGGTATCTTATATGGTATCACTCTAAAGTGATAACTTTGTAATACACAAAGGCCTGTTTACGGACTGGCAAATATTTCCTGAATATTACCTCA
>JAZUEH010000004.1:0-3201 GCA_045640065.1 Bacteroidaceae bacterium
GCTCAGCCACAGCATGGTATACAACCAACTTATCATTCCCGGACTGCTGCTGGTGTTCTATCCGGCCTGTTTCGGCATTCAGAACGATGCCGACAACCGCATATTGGAACTGCTTTTCAGCATACCTAATTATATCTATAAAGTATGGCTGTTCAGGCTGTTCATGATCTACGTGGAGGTCTTCCTGATTCTGGTGGTATATGCCTTCCTGGCCAGGATACTCCTGTATCCGGTGTCACCGTTCCTGATGGCGGCTCAGCTCATGATTTCCGTTATGCTTTTCGGCAACTTGGCCTTCATGTACTCCACACTCAACCGAAACGGTAACGCCGCCGCGGTGCTTTCAGTGCTTACGGTCATACTGGCGCTCATTTTGTCCAACATGCCCTTCGTCCAGAACAAGGTCTGGGACGTGACCATCAACCCATACGAGGAGCCGGAGAATATCAATGCGGCTATCTGGAGCGTTATCCTGCTCAAAAACCGCATAGCCATGATCGTGGCCGCTATCGTCTTCCTTATGTCGGGCCTCCTTGGTCTGCAGAACCGCGGCAAGTTCCTTTAACCCTCCTTTGGACAAATGGTGGAATCGGCCTTGCCGTCTTCACAGACGTATTCAACCAGATTCTTCCTCACCAGAATACTTGTTCTGCGCTCCCAGTTCAAGCAGTTCAAATACTTTGTCATGCCAAAATATGGCAGTGTTGAAAAATTTGTATCTGACTGTATTTCGGAATTATGCATTAACTTTGAAACAAAAACTTACTGACTATGAAGGCTGGTCTGTTTGCAACTGCAGCAGTTCTGCTGATTAACCTTATATCCTTTGCCGCATACGGCATTGACAAACGCAGAGCCCGCAAGGACAAGTGGCGTATTCCGGAATCCACTCTGCTGATGCTGGCATTCATTGGCGGGGCATTGGGCGCACTTGCCGGTATGCTGGTATTTCATCACAAGACCAGGCACTGGAAATTCAAGATCCTGGTACCGCTGTTCCTGCTGTTACAACTGGCGCTGGCTGTTTGGCTGGTTTATCGCAGCATGGCGCAACCATTGGTGTAAAGGGGAATTATCATTGATAATGAGTATTCACGCAGAATAATGCGAATGTTACGAAGATGATGGCGATGCCGGCAGTGTCGGCCACAAGGTCCGTCCATAGGAATCCCTGTCCAAGCATCATGTGTCCTACGAATGTGGCTCTGAATCTGTCCAGCCAGTCATATTTGACAAGCTGTGAGAATTCAACCGCATAAGCTGTAATGAGCGATGCTATTGCCACAACTGACAGCTTGCTGCGGACAAGTACAATGCGCCAGCAGCAGAAGACCATCATGGACCACAGGGCATCGCCGCAGGCATCTGGAAGCCAGCCGATTCTTCTGGACAGGAGGCCGATTGGAATCAGCACCAGGATGGCGCAAAGATATGTGAGTCTAGTATTCTTCATCTATATTGTGCGTTCAGGCCCATTCGAAGTTGTCAGTCCCGGCTCCTATCTCGAAATGCAGTTTGGCTATGCCCAGGTCCATGCGGGTGTAGCCAATCAGTGATTGTCCCTTCTTTGCCAAGACTTTCCCCTTATTGCTTTTTCCGTCAAATCCCAGATACTCGAAACGGAACTTCTGCTGGTTGACGGCGGTGGGGGCGAGCAGGGCGGCCTTTACGCCTTCGTTGAACCAGTGGGGAGTGATGTCGCTCGCATTGCTGACATCGGCCGTTGACTTGATCTTATGGGACATACCCTGTGTCTCTCCAAATCCGATGGATATGTAGCAGGCAATCTTTTCGTCCTCTTCCAGGACGTATGTTCCGGGAATCTTGCTGTAGCTTACACCTACCCAGCAGGTGTTGAGCCCCAAGGCCTGAGCCAGGAGCACCAGCTGTTCTCCATAGTATCCGACTCTCTCGTCCAGGTCATCGGCCTTCTTCCCTGCCATGACAAGATAGTTCCTTACGCCCCTGAACTTGCCGTACTTTGCCATAGGGCAAAGGAAGGACTTGGGTTCGTCAAGTATGAGCTGCACATGAAGATTGCCGTCCCTGTTGACTTCCTCAATCTTCCGTTCCAATGTCTCCAGCGTGCTGCCGGTGATAGGCTGGTCCGTATATGCCCGAACTGAATGACGGGCTGTTATTGCTTCCTGTAATGTCATGACTGGTAATT
Organism: Bacteroidaceae bacterium; assembly: GCA_045640065.1. GTDB lineage: Bacteria > Bacteroidota > Bacteroidia > Bacteroidales > Bacteroidaceae > Colenecus. Next base: position 2,171 of record JAZUEH010000004.1, read on the forward strand.
GATGGGGCTGTTTTACCGCAAATATAAACAATATGCAGATATATACCCTGAAATAGTTGTTTCTTGTTTTTTTGCGTATATTTGAACGTATTTATAGTGTGACAAGACACTGGACCATTCATGAAACTGAAACTGTTGACTGCCATTGCCGTATCGGTCCTGGTCGCAGGGAACTGCGCCATGGCTCAGACCGAAGAGTTTGACAATCCCGTAATCAGAAGCTGCTACACGGCCGATCCGTCGGCCCATGTGTTCGGAGACACTCTCTATATCTATCCCAGTCACGATGAGGACAATGCCTTCACGTTCAGCATGAAGGACTACCATGTCTTCACGACAACCGATATGGAGACTTTCCAGGACCGCGGGGTCATATTCAAACCGTTTGAACAGACCACATGGGCCAGGCAGGGCGCATGGGCTCCCGACTGCGTTTACAGGAACGGCAAATACTATCTGTATTATCCCACGGACCAGAAACATATAGGTGTGGCTGTGAGCGATTCGCCGGCCGGACCGTTCACCGATCCGCTGGGACATCCGCTTCTCAGCATTGATTCTCCCGGAGTTGTCTGCGACCGCGATTTCATCGACCCTTGCGTGTTCATTGACGATGACGGTCAGGCATATATGTTCGTGGGGCAGAACACCCTGTGCTGCATCAGGTTGAACGAGGACATGATTTCATATGACGGACAGGTGCACATCATTCAGGGGCTTGTGGAATTCTTCGAGGCCGCCTGGTGCCACAAGTACAACGGCAAGTACTATCTTTCATATTCCAACAGCTCGCTGACCGGACATCAGCCTGAGATAGTCTATGCCATGGCCGACAACCCTCTGGGGCCTTACGAATACAAGGGCGTCATTCTGGATCCGGTGAACAGCGGCACCAATCATCACAGCATAGTCCGGTTCAAGGACAAGTGGTACATGTTCTATCACAACGCTGACCTGAGCATATCTCGCAAGCAGCCGTTTACCGGTGTGCGCCGTTCCGTCTGCGTTGACCGGCTGTACTACAATCCTGA
>JAZUEH010000005.1:0-2318 GCA_045640065.1 Bacteroidaceae bacterium
TTTCTCTCAACAATGAGCGACCTCGAAAAAAAAAAGCTGAAGACCGAGCCATAGCCTATAGCGGAATCATTGACCCTTTGGCAGAACTGAATATCGATGTCCAGAGTTTCGATATACCGAGACTTGTCAGCGTATATCCAGACAAGACAGGTTACAGATGGTGGACGAAAGCCTGGTTCAACAACAACGAGATTGGGGAGGCAGCCATCGAGATAGAAAGAGAGCTTGCTATCAAGTTCATCAATGACAACATCGAGAAAGACGAATGGCTGGAAGAGTATTTCCCCAAGCAGATGGAAGTCTATCACAATGCCATTGAGCAGACAAGAGAACAAATACTAAATCAGTTAAACCTCTAAAGACATGAAAAAGAAAAGATCAATTTTAATAGGCGCGATGCTGTTTTCTGTAACGGCATCTTTTGCAGATTCAGGACTGCCAGGTCTTGAAGATGCATCTCAGGGAGTCGGCAGTTTCATTCCTGTTGCACAGGGAATATGCTATGCAATAGCGGCCATCATTGCCATTGTAGGAGCTGTTTCAGTGTATCTGTCCATGCACAACAATCAGGGACAGACTACAAAGCGGATTGGAATGACCATAGGCAGCGCACTTTGTTTCGTCTGCCTTGCCGTGTCGCTACCTCAGTTCTTTGGCTATGGCAGTACTGGAAGCACCAATTCGGGAAATGGCGGTTTCAGAGGAAGCCCGGATGACTATATAAACGGCGGTTTCCTTTCCTCTGAGGCAGGAGGTATCTCCAAGTCATCCATCATAACCACGATTCCGTCACTCAATGATCCACGAGAACACTGGATTCATTTCCCAGATGGGACTAACATGAGGGCAGCAGAGCATCTTACCGACATATACAACCACTTAGGTGCCGGCTCTCCTGGTTCTTACGGACGGACACTGGATTATCTGGATGAGATGTACAAGCATGGCGCGTATAGTGAAGAAACTTATGCAGAGTTGATGAGATATGTAGGCAATCTTCCACATAATTGAGCAAAATGAGCACACAGAGTGATAAAATATTTCAGGATAAGGTCGTACCTGTCATGAACAAGGTACAGCAAGACCTACAGGCAAGTCAGTCCAAGGAATTTGAGGAACATATGAGTAAACCTGCCGCTTTCCTTTCCATGGCTGCAGGTCCTGACGGTGGAGCCAGTTCCAGTATGGCTTATGCCGATACTGTGCGTTATACTGGCAAGTGGAACTCCAAGACCGTGGAAGACTATGTCATCATGGTCAAGAACGAGCTGAAGAAGCAGAAAGTCACGGTCACACCAGACATCGAGAAAAAGATGATAGACAAGATGGTCAATGACCGTATTCCCAAATCATCCATCGATTATCTTCTGAAGAAAAGTGCCCAGAGCAGTCTCTTCTATCTTCCACAGGAAATCAAGAAATCCCCCATGGAACAGCAGTTGGATGCAGAAGCCGAGAGACGGTACAACCCATCAGCCTTGGAAAAGAATGCAGGAATGGCCATCGGCTCAGCCGCAGACTGGCTCAGTACTGGAGGCTTTGGTGGTGGAATCAAGGCAGCAGCCTCTTGGATAGGCACTGATATGGTAATCAACCTTGTCGTTGACAAGAAAAATGTCCGTGAAGGTATTCCGTCGATTGTCATGCCAGGCATGGAAGAAGAATACAGAAAGCAACAGCAAAAGGCAGAGAATGCCAATGCCAGGAAAGAACCAAAGACTGAGACCCAACGACAGCAACCAGATGAGCAGAGTACTTTGCCATCAGAAGAGACACAGACCAGTCAGGAAAATACGCAACAGGCTGAACAGCCAGAACAGACGAACAGCGATGGCTGGAACGGCTTGCTTACCAGTTTCGGACTGAACGGCATTACGGAAGTAACCCATAATCTTGGCTATGTCCTTGCCATGTTGCCGGACTTCCTTGTCGGAATGTTCACAGGCAAGAGCAGGATGAACATAAAGGACAATCTCATGCCGATAGCCAGTATCGCAGCTGGAATGTTCGTAAGGAATCCACTCCTGAAGATGGTACTCGTCAGCATGGGAGGACTCAACCTGCTGAACAAGGCAGGACATGAGCAACTTGATGACCATGTGGGAAACACCCAGGCTTATGCCCCCAATTACAAGGTCTATCCAGACCAACCCCTGAACAGTCGTATCTCCAGTCCACAGTTGCAGGGAAACTGTCTCATAGCGAATATCGACCGTGTGCCATGCACCATAGCACTGCCTGAACAGGTCATCGATGCCTACCATAAGGGTGCATTGCCTTTGAATACATTAGCCAATGCCGTCCTTGCCAAGAATGAC
>JAZUEH010000006.1:0-9769 GCA_045640065.1 Bacteroidaceae bacterium
TATTCCTCACTGCTGCCTCCCGTAGGAGTTTGGACCGTGTCGCAGTTCCAATGTGGGGGACCTTCCTCTCAGAACCCCTATCCATCATCGGCTAGGTGGGCCGTTGCCCCGCCTACTACCTAATGGAACGCATCCCCACCCCTTACCGATGAATCTTTGGTGCAATGAACATGCGATAATCGCACCACATCGGGTATTACTCTTCATTTCTAAAGGCTATCCCCAAGTAAGGGAAAGGTTGGATACGTGTTACTCACCCGTTTGCCGCTAGACTCCCGAAGGAGTCCCGCTCGACTTGCATGTGTTAAGCCTGTAGCTAGCGTTCATCCTGAGCCAGGATCAAACTCTTCTTTGTAAATTATACCGTTTAAAGCATAAACGAAACGCTTGAGCGTTCCGCAATGACTTCTGTTTTCTCTTTTGCCCAGGTCCGTCTCTTGTTCGTCTTCCTTTCCTATTGTTGACGGTTCGTTTTACCCTTGGACATGACTCCGTATCATTAAAACACGAAGCACGCCCGTCGTACTACTTGTCTGTATGAAATCTCTTCAAAGAACGTCTTTCCAATGTCCTCCGCAAGGACGTTCCCTTGCGAAAGCGGGTGCAAAGATAGAGCACTTTTATTTACCCACCAAACATTATACACACTTTTTTCATGAAAAATCAAAAAAGTTTTTTGTGCCCTATATATAAAAGGTATTCTCCGGATTCGCTAATCCGGAGCCGGATTACAATTCAACGATTGGCGTGAATCTGAACTCTTCGCCTGTACCGATAATCGGGAAGCGGTTTGTCTTCGAGTTCCTTTTCACCAGAGTGGCAAGTTTCCGGACAGCCCTCTTTTCCTCTTCTGAAAAATACAGAAATGTCACGGTAGTCTCGTCATCCCCACCGGTGACAAAAGCCGAGAACTGGTTTTCATAACCCTCGCGATTTTTAAGAAACCAATGGTTATTCAAAGTTTCAGCCTCCATTTTCTGTATGTCCGATGTGTACATGACAGAATCAATCAGTGAAAAGGCAACAGCAAACATGTATACATCGGTCTGCTCAGAATTCTTTTCTTGCTTGTTGTTTCTCATCTTGGCCAGATCGCTGCGGTTCATCTCCAGGCCCTGACCTATTCCAAGTACGGGACTCTGGTTCCGGTCACGGCTCTGGGCACTGGCTCCTGCCGATATCATACAGGCAAGGAACAGGAAAATACCAACTCGCTTGAATAACATGATCAGCCAAGATATGATTTAAGGAGCTTGCTGCGTGAATTCTGACGAAGACGTCTGATAGCCTTTTCCTTAATCTGACGCACACGCTCTCTTGTAAGACCGAACTTATCTCCAATCTCTTCCAAAGTCATTTCGCGGCAACCGATTCCGAAGAACATCTTTATGATATCCTTTTCCCTGTCGGTCAGCGTTGAAAGGGCACGCTCTATTTCTTTAGACAGCGACTCATTGACAAGTGTACGGTCAGCCATTGGAGAATCATCATTCACAAGAACATCCAGTAAACTGTTATCTTCACCGTCCACAAAAGGCGCATCAACTGATATGTGTCTTCCTGACACCTTAAGGGTATCGGCGATTTTGTCAACCGGGATATCAAGAACTTCGGCCAGCTCTTCGGGAGACGGACGACGTTCGTTGTCCTGCTCGAACTTTGACAATGCCTTGCTGATCTTGTTCAACGAGCCCACCTGGTTAAGCGGCAGACGTACTATTCTTGCCTGCTCGGCCAAAGCCTGCAGGATAGACTGACGAATCCACCATACAGCGTAACTGATGAACTTGAATCCGCGGGTTTCGTCAAACTTTTCGGCAGCCTTGATAAGGCCCAGATTGCCTTCGTTGATCAGATCAGGGAGACTCAGTCCCTGATTCTGGTACTGTTTGGATACAGACACCACGAATCTCAGATTGGCACGTACCAGTTTCTCAAGAGCAGCATTGTCGCCCTTACGGATACGCTGGGCCAGTTCGACCTCTTCTTCAACCGTGATAAGTTCCTCACGACCAATTTCCTGAAGGTATTTGTCCAACGATGCGCTTTCGCGGTTTGTGATGCTCTTTGTTATCTTTAGCTGTCTCATTTATGATGGAATAAGCGAATTGGGCGCAAAATTAACAAAATAAATTTATAATATAACAAGTTCAAAGCAAAAACATCAATCTTCAGAAAGCCCGATGGCAAAGTTTGCCCTGCGCCCGTTGGAATAGACTCCGCTTATGAAGAGCACCTGGTCCTGAGACTTGGACGCATCGTCATATACCCGTTCAATATCTTCGACAGATCTGATCTGATTGTTATTGATTTTCAGGATGATGAATCCGCGCTGAATTCCGGCATCCCTGATAAGCCCCTTCCCGACCTCATTCACCTGCACGCCGTATCCCAGATTCAGGCTGCGACGGACCGATTCCGGAACCTCCTGGAATGATGCCCCCAGAATCTGCATGTCAGCTTTCTGGACAATTTCGGTGTTGCCACGGGAATTCTTGAGTTCAACTTTGACAGTCTTCTCCTTTTTGTCACGAATATAGGTTACATTGACATTGTCCCCCGGACGGTACCGGGTCACCGTTTCCTGAAGTTCAGCCATGGTCTTGAGCTTTTTACCGTTGACAGCAACTATGACATCCCCCGAACTGATACCGGCAACCTTAGCGCCACCTCCATCGGTCACATCGGTCACATACACTCCATCAACAGTACCGAAATCCTTATCCTTGTTTTCCGGCATCTGACGGAGTGACGAAACATCACGGCCCTGGATTCCAAGCAACGCACGCTGGACAGTCCCGAATTCCTTGAGGTCGGAAACCACCTTGGCCACAATTACCGTCGGGATAGCGAAACCGTATCCTGCATACGTTCCCGTCGGTGACTCAAGAGCCGAATTGATTCCGACCAGTTCACCGCTGGCATTCACAAGGGCACCGCCACTGTTTCCCATGTTGATGGCAGCATCGGTCTGTATAAATGATTCGATGCTCCCATTGCCGTAAATACCTATCTTACGGGACTTTGCACTAACAACTCCCGCCGTCACGCTTGATGTCAGATTAAACGGATTTCCCACTGCAAGAACCCATTCTCCAAGTTTCAGATTATCGGAATTGCCCATTTTGATGAACGGGAAATCATTGCCTTCAATCCTTATGAGAGCCAGATCAGTATCAGAATCGGTCCCCACCACCGAAGCGGTATAGATGCGTCCGTCATTAAGGGTAACCTCAACGACATCGGCCCCGTCAATGACATGATTGTTTGTGACAATATAGCCATCGGCTGACAAAATGACACCCGAACCGTATCCGGTCTGGGGTTCTGTCTGATACTGACGGCGACGCGGTGGCATACCGAACATGTAATCAAACAGATCAGGCATTTCCTGAACAACCTGAGTACGACCGTTTATGGTCGATTTTATATGGACGACCGCATGCACGGTCCTTTCGGCAGCATCGGTCAGATCGACCAGTTGAAGGGCACCTGCCGAATAGGCTACGGTCTTGATTTCGGCCGATGGAGCCGATGCAGACGGTAGAAAAACCGTCTTTGGCGTATTGTTTCTGTCAATGGTCTTCTTTGCAGCATAAGCAGCTGAAATCGAGCAGCAGGTCACAAGAGCCGCTGCACCCAAAAGGTAATAGCTTGTCTTTTTCATAATCAGTTCTAGTATTTAAGTTAACCACAAAGCATGAATTAACACTCAATCAATAAAGTATATGCAAGTTTCCTGCCAATGTTATGGTGTCAGCACCAAATTTGCCTTTATTTAACCAATTGGTACGGCAAAATAACTTACTTTTGCAACCCGAAAGCTGGCCGGTCTGCCGCTGTCCCAATGGGGCGGAGGAAAGTCCGGGCAACATAGAGCAGTCCACTTCCCATAAAGAAGCAGCCGGCAACGGCTGAGCAGTGCAGAAGAAAACAACCGCCACGGTCTTCGAATCGTGGTAAGGGTGAGAAGGCGGGGTAAGAGCCCACCAGGTCTGTGGTGACACAGGCGCTGTGTGCCTTGGATGTTGCAAGTTCATGTATACCGGCGTCAGAGGGCTGCTCGCCCGAGCCGGAGGGTGGAACGCGCGTAGCCGGACAAGGCTGCGGAGCCTGTCGGTGACGTCAGGTCAAGATTAATGGCAGACAGCTCATTTTCCGAATCTTACGTTTCGGCAAATAGAGCCACAGAACCCGGCTTACAGGCCAACTTTCATTTTTAATACGTCAGTTAACCTTCAATATGAAAAGAGTACGCTGTCCCAAATGTGACCATTACAACACTTTTGACGAGACCCTCTACAGCCAGGGCCAGGCATTGGTGTTCGAATGTGAGAACTGCCGCAAACAGTTCAAGATACGTATAGGCACAAGCAGTCTCAGCCAGACTCAGAAGGATGCGAATCGCACACATGCCACGAACGACATCGGTTTCGGTTCCATTCAGGTTGTGGAGAATGTCTTTGCCTACCGTCAGAGCTTTGCCCTTCAGGAAGGCGAGAATATCATAGGCCGATACAACCCCGGTGATAAAATCACCATTCCAATTGACACCAATGACCGCAGCATGGACAGGCGCCATTGCGTGATTACAGTAAAGAAGGACCAGGACGGAAACATTTCCTATTCGCTTCGTGACTGGCCAAGTCTGACAGGTACATTTCTGTTCAACCGCATTCTCGGGGACAGGGAACGTGCCACCATCGAAGACGGCGCCATCATTACTCTTGGCGCTACCACCATCATTCTCCAGGCGGCAGGAAAAGGATGATTCCCCGGAACGGGGCTGTCATACCGCCGTCACAGGGAATCATATCTATTGGAATGTGCCGTCAATCAGTCCGGCTGGATTATGCTGACTCTGAACCTGTAGTTTTCCGTGGGTGCGGCATACATCTCACGGTTACCCCACTCCATCACTATTGTCACAAGACCGTTACGGACTTCATACCTGATATTCTGCATTACGAACTGACGGCCATCGGACACCGGGAAAACATATGGAAGAGCATTCAGAACAGTTTCACCCTTATTGCCTCTGTTGACCATTGATACGCTCACGCTTCCGCGTTCAAGTACGTTCTGGGTGATTTCCGGGAAAGAAAAGTCCTGATAAAGCACACGATCATTTTCATCACGCTGCCATGAATGGGCATAAGCAACTATATCATCTGAGATGACATCAGTACCGATATCATAAAACTCGCAGCCTGTAAAAAGCAGAAGGACTGCAAACAGCGGGAAAAACAGTTTTTTCATAGTCGTACCTCCTAAAGATTTTAAATTCAACCCTCTATGTTCCGCCTTCAGGAAAAAGAATCAGTTATCGTGGTAATCCTGAAGAGCTATACCTGATTTGAGATTCTTGTTTCTGGATGCCCTGATGTTCAACGGCATTGATACGGTATAACGTACAGCCTTCCCGTTTTTTGTTGCCGGAATCCAGCGTGGCATTGCCTTCACAAGTCTCAGAATTTCATCGTCAATTGAAAAATCCAGTCCTTTCAGAATACTTGCGTATGTTATGTCACCTGACTTTTCAACTGTAAATTCAACTTCAATCGTTCCACTGACATTTCTTTTGCCTGCTTCCTCGGGATACTCGAAATTATCAGCCACATACTGGTAAAACTTTGCCATTCCACCCTTGAATTCGGGTTGGGTAATGACATCCTCCTTCTTTTCATCTGAAGCTTCGGTCTGAGATGATTCCTTTTCATTCTCATTACCTTGTGCCGGAGACTGGGCAAAGGACAATGTCATTACAAACATGCTCAAGAGCAGAACATATAATCTTTTATTCATGATTCCGTATTTTTCTTTACTTACATTATAAGGCCGATGTCCAGTTGTTAAGGACGAACGACAGATATTAATGATTATTTAACGCTTTTCAAGAACAGTAACAACTTCAACGTGTTGGGTATGCGGGAACATGTCCACCGGCTGGACTTCTGCAACTCTGTATCCGCTGTCCAGCATTGCGATGTCACGCGCCTGAGTCGCCGGGTTACAACTGACATACACGATACGCTTGGGAGCCGCTGCAAGGATCACATCGATGACATCCTTATGCATGCCGACTCTTGGAGGATCGGTTACAATCACATCGGGTTTTCCATGTTCGCTGATGAAATCGGCATTCAGCACATCCTTCATGTCGCCAGCGAAGAAAGAGGCGTTTTCTATACCGTTGATTGAAGCATTGACCTTGGCATCTTCTATCGCCTCAGGAACATATTCTATACCTATAACTTTCCTTACATTTCCTGCAAGGAACTGCGCTATCGTACCGGTTCCTGTATATAGATCATATACGACATCATCCCGATTCAGTCCGGCCAGTTCACGAACCGTAGAATACAGACGGTATGCCTGACGGCTATTTGTCTGGAAGAATGACTTCGGGCCTATTTTGAATCTGAGATTTTCCATCGTCTCATATATGCAGTCCTCGCCGCGATACACATTGACATCAAGGTCTCCAAACGTATCATTGCACTTGTTGTTTATGACATAGAGAAGGGACGTGATTTCCGGAAAACTTTCTGACAGGAACGACATAAGCCCCATGAACTGTCCGGTATCGGCGGGCGTTACGCATTTCGCCTGTACCAGCACCATAATCTGACCGGTTGTAACAACACGCACCATCATATCCCTGAGTATGCCTTCCTGGGAACGCAGGTTGATGAAAGGTATTCCGTGTTTGACAGCATATGAGAATGCAGCATTGCGGATTCTGTCAGATATCTCGTCCTGAAGCCAGCATTCCTCAACATGAAGCACCTTGTCAAACGCGCCAGGAATATGGAATCCAAGACCAGGCTGCTTGCGGCAGACATCGGATTCCGGATTCTCAAGCTCCATGAGTTCCGTCTGCGTCAGCCAGCGCATATTGCTGAAGGAATATTCAAGTTTGTTCCGGTAACGCACTGTCTCCAGGGACCCCAAAGTGGGATTGACCTCCGGAATCTCCACTTTTGCAATGCGTGTAAGACAGTCCACGACTTGCTGACGTTTGAACTCCAGCTGCTTTTCATATGGAAGGTTCTGCCATTTGCAACCGCCACAGATACCGAAATGACGACAGAAGGGCACGGCACGTACAGGTGACGGCTGTATCATTCTCTCCACCACAGCTTCGGCATAGCTATGCTTCTTCTTCAGTATTTTAAGATCAACCACATCACCTGGAACAGCAAACGGGACAAAGACCACCAGGTCGTCTATTCGAGCTATTGATTTGCCCTCGGCCGCATAGTCGGTAATTGTCACATTCTCAATGATTGGTTGCTGCTTGTTTTTCTTTGACATATGCCCTCGTTCTAATTTTCGGCAAAGATACCCCTTTTTGACAAAAATGAAGTGCATGAAAAACACATATTCAATAATTTTTGAGTACCTTTGCGACCGCTTTAAAAACATGTGCGCGCATGCGCCATCTTAAAACAAGGGAAAACAAGTTACAAATCACATATAATTCAACAACATTTATGAGCGAAAAAAGAGTTTACTTGTTCGGTAACGGACAGGCTGAGGGTAACGCCCAGATGCGCAACCTTCTCGGCGGCAAAGGTGCCAATGTAGCCGAGATGAACCTGATTGGACTTCCGGTTCCTCCCGGATTCACAATCACCACTGACGTTTGTAATGAATACTACAAGATTGGCCGCGACAAGGTTGTCGCCATTCTTAAGGAAGATGTAGAAAAGGCCATCCGTCATATTGAAAATCTCATGAACTCAAAGTTCGGTGATGTTCAGAATCCTCTTCTGGTTTCAGTACGTTCAGGTGCTCGCGCCTCTATGCCGGGTATGATGGACACCATCCTGAACCTTGGTCTGAATGACGAAGTGGTTGAGGGTCTGGCAAAGAAGACCGGAAACCCACACTTCGCATGGGACAGCTCCCGCCGTTTCGTTCAGATGTACGGTGACGTTGTTCTGGGCATGAAGCCGGTTTCAAAGACCGATGTCGATCCGTTCGAGGCAATCATCGAGAAGGTCAAGGAAGAAAGCGGAGTCGTTCTGGACAAGGACCTCAGCGTAGAAGACCTGAAGAAGCTTGTCGTACTGTTCAAGTCAGCAGTCAAGGAGCGTACCGGTCAGGACTTCCCGACCGATGCAATGGATCAGCTTTGGGGCGCCATCTGTGCCGTATTCGGTTCATGGAACAACGAGCGTGCCATCCTCTACCGCAAGATGGAGGGTATTCCAGACGAATGGGGCACAGCCGTATCAGTCATGGCTATGGTATTCGGTAACATGGGTGACACATCGGCTACAGGCGTATGCTTCAGCCGTGACGCCGCTACCGGTGAAAACCTCTTCAACGGTGAGTATCTTGTAAATGCACAGGGTGAGGATGTCGTTGCAGGTATCCGCACACCTCAGCAAATCACAATTGAGGGTTCGAAGCGTTGGGCTAAGCCCGCAGGCGTTTCTGAAGAGGAGCGTGCTTCAAAGTATCCTTCAATGGAAGAGGCAATGCCTGAAATCTACAAGCAGCTTGATGAACTCCAGAACAAGCTTGAAAACCACTATCACGATATGCAGGATATGGAGTTCACCGTTCAGGAAGGCAAGCTCTGGTTCCTCCAGACACGTAACGGCAAGCGCACAGGTACCGCTATGGTGAAGATTGCCATGGACCTGATGCACGAAGGTCTGATCGATGAGAAGACCGCCATCCAGCGCTGCGAGCCGCAGAAACTCGATGAACTGCTCCACCCGGTATTTGACAAGAACGCTTTGAAGAAGGCAAGAGTCCTGACAACAGGTCTTCCCGCATCACCCGGTGCTGCCTGCGGTCAGATCGTATTCAATGCCGATGATGCCGAGGCATGGCACAAGAACGGTCACAAGGTTGTCATGGTCCGTATCGAGACCTCTCCTGAAGACCTTGCCGGTATGGCAGCTGCCGAGGGTATCCTTACCTGCCGCGGCGGTATGACCAGCCACGCTGCAGTCGTTGCACGCGGTATGGGCAAGTGCTGCGTATCAGGCGCAGGTGCCCTGTCAATCGACTACGTCAAGAAGACCGTCAAGATTGAGGACGTAACCCTCAAGGAAGGCGACTATATTTCAATCAACGGTTCTACCGGTCAGGTTCTCATGGGCCAGATCGAGACCAAGGCTGCCGAGATCAGCGGAGACTTTGCCGAGCTGATGGATCTCTGCAACAAATATACACGTCTCGTTGTCCGCACAAACGCTGACACCCCGCACGATGCACAGGTTGCACGCCAGTTCGGTGCAGTAGGAATCGGTCTTTGCCGTACCGAGCACATGTTCTTCGAGGGTGAGAAGATCAAGGCCATGCGTGAGATGATCCTTGCCGAGAACAAGGAAGGTCGCGAAAAGGCTCTTGAGAAGCTGCTTCCTTACCAGACCAAGGACTTCTACGGAATTCTTCTGGCCATGGACGGACTGCCTGTCAACATCCGTCTGCTCGATCCTCCATTGCACGAGTTCGTTCCCCACGATGTAAAGGGACAGCAGGAAATGGCCGAGGCTATGGGTACTACTCTCGAGGCCATCAAGGCACGTGTAGCCGCCCTTGCCGAGAACAACCCGATGCTGGGTCACCGCGGCTGCCGTCTGGGCAACACCTATCCTGAGATCAGCGAAATGCAGACCAAGGCTATTATTGGCGCTGCCATCCAGCTCCGCAAGGAAGGCAAGAACCCGATGCCGGAAATCATGGTTCCTCTGGTTGGCAAGCACTACGAGTTCGAGCAGCAGGAGGAAATCATCCGCTCCACAGC
>JAZUEH010000007.1:0-19371 GCA_045640065.1 Bacteroidaceae bacterium
AAACGAAGACCTACGTTGATAGCAACCGGGTAGATAAGCTGAACGGTGATTTCAACGTTATCACCAGGCATTACCATTTCAGTTCCTTCCGGCAGAGAGATTTCACCGGTGCAGTCCATTGTACGGATGTAGAACTGAGGACGATACTTGTTACGGAATGAAGTGTGACGACCACCTTCCTTCTGTGTCAGGACATAGATAGAAGCCTTGAATGTGGTGTGAGGCTTGATCTGACCCGGATGGCAAAGAACCATACCGCGCTTGATCTCAGTCTTTTCAATACCACGGAGCAGCAGACCTACGTTATCACCAGCTTCACCCTGATCGAGCAGCTTACGGAACATTTCAACGCCGGTAACTGTAGTTTCCTTCTCTTCACCAAGACCCAGGATTTCAACCTTGTCACCTACCTTGACGACACCAGTCTCAATACGACCGGTAGCAACTGTACCACGGCCAGTGATTGAGAATACGTCTTCAACAGGCATCAAGAACGGCTGATCAACTGCACGAGGAGGCAGTGGAACCCACTCGTCAACAGCAGCCATAAGCTCCATGACCTTGTCTTCCCATTCAGGAACACCGTTCAGAGCACCAAGTGCAGAACCGCGGATGATAGGAGTATTGTCGCCATCGAATTCGTATGTGTCGAGAAGTTCGCGCATTTCCATTTCAACGAGGTCGATCATTTCACCGTCAACATCGGGTGAATCGCACTTGTTCAGGAAAATGACCAGACGGGGAACGTTCACCTGACGGGCGAGCAGGATGTGCTCACGAGTCTGAGGCATAGGACCATCGGTAGCAGCAACTACTACGATAGCACCATCCATCTGAGCAGCACCGGTAACCATGTTCTTTACATAGTCAGCATGACCCGGGCAGTCAACATGTGCATAGTGACGGTTCTCAGTTTCGTACTCAACGTGTGCAGTGTTGATTGTGATACCACGCTCCTTCTCTTCAGGTGCGTTATCGATCTGGTCGAATGACTTGACCTTATCTGAGTTACCTGATACCTTCTCAGCCAGAACCTTGGTGGTAGCAGCTGTAAGGGTTGTCTTACCGTGGTCAACGTGACCGATGGTACCGATGTTTACGTGCGGTTTGGTACGCACAAATGTCTCTTTTGCCATAGTTTTTTCGCTATTTTATTGATTATGAACTTGATGTCAACTACAAAAAGGCTACCGCACGGGCGGTCTCCTCCTATCATCTTTCAAAATTCGAGCTGTTACCGAGATTTGAACTCGGGACCTCATCCTTACCAAGGATGCGCTCTACCAGCTGAGCTATAACAGCGACCAAAAATGAGCGGCAAACGAGACTCGAACTCGCAACTTCAACCTTGGAGGGGTTGCGCTCTACCAATTGAGTTATTGCCGCATCTTACAGTCCTTACGAGTGTTCCTCCGGCCTGCCATAATAAATAAGGTGGTTCCTGAAAGAACAGCAGGCACCGGATAACCGGTCTCGTCTGCCTGTCTTGTGGGTGAAGATGGATTCGAACCACCGAAGTCGAGAGACAGCAGATTTACAGTCTGCCCCATTTGGCCACTCTGGAATTCACCCTTCAGAGCCGCTAGTCGGAATCGAACCAACAACCTACGCATTACAAGTGCGTTGCTCTACCATTGAGCCATAGCGGCGATAAATCAAAGAACCCGCCCTTCTTTTACTGAAAGGCGGGTGCAAAGATACCTTATATTTTTTTTCTCACAAACAAATGGAACAGATTTTTTAAATATCACGGAGTTTTTCCTTCATTTTCTGCACTTGCTTGGTCAAAGCGACCAGACTGTCATCAACTGCCTGTTCAAATGTGTCACATGTCTTGTCTGCATAGAATTCTCCATTAGCGGTCTTTACCGTAATGCATGCCTGCTTGTTCATTGCTGTTTCCGGCTTGACGACCTTCAACACCACATCGACAGTCTGAATCTGGTCATAGACCTTTTCCAACTTTGCACACTTTTTCTGGATGAACGCCTGAAGCTGTTCAGTTGCACCGAAATGCAATGCTTGAATCTTTGTTTCCATAATAATGATCTATTTATCGCCCCGTGGATGGGCCTGTTGGTAAATATTCTTCAATTCTCCAAATGTTGCATGAGTATATATCTGCGTAGTGGACAGGCTCTCGTGTCCAAGGAGATCCCTGACCGCTCCCAAATCGCCACCATTATTCAATATCGAGGTCGCGAAACTATGTCTCAGGACATGAGGACTTCTTTTTTCCGAATCGGAATAACGGGAAAGTACCTCACGCACCATCCTGTAAACCTGGTGACGCGGAATCCTTTGGCCTGACGTACTCAGGAACAAAGCCTGACCGGCCGACGGGAAAGTCGCGTTTCTTAAGGATATGTAGTCTTCGAGAATGGTAACCAGTTCTGTTCCCATCGGAATGATGCGCTGCTTGTCGCGTTTTCCCGTGACCCGAATAGTACGCTGGCCAAAATCAAGGTCAGCGATATCAAGTCCAATAAGTTCTGCAAGTCTGAGACCTGCCTCGTAAAAGACCGATATTATGGTTTTGTCACGGACAGCCTTGAAACCGTCACCGAACTGGCCGTTGTCCAGAATGTCATCCATCTGGGACTGGCGCACGAAATGCGGAAGAGGTTTGCCGTTTTTAGGCCCTTGAACCAGACTGGCCGGAGATTCAGACAGAATGCCTTTCTTGATAAGATACCTGTAGAAACTTCTCAATGCGCTCAGCCGGCGGTTGACACTTGTTGAAGACTCACCGTTCTCCATCATAGAAACCACCCAGTTACGGATATTGTCACGACCTGCAGTATGAATTTCAAGACACTGTTCCTGAGTCTTCAGGAAACGGTCAAAGAGATCCAGATCAGAGAGATAACTTTCGACAGTACGTATCGAACAGTTCCTTTCATATTTCAGGTAATCCGCAAACTCCTTTATGTACATCGCCACAAAAAAAATCGTCACCGAAATGTTTCAGTGACGAATATAGAAAAGAAATTGCTTAAGTGCAATACCCGCAAGAGTTTTTTTACTCTTCGGTCTGCTGCAGCTTCTGTACGTAGATGGCGTGCTCCATCTTGAGGCGCTTCAGTTCTGAAGGCTTGTCAAACTGCTGGCGACGGCGAAGTTCCTTAACCACACCTGTCTTTTCGTACTTTCTCTTGAATTTTTTGAGAGCGCGTTCAATGTTCTCACCCTCTTTTACAGGAACAATGATCATTTTAAGTTCTTTATTTTTATTTAGTTCTGACTTTTCCGCATGAAATAAGCGGCGCAAAATTAGACATTTTTTCATGAAGAGCAAAAATAATGGAAAAATTTTGCCGTTATTTGCCATGTGAATGCAATGAAACGTCTGACTTTTACCATACTGTTCGTGCTGGCAGGGGCTTTGTCGTGTGTCCAGGCCCAGTATGACGTCCATTTCACCCACTTCAGGGAAATGGAAAATTTCTACAATCCGGCAGCTATGAACCGTGATTCCAAGCTGAATGCCATTGCATCGTACTCCATGCAGATGGCGGGTTATACCAATGCTCCCGGTTCACTTTATGCCGGTGTCAATTCTGTCCTGCCATTCGGAATGGGGCACCATTCAGCAAGCGCATCGCTATTCAACGAATCCATCGGTCTTTTCTCATCACAACGTCTGACGATTGACTATGCATATAAAATAGGTATAGGCAAAGCATGGCTCAATCTCGGCATTCAGGCAGGCGTCATGTCACAGCAGTTTGACGGAAGTGAAGTCAGAGCCAAAGACGGCGGAGACCCCGCCTTCCCGAACGGAAAGGACAAGGGCACGGCAGCAGACCTTGCGGCAGGACTTTTCTTCATGTACGGAGAACTCTACCTTGGTGCGTCATGCCAGCACCTGAACGCACCGCATGTTGAATTCGGGAAACCCGATGCCGCACAGACGTATATGGATATAGCGCGCATGTATTATATTCATGGTGGATACAATATTAGGACGAATAATCCGTTATTCTCGATACAGCCATGTTTCATGCTGGCCAGCGATCTTGAATCGTTCAGGACCGATTTTCAGGCGAGAGCCATCTACAGCTATGAGAAGTTCGATCTTTATGGCGGACTTACGTGGAGCCCGGATATCTCATGGACGGTTCTTTTAGGCGGCACATACGGAAACATGACTGTAGGATATGCATATGAACTGTTCACAAGTGGGGTCGGATACCTGAACGGCAGCCACGACCTTATACTGAACTGGAAAAAAGAAGTGGATTTCTTCAAAAAAGGAAGGAATTCACATAAAAGTGTAAGATATTTGTAAAAAAGACCATACGATGAAACTGAAGAACATTGTTTCTGCCTGTCTGGCACTGATTCCACTGTTCATGCTTTCATGCACGAGCAGCGGATATTCGTCACTTGCAGGCGGCGAAGTGACCGGTGCCCAGTCCGCACAACTGCGCGAACCTGTTCCTTACGGCATGGTGCTGGTGAAACGCGGTTCACTCAAAATAGGCGATGAGAAGTCCGACAGTCTGTGGGGCTCAGGTGTTCCAAGCAAAGACATATCGGTTGAATCATTCTGGATGGATGAAAAGGAGGTTTCCAATGCCAAATACCGCCAGTTCGTGGAATGGGTAAGGGATTCCATCATCCGTACCCGTCTGGCCGATCCCGCTTATGGAGGTGACGAGTCATTCATGATTACTGAAGACAGCAATGGCGATCCGATCACGCCGCACCTTAACTGGTCCAAGCCCATTCCATGGAAAAAGGCTAACGAAGACCAGCAGATGGCTATCGAAAGCATGTACTATACTCACCCCATTACCGGTGAACGCATGCTGGATGTGAAGCAGCTCAACTACCGCTATGAAATCTATGACTACAATCAGGCCGCTCTGCGCAAGAACAGGCTGAATCCTGAAGACAGGATAAAAGACACGGACAAGACCGTATCGGACGAACCGGTCATCATATCCAAAGACACTGCATACATCAATGAGGATGGAGTAATTGTCCGTCAGACCATTGAACGTGAGCTGACAAGCCTGTTCGACTTTGTCAACACTTATATCGTGAACATTTTCCCAGACACCACATGCTGGGTCAACGATTTTCCGAACGCCAACAACGAAACATATTCACGTGCATACTTCAATCATCCGAACTACAACGAGTATCCTGTAGTCGGCGTCAGTTGGGAACAGGCAAATGCATTCTGCGCATGGCGTACCGAACTGCTTCTGTCTGCACTTGGCCCACAGGCAAAATACGTCCAGCGATACCGCCTGCCTACAGAAGTTGAATGGGAGTTCGCGGCCAGAGGCAGAGAAGGAAACCTGTTTCCATGGAAGAAGGATGGGAGCAAGGATGATCAGGGATGCTATTATGCGAATTTCAAGCCGGAAAACGGAAACTACACTAAGGACGGAAGTCTGATTACGACACGAACCGGTTCATACAAGCCCAACTCGAACGGGCTGTATGACATGGCCGGAAATGTAGCTGAATGGACATCGACCGTATACACCGAAGCAGGCATACTGCAGATGAATGACATGAATCCGGAACTTTACTACAATGCGGCCATCGAGGACCCGTATTACATGAAACGTAAGGTCATACGTGGAGGTTCATGGAAAGACCCCGAAAAGTTCATCGAATCATCCTGGCGTACATACGAATATCAGAACGAACAGCGCTCATTCATAGGTTTCCGATGCGTACGCACCCAGATGGGCACCGCCTCAACAAAACGTGGCCGCTGATCTGTTCAAACAGGACATAAATCAAAGACAAAACAGAGAAGACAATGGAAAATACTGAAAAAAAGAGTCTGTTGACAAGAATTCAGGACTATCTGGATACTCCTAAAGGACGTATACTGCTGAACTACCTGTACAGTTGGGGTGCCGCTATCGTAATTCTGGGTGCGCTCTTCAAACTCACACATATCAAAGGCGCCAATCTCATGCTGTTCATCGGAATGGGTACTGAAGTCCTGGTCTTCTTCATTTCAGGCTTCGAGCGTCCGTACATTCCCGGTGATGCCGATGCCGATGAAGACATGGAACCGGCATACAAGGCAAGACGTTCTCCGGTTACCGATATCCAGACCACAGCAACCGAGGCCGTTCAACCTGCAGTGAAGGCATCGGCCATCAACATTCCCGACCTCTCAAGTGTCGGCACTGACATGGAATCCATCAGTGCACAGATAAGCAGACTTGCCGAAAGCATGGAAAGCATGCTCAAGCACGCCGAAAGAATGCAGCAGAGCAGCGAGGAACTGGAAACACTGACCCGCAATCTGATAAGCATCAACACTTTCTACGAGATGCACCTGAAGAGTGCCAGTGCACAGATGGAGAACCTTGACAATGCCAGCCAGCAGACCGGCACCATGGTACGTCAGATTGAAGAACTGAACAGTCTGTATGCACGCATGATAAGTGCCATGAAAGTGAACTCACAACTTGGAAACAGCTAATCATTCTTCAGACTTGAGGAAATGAAAAGGAAAACGAATGAAAGACCGCCATCGGCGCGTCAGAAGATGATCAATCTCATGTACATTGTCCTGTTGGCAATGTTGGCCATGAACATATCATCGGACGTACTGAACGGATTCACCATTGTTGAAGACAGTCTGTCAAAGAGCACATCGAATGCCACCCTGCAGAACCAGGCTGTGATGCGGGAATTTGCCCAGCAGGACTCTCTGAACCACGAAAAGGTCGGTGAATGGTATGCTAAAGCCATGGAAGTGAAGTCAATGAGCGATTCTCTCTTCAATTTCGCGGACCAGTTGAAACAGCTCATAGCCATAGAGGCCGACGGCAAAGATGCCAATGTTGATGACATCCATAACCGCGAAGACCTTGAAGCTGCCACACAGGTCATGCTCTCGCCGAAACGCGGCAAGGGACAGGAACTGTTTGAAGCCATCAACTCGTACAGGAACAATATCCTGACGATGGTTACCGATGAGACACAGCGAGAAATCATCAGCGCCAACTTCAGTACTGAAGTACCGCTTAAGATAGGTGCATTGGGCAAGAACTGGCAGGAATACAACTTTGAGAACATGCCAGTAGCTGCAGCCATTACAATGCTTACAAAGCTGCAGAATGACGTCCGCTATGCAGAAGGAGAAGTCCTTCATACATTGGTTAAGAACATTGACGTAGGAGATCTTCGTGTCAATGCAGTCAACGCATACGTCATTCCCACTACCCAGAACGTCGTCCAGGGCAGTCCTTTCAGCGCCCGCATCATCATGGCGGCTGTTGACTCTACGGCACGTCCTGCCATTTTCATTGACGGCAAGCAGATTGAATCGGAAGACGGATGGTATGAGGTCATGTGCAACAAGACCGGTGACTATTCCCTCGACGGTTACCTTGAACTGCAGACTGCCAGCGGCACACTGCGACGGGACTTCTCACAGAAATACACCGTAGTTCCACCTGCCGCAACAGTAAGCGCCACAATGATGAACGTATTGTATGCCGGCATTGAGAATCCCATCAGCATATCAGTTCCGGGTGTGCCCAGCAACATGATATCGGCCTCAATCCAGAACGGCAACGGAACAATTAAGGCCAACGGTAGCGGCTACATCGTCATCCCTTCAAATGTAAATCAGGATGTGGTCATAGCCGTTTCCGCCAATCAGGACGGACGCCGTCAGAGCATGGGACAATATACATTCAAGACACGCATGCTGCCCGACCCGAAACCGTTTATCGAATACAAGGATGAGAACGGCAACACCCAGCGCTATCGTGGCGATGGAACTCCCATTTCCAGAGAGACTGTAATTTCATCGGGTGGTATAGTCGCAGCCATCGACGACGGTCTGCTGAATATCGGATTCAAGGTTCTCGGTTTTGAAACGACCTTCTTCAGCAACATTGGTGACGCGGTAACTGAACTGAGCGACGGGCCGAAATTCTCAAACCGTCAGAAGAAGAACATAGAAAGTCTCGGACGCGGACGCCGGTTCTACATCCAGCGTGTACGTGCCATCGGTCCCGATGGCATTGAACGCCAGTTGAACACCGCACTCGAGGTAATTGTTAAATGACAAATGTCTGCAATATGAATAAAGTAATTGCATCAATCATAGCCATGGCAATGGCAGTGCCCTGCATGGCGCAGTCACAGAAAAGGCTGGAGGAACAGGCCGCCAGAGAGGCAGAACAGAAAAGTCCCGCAGGCGTAACCCTGACCCGCAGGGCCATGACCCAGTATACCGCTCAAAGCGTCATGCCCACCGAACTTGCCTGGAGACGTGATATCTATCGCGAACTTGATCTGACCAAGGAAAAGAATGCAGCTCTGTACTACCCGGAGGAGCCGCTCGGCGACCGTGTGAACTTCTTTACTCTGGTCTTCAACCTGATTCTGAACGGAAAGATCCAGGCTTACGAATACCGTCTTGATGACAACGAGCTGTTCACACCGGACAATCTGCTTGACATTGAGAATATGCTGGAACGTTTTTACATTGACTATAAGAACGAAAACGGCAAGATCACAGTCTTGCAGAGAGACATTCCAAGCCGCGAAATAGGCAAATACTACATTAAGGAAAGCAACTATCTGGATCAGATGTCCAACTATCACACACGTGTTACAGCCATCTGCCCTGTTATGGTCGAGAACGGTTTCGGTGGAGAACCTACTAAAAAACCCATGTTCTGGCTTAACTATGATGAGATAAGCCCGTACCTTGGACAGACTCCTGTCATGACCAGCAGTTATAACAATACCAGTAACATGAGTCTTGATGACTATTTCGTAATGGGCTGCTATGACGGCGACATCTACAAGACATCAAATTTGAGAAACCAGCCCCTGGCCGAATACTGCGAAACCGACTCAGCATTGGCTGAAGAACGTCAGAAGATAGAAGACCAGCTGGTAGGATTCAGAAAGGGGCTATGGAACGAAAACTCTCCTGAAACTGAGTCGGATAGCGAAAAGGCCGAAACGCCAAAAGCCAAATCCAAGACTGAAGCAAAGTCCAATGCTCCCAAACCCGATAGACAACGAGAAAGGAAACAGCGTGAACCACGTCAGAAGAGTGTCTCAAGTGGCGAGCGCATAGGAGTTCACCGCTGATATGAGACGATTCATAGCAACAGCCACATTGTCTCTTCTTTTTGAGATACCACTCATGGCACAACTGGTCTTCGGTGTCAGGGGCGGTGTCGGTTTCGTCAATAATGACATCACAGCTGTCAATATGGAAACCATAACACAGACAGACAAGTATACAGGATTCCTATTCGGGCCGATGCTTGAGATTGACTTCTGGTCCTTGGGAGTTGACATTGCCGCATTATATTCCCAGAAGGGATTTGAACTGGCCAGACATGAAACACTGAAACAGCAGATAATCGATATTCCGGCCAGCCTGAAATTCTATTTCAATACAGAAGGCAACGTTTCCCCTTTCCTTCATGCAGGAGGACAGTTTTCATATAAGACCGGAGAACTGCTGAACCTGTATGATGACACTATGGAAGGATATGCTGACCTGTATCAGATTCAGTCATTTGCCATTGAAAGGAGCAACTGGAGCATCAACATCGGTGCAGGACTCAGATTTTTCAGACATGTCCAGATAACTGCCAATTACAATATGCCTGTTACACACGAAGGTGTCTATCTCTTTTATGACGAACTCAAGGAAACGGAAGTGGGCGAACTCATGCGCAATCATGACAAGCTCAACGAATGGACAGCCAAAGGAGAAAGCAAATTCAAATCAAGCACACTACAGGTATCACTTTCCTGTACTTTCTGATACTATATAATCCGATACTGAGTGATGTCTTATGCAGATGTCATATTGCCCGTTCCGCTTGACTGCCTGTTCACGTACATGATACCAGACAGTCTGCCCGGTAAGGTATTGCCCGGCACAAGAGTATTGGTACCATTCGGCAAAACCAGAAAAATCGGCGGTGTCGTCCTGAGAGTCCATAATGTCATACCCGAGACAGGCAACATCAAGGACATTGAACAGATTCTTGACACGGAAGGTCCTTCGGTTAAGGAATTTCAGCTGAAACTCATGCAATGGATGTGGGAATATCACATCTGTTCCCCGGGCGATGTCCTTAAAGCCGCACTTCCCAGCGGTCTGAGACCGGACAGTTCCTCATCGGTACCTGTCTATCGTCCACATACTGAAAGTTTTGTCCGTCTGGGCCCTGCGGTTAAAGGAAAGGACCTGAAATATACGTCACTACTGTTCAATTCACGTTGCAGACACCAGAAGGATGTATTTGACTGTTATCTGTCACTGTCTGGTCTGGATCATGGTTCTGCAGCACCGAAAGCCGTTACGAAAAAACATCTCATTGAAGCGTCATCAGGCGCATCGGCCTTGAAGAACCTTGTTGAAAAAAGGATGCTTGAGATATACGAGGTAGAAATTGGAAGACTGCCTTCCTTTGACGGAATCAAGGCTGAACCGGCCATACTCAGCGATGCCCAACAGCGTGCCATTGATGGTATCAGAAAGACATTCACTGAAAAGAACGTATGTCTGCTGCATGGGGTCACATCGTGCGGAAAGACTGAAATATACATACATCTTATAAAAGAGCAGCTGGCCAAAGGCCGGCAGGTGCTGTATCTGCTGCCTGAAATAGCACTGACCACACAGATCATGCACCGTCTTGCACGGGTATTCGGTGATGAAATGTGCTGTTATCATTCGGGCTGTGCAGACAGTATCAGGGCCGAAGTCTGGAAACGCCAGTGCGGCGACAATCCTTACAGGCTGGTACTGGCTACCAGATCAGGTGTCATGCTTCCTTTCCATGATCTCGGACTGATAATCGTTGATGAGGAGCATGAGCCCAGCTACAAGCAGGAAGATCCTGCCCCGCGATATCATGGACGCAACACAGCCATCATGCTGGCATCACTATGCGGTGCGAAGGTCCTTCTTGGAAGTGCGACTCCATCACTGGAAAGCTACTGCAATGCCACTGGAGGCAAATACGGCCTGGTTGAACTTAAGGAACGATTCGGCAATGTGGCACTTCCTGCCATCGAGACAGTTGACACTGCCGACCTGATCAAACGCCGGTATATGCATGGGCTGTTTTCTCCCAGACTGATCGAGTGCATCGGCCAGGCCCTGAAGGACAGACAGCAGAGCATCCTGTTTCTCAACAGACGCGGATTCAGCAATGTCGTGGAATGCCCCGATTGCGGATGGATACAGAAATGTGACTGCTGTGACGTAAGTCTGACTTTCCACAAGACTGCCGGAACGGCAAACTGCCATTACTGCGGACGCAGTTACAGAATTCCGGACAGGTGTCCTGGATGTGGCGGAACACATCTTCAAGGACGCGGGTACGGGACACAGCGTGTTGAAGAGGATTTATGCCGACTGTTTCCCCAAGCCAGGGTCGCCCGACTTGACCTGGATTCAGCCCGACACGGTTACGAAAGCATTCTGACCGATTTTCAGGAAGGAAGAACCGACATACTGATAGGTACCCAGATGCTTTCCAAAGGACTGGATTTTGACAATGTCCGGGTTGTTGGCATCCTTCAGGCCGATTCTCTGATGAGTTACCCCGACTTCCGTTCAGGCGAACGCGCATATCAGCTCATGGCACAGGTTGCAGGACGGGCAGGACGACGTCTTGAACAGGGACATGTCATTCTCCAGACACGCCAGCCCGATTCAGAACTCCTGAAATATGTGGAAACAGGAGATTATGCATCATTCTATGCATCCCAGATGCACGAACGTTCGCTTTTCTCATACCCGCCATATTCAAGACTGGTTTATGTTTCACTGAAGGGTAAGGATGAAAATACAGTCAGTACGGCCGCAATATCATTATGCGACAGCCTGTCGGGAACTATGGGAAAAGAGCGTGTCCTGGGACCTGATTCTCCCCAGGTATCACGCATCCATAACCTTCATATCAGACGCATACTTATAAAAGCCCCCCTGTCCATCGGTGTCCGGGAACTGAGAAAGGACATGACTGACTGCCTGAATGCATGCCGTCTCCTTCTGAAAGGCGTCACCGTGTCTTTTGACGTTGACCCACAGTAGATTCGTCAGGATAACTTATGCGCGTATGGTACATTATGCGCAACTTGCTCTTGAAGACATCCTTGATCTTTCCAATTTCCTGCCAGTTTAAAGGACACGAACGGAAATACCCGTCACTGACCTGACGGTCAATTATGCGGTCCACCAGTTCGCTGATACTTTCCTCTGTATACTCCTTCAGACTGCGGGATGCCGCCTCCGATGCATCGGCCATCATGAGAATGGCCGTCTCCTTGGTCCAGGGATCAGGACCGGAATAACTGAAAGTCTGGATATCGGGTTCCTCATCAGGATGTTCCTGCTTGAATTTCAGATAAAAATATTTTGCCATACCGGTTCCATGATGCGAAGCTATGAAATCCCTGATGGCATTCGGAAGGCCATATTTGTCTGCAAGGGCCAGACCTGCATCCACATGATTCGTAATGATTCTGGCACTCTGCTGCGGTGTCAGTCTGTCATGCGGATTCACCCCATTCTGATTTTCAGTGAAGAACGGAGCGCTTTCAATCTTACCTATATCATGATAAAGTGCGGCAGTACGTACCAGGGCAGCATTAGCCTTGACGGCAGTGGCTGCATCGGAAGCCAGAGTGGAGACCTGCATTGAATGCTGGAAGGTACCCGGGGCCTTTTCCGCCAGTTCCCTGAGCAGGGGACTGTTCAGATTCGACAATTCTATCAGTGTGACATTCGATGTGAATCCAAAGGATTTCTCAATAAGGAAAAGCAATGGATATACCAGAAGAACAAGTATGCAGTTGACTGCAAACAACAGGAAGAACGTGGGATCGATATCCCTGAAGTTTTCAAGTTTGATAATCTGGAGAGAGAACCATACCAGACTGTAAGTGAGGAATATGAACAGACAGGAACGCAATATCTGTGAACGCTGGGAAAGTTCCTTCAGACTGAAAATTCCCGTCAGTCCGGCTGCTATCTGGAGTATCACATACTCATATTGCATGGGGACGCAGACCGATGTCGTCAGCACGAACACCAGATAACCGGCAAATGCCGTCCGCGAATCCAGGAAAATGCGCAGGACGATTGCCAGAATCGTACATGGCACTATCATGACATTCCATGGGACATACTGCATGAACAGTCCCAGACCTACATTGAACAGTGTTACTGAAGCAAACAGGAAATACAGTATGTTACGGTTCTGGATGTCATCTATCCTGTAGAGCATGAGATATAGCATGAGGAAAAGGAAACAGCCAATCACATACAGGCTCTGGCCGCCCCAGGTAAACAGCTGGAAACGCCGTGAACTGACCTTCTCATTCACGATTTCAAGATACGACCTTATGGCTCTGCTTTTCTCCAGATCGACCATTTCCCCCTGACCTATGATCTTCTGGTCGGCAAGAACCGTTCCGGCAATTCGGGAAACCTGGTCCAGCTGCTCCTGAAGGACCTTTTCACTGGTCTCCCTGTCATATGAAAGATTCGGATGCACATACCGGTCGAGCGCTATGGCTTCAAAGTACCCGCGATCTTCGGGATCAACCGGTGCCTGCATGATGTAACTGCATGCACTCTGGATTCCCATTATGCTGTCCGTCAATGTAAGGACATTCGAATTGCCGGAGCGGATTCTCAGCATGGGCCGTTGGGTCATGACATTCTCATCGTCCCTTGAGACTATTCCGAAGCGGTATGCCTGACGCACACGTGCATGGAAGGCATGCCATGACTTCTGACTGACATTGCCGGCAAGACTGTCAGCATACAGCTGTTCCAGTTCCGCCAGTGAGGCGGCAGCAACGTTTTCCCTGCGGTCAAAGAACGGAGCGAAACGGTTGGCGACACTATCCTTTTCAGCCTCGAAACTGGCCTCATCCTTTTCGACTGAAAAGCTGAATGGAGCAATAAGGACATTGTATGCCCATGGCTTGCCGATTGAAAAGACATATTGTTCACTCCTTTTCTTGGGGAGAAAATATACTGTGAGCATTACGGCCAGTAATGACAGCACATACAACAGATGCCTGTTGTCCTGGATCAGTTTTCTTCTGGTGTTCATGTGTCTTGATTATTGCTGACTGATGCAAAAATACTACAATTTGGATGAGAGACGTGGAATCAGCACACTATTATTCAAAGTAAAATGCGTACTTTTGCGGCAATTATACGAATTTGGAATAGAAATGGCTGAAAATATCAATGGACGCAGGGTCAGGGTCCGTTTCGCACCCAGCCCCACCGGTCCGCTCCACATAGGAGGTGTGCGTACCGCACTGTATAACTATCTGTTTGCCCGCCAGCATGGCGGTGATCTGGTATTCCGCATTGAGGATACCGATTCAGGGCGCTTCGTTCCGGGGGCCGAACAGTATATTCTTGAAGCCTTTGACTGGCTTGGAATAAAATTTGATGAGGGAGTCTCATTCGGTGGGAACTACGGTCCATACCGTCAGTCTGAAAGGAAAGGGATTTACAGGAAGTATGTGGATCAGCTTCTGGAATCCGGACGTGCATATCTGGCATTCGACACTCCTCAGGAACTTGAGGCCAAGCGTGCCGGAATTCCCAATTTCCAGTATGACGCTTCAACCAGAATGAGCATGCGCAACTCCCTCTCGCTTCCGGCCGAGGAAGTCAAATCGCTGATTGAACAGGGACACCAGTACGTTGTACGTATACTCATCGAACCGGGTCAGGATGTCGAAGTCAATGACATAATCCGCGGGAAGGTGGTCATCAATTCGTCAGTCCTTGATGACAAGGTACTGTTCAAATCGGCTGACGGACTGCCTACTTACCATCTGGCCAATATAGTCGATGATCATCTTATGGAGATAACCCACGTCATTCGTGGAGAGGAATGGCTTCCGTCCGCCCCGTTGCACGTACTCCTTTACCGTGCGTTCGGATGGGAAGATACCATGCCGCAATTCGCCCACCTGCCGCTTCTGCTCAAACCCGAAGGGAATGGAAAACTTTCCAAGCGCGATGGTGACCGTCTGGGATTCCCGGTCTTCCCATTGGAATGGCATGATCCGAAAAGCGGAGAGATTTCATCGGGCTATCGTGAAAAGGATTATCTGCCGCAGGCCGTCATCAATTTCCTGGCTCTGCTCGGATGGAATCCAGGTGACGACCGTGAACTGATGGATCTTGACGAGATGGTAGGACTTTTCAACCTGGAAAAATGCTCCAAGGCCGGTGCACGTTTCAACTATCAGAAACTCGTGTGGTTCAACCACGAGTACATAATGCGGATGGACGATGCACAGGTTGCCGCCCTGTTTGCTCCGGAACTTGCTAAACGGGGAATCGAAGCAGACATGGACCGTATTCAGACAGCCGTAGGACTTGTCAAGAACCGTGTCAATTTCATACACGAGCTCTGGGACAACTGCGGTTTCCTTTTCCAGGCACCTGACTCATATGACGAAAAGTCACTTAAGAAATGGTGGAAGGATCAGGCCGCCCAGACAACAGCCGAGCTGTGTGATTTCATTGAATGCCAGCCTGAATTCGAAGGGGCCGTTCTTGAGCCTAAGGTCATGGAATGGATTGCCTCAAAGGGTTATGCCACCGGCAAAGTCATGAATGCATTCCGTGTCACCTTGGTAGGTGCAGCTGTCGGTCCGCATATCTTTGCAATCACAGACTTCCTTGGCAAGGAGGAGACGCTCAGACGCGCACGCAAGGCACTTCAGGTCATTAGCAGTCAGGAGTCATGCTGATATATTCCATCGGAATTGCGCTCCTCAATGCAGGCACCCGTGTCGCAGCCCTGTTCAACAGGAAGGCCCGGCTTCAGATCAAGGGGCACAACAGCATTTTCAAAACGCTGAAAGACAATGTAGTACAGGGCGACAGATACCTCTGGTTCCATGCTTCGTCTCTTGGAGAATTCGAACAGGGACGTATCATAATGGAAACCATAAGGCGTGACTATCCTCAGTACAGGATCCTGCTGACTTTCTATTCTCCATCGGGCTATGAGGTAAGAAAGAATTATGATGGAGCCGACATTGTCTGTTACATGCCTTTCGACCTGAGATTCAATGCACGCAGATTCCTCAATCTGTGCAATATCGAAAAGGCTTTCTTCATAAAATATGAGTTCTGGCCGAATTTCCTGAAAGAACTGTCAAAACGCAGCATTCAGACATACAGTGTATCATCGATCTTCAGAAAGGATCAGTACATTTTCAAAAAGGCCGGATGGTTCATGCGCCGCGCGCTCAAGACCTTCACACATTTCTATGTTCAGGACAGCAATTCAAAGGATCTGCTTGAGAGCATTGGAATCCACCGCGCGACCATAGTAGGCGACACTCGTGCAGACCGCGTGATACAGATTGCCGGACAGGCATCAGAGCTCCCCCTTGTGGAAAAGTTCGCAGAGGACTGCAAAGTCTTCATTGCAGGCAGTTCATGGCCGGCCGATGAAGAGCTGTTCATCCCGCTCATGAACCAGCGTCCTGGCTGGAAAATGATAATCGCTCCCCACGTCATTGATGAAAACCATCTGAAAATGATAGAAGGGATGCTTGAAGGCAGACGTTATGCCCGCTATTCCGGTCTGACCGCTGACAGCGACACGCAGAACCTTGACTGCCTGATAATAGACTGTTTCGGACTGCTTTCCTCAATCTACCGTTACGGTAACATTGCCTACATAGGAGGCGGATTCGGTGCAGGCATCCATAACACCCTTGAAGCGGCTGTTTACGGAATTCCTGTCATATTCGGTCCTGAAAACAAACGTTTCCGCGAAGCGCTCCAGCTCATTGAACAGGGTGGTGGCTTTGAGATAAGCGATGCCCACTCACTGAGGATGACTGTCGACAAGTTCATCAGCGATCCGGCATTCCTGGAACAGAGCGGCAAGGCTGCCGGTGATTATGTAATGTCAAACAACGGTGTATCCGAACGGATAGTCGCAAGTCTCAACCTTTAAAAGCAAAATCATCAATGGCACTAATCAAATCAGTTCGGGGTTTCACCCCAAAGATCGGTCAGGATTGTTTCCTGGCTGAAAACTGCACAATCATAGGCGATGTTGAAATGGGATCCGGATGCAGCATCTGGTTCGGAACCGTTCTCCGCGGTGATGTGAATTCAATCCGTATCGGAAACGGCACCAACATTCAGGACGGAGCTGTAATCCATACTCTCTATCAGCGTTCGACAACCACTATCGGTGACAATGTCAGCATAGGACATAACGTCACTATCCACGGTGCAGAAATACAGGACAATGCCCTGATCGGTATGGGCAGCGTAGTTCTGGACCATGCAGTAGTCGGCAAAGGAGCCATTGTCGCTGCAGGCAGCGTGGTGACCGGAAAGACTGTTGTAGGGGATGGAGAACTCTGGGCCGGTGTCCCCGCCAAATTCATCAAGAAAGTCGATCCCGCCCAAAGTGCAGAAATGAACCAGCGGATTGCACGTGACTATCACATGTACGCAAGCTGGTACAGTCAGGATGAGGATGGGAAAGAATAAAAAACGCATATTCCATTACGATTCATTATTCTTTTGACTAACTTCGCAGACAAGACATTAAACCTTTCAAATCAAATAATATGAAATTTCTAACTGACGAAAAGCTTCTTATTGTCGGAGCCGGTGGCATGATCGGTTCAAACATGGTTCAGAGTGTTCTTATGCTCGGTCTTACACCGAACGTCTGTCTGTATGACATCTTCGAACCGGGTGTTCACGGTGTAGCCGATGAAATGGCCCATTGCGCATTCCCAGGTGCAAACATCACATGGACAACCGATCCCGAGAAGGCATTCACAGGTGCAAAGTTCATCATCTCTTCAGGTGGTGCTCCCCGTAAGGAAGGCATGACCCGTGAGGATCTTCTCAAAGGCAACTGCAAAATCGCCGCTGAATTCGGTGATTTCATCAAGAAGTACTGCCCCGATGTAAAGCATGTCGTTGTAATTTTCAACCCTGCCGATGTAACCGCTCTTACCGCTCTGATTCACTCAGGCCTGAAACCTAACCAGCTCACTTCACTTGCAGCTCTTGACTCGACACGTCTGCAGCAGGCTCTCGCAGCTGAATTCGGTGTTCAGCAGGACAAGGTTACCGGAGCCCACACATACGGTGGCCACGGCGAACAGATGGCTGTATTCGCATCAAAGGTCAAGATTGACGGCAAGCCTCTGTCAGAAATGAACCTTTCAGCTGAAAAGTTCGAAGAGATCAAGCACAACACCATCCAGGGTGGCTCAAACATCATCAAGCTCCGTGGCCGCAGCTCATTCCAGAGCCCTGCCTATCAGGCTGTCAAGATGATTGAAGGCGCCATGGGCGGTGAACCTTTCACTCTGCCTGCAGGATGCTACGTCAACTGCGACAAGTGCGGTTTCAAGAACGGCATGATGGCCATGCCGACCGTTATCGACAAGACCGGTGTCCATTTCACCGCTCCTGAAGGTACTGCCGATGAAATGGCAGCTCTCCAGGCCTCATACGAACATCTGCAGAAGATGCGCGATGAACTGGTAACCCTGGAAATCATCCCGGCTATCGCCGACTGGAACAAGGTCAATCCGAACCTTTGATATCTCAGAAGACAGGGATACGTTTCCTTCTGAATTTAATGTAAGAGGCCGACAAGTTCGGTCTCTTACTTTTTACAATCAAGTGCAGTTACGGGTTACGGTTACGCCTGATTGTCCCGCCGGGACTGACGATTTTTTTAGAAAACACTTTACATTTTAAGCCGTATTCCAGGCATTACCCAAGCCCGATTCTGGTCTTAACTTATGACCGGCCTTGGTCTTAACTTATGACCGACCTCGGTCTTAACTTATGACCAAACTCGGTCTTAACTTATGATCGAACCCGGTCTTAACTTAAGGCAAAAAACGGCCCTACAAGGGTGTCTGAGCGGGGTACGGCATTTTTTGTCACAGCCGGACAGGCTTTCTTGAAATTATTTTACATTTTGTCCTGATTCACCAATATATGAAGGACCGGCCAAGCGTAACCGTAACCCGTAACTGCAATCGAAAGTGGTGTCTTGCCCTGAAAAAAGTTGAATGGATTAATACCTATCCCTGCTCTAGGTTGAGCACATTGTGTCTTATCCCTGGGTTCGGTTGAACGTCATTCCTTAACCCTGCCATAAGTTGAACGGGTTCTGTTTTTAGCTCCGCAATCATTCTCAGGGTTTGTGGAGCAAAACTAGTTGCTCCCTTTTGGATTTCCAAATTCCTCAGGTGGTTTTCTCTGAAACTTGTCCATCTTTTGGATATCTGTCCCTTATCCTCCGCAGCCTGACGCGGAGTCATGTTGTCAAGACTCATATG
>JAZUEH010000008.1:0-45991 GCA_045640065.1 Bacteroidaceae bacterium
TGTCTTTTCCTGAATTTGGTTGACTCGAATTATTGTTAACGAATGTTTACGTACTGAATTCGTTGACTCATCCAACTGGAAAAGTTGACGCTTTTTCTGAATAGCTTGACTCTTTTCCTGCAAAAGTAGACTTTGAACTGAAAACATTTACTGTTACGACTGAAAAAGTTGACCATGTACTGGAAAAGTTGACCCCATATCATGAAAAACACTCGGGGGCTGCCATGCGGCAGGGGGCAGACAGCCCCCGAGAGCTGTCATCACCACATCCTGTCTTGCGGCCCACTCTCGGAATGCGCCACGTTCGGTGTCTTGAAGCCTATGCTGCTGTGCGGACGCTGTTCATTGTAGAATGCGATGAACTCACCTATACGCCGCCTTGCATCGTCAAAATCCTTATAACGGTGTTCCCGGTATACGACCTCGGTCTTGACTATGCCGTTCAGCCGTTCGGCTATGGCATTGTCTGTCGGGCAGTAATCTTCCGTCATGCTTATCCTGACGTTGTGCATCATCAGCAGTTCTGTGTAGGCATTGCAGCAGTACTGGACGCCACGGTCAGAATGGTGTATGAGACATTGCAGCTCCTCTTCTGTCGCCTGTTCCATGGCCATACGAAGTGCCGTCAGGGTATGTGCGGCTTCAAGGGTCTGCGACATGCAGAAACCGACGATCTTGTGCGAATAGGCATCGGTTACCAGGTGCAGGTAACAGGTTCCCTGTGCCAGGTCAATATAAGTTATGTCGCTGGTCCACAGCTGGTTCGGACGGTTTGGTATGAAGCCTTTTATCAGGTTCCTGTACTTGTGATACCGGTGATTTGAGTTCGTGGTGTGACGGGGTTGGGGGCGCGGAAGCAGCAGGCCATGCTCACGCATCATGCGCAGGAAAGAGTCCCTGCCGGGAACCCATTCGTCTGCAAAGATGCGGTTCAGCATAAGCCATAGCTTGTAATAGCCTATGCCGGGATCCATCTTGCGGATTTCCGTGACTGCATCCAGAATGCGGTTCAGACGCCTGGACTGCTCCAATCCATCTCTTTTCTTCTGGTAGTACGCCTGTTTCGTATGGCCAAGCAGCTCACAGGAATATTCAACGTTGAAGTCAAATACCCTGCAAAGGCGTTCTACTGCTTGGCCCCAGATTTTTTTCTGATCCTGATGCCTTGCTCCTCGGCAATGTCAATCAGAGTGTTAAGGGCCAGAACCCTATCCTTCTCCTTGCGCAATTCCGCTTCCAGCTTGCGGATTTGTTCTTGGAGCAGTTCCACCGCGGAGTCGTTGTCTGCCGTGGAGGCTTTGTTTCCTGGCGTTTCCATATAGGCTTGAACATTAACCCGGGACAAAGATGCACACTTTTCTTTGATTTCCAACGGTGACAAACAAGAGTTCACCCAGGATGAAAGGGTATTGACGTTCGGCAAATTGTACTTTGCCGAAATTTCCATCCTCGATTTGCCGCTCTGCATGTACTCGATTGCTACCGCACGCTTGAAGGCGCGACTGTAATGCTTGTAACTCATAATAACATTTATTTAGGTTTGTTTTGTTATTTTGAGTCAACCTATTTCAGTACAAGACAAAGGGCCACGAGACAACGGCTTCGTCCTGGTTCCGGATATGTTAAGGCTCATCAAGGAGGCTATCCCAACTTTTCAAGAAAACCTTTCTTGTAGGAAAGCGAAGTTGAATAATCTGAAAGTGTTGCGGAATTAAGAAAATTGGATTAATTTTACAGATTTTTTCAAGTTATCACAACAACTTATATCTTCTTATGAAAAAGTATATTAAGCCTTGCGTCAAGTGCACGAAGATAATCATCTCCACAACTCTTTTGTCCGTCTCGGATCCTTCATTGGGCTATGGCGGTTCAAACAATGATGAAAGTGCTCCTGATACTGCCGAATGAGGCGGTATTATTATTCACTGCTGTCAACCCTGGACTGTTTTGTATCACTGAAAAATTAAGGAAATGAAAAGACACGGCATCAAAATCTTTCTGCAGGCCATCCTGCTTATGACTACTGGAATCAACATCCCTGTGTTTGCAGGTGAAATAACAATTGACAATCTGAAATATACATACGAGGTTGTGTCAAATGGAACTGCTGTCAGCATTACGGACATCGCTTTGGACGGACGTGCTTCACTTGTCATACCGGAAACCATCAATGGTCTGCCGGTTATTTCCATCGGCGAAGACTGCGCTTATGACGACAGTCACATAGATGACTTGAAAACGATAACCATACCTGCCTCTGTCATTTTCATTGGTGATGACGCCTTTGACGATGACATTTTCAGCACTAACTCATTGCAAACCGTCATTTTCCAGGGCGCAGACGGTGCAGGATCTTTGGAGATCGTCGATAAGGCATCTTTCGGCTATGCTACGACAGTCAGCCTTGACCGTAACATTTCGAGCGGCAGCGGTACTGAAGGCAGCGGTGATTGCCTGTTTCACCATGCTACATCGGTAACCGTTGGTACACATGTATCGGCTATCAAAGACAAGTGCTTCAAAGCAGCTCCAATAAGCAATCTCAACCTGACGGGAGCCACAGCCCTGAAGACCATCGACAAGAACGCATTCTACAATTGTGATGAGCTGACGTCACTGACTCTGCCGGCATCGGTTATAACGTTGGGTGAGGAAGCTTTCTGTAACTGTGACGGGCTCAAGACGGTTGATCTGTCGGCCTGCACAGGCCTTACAGTACTTCCACGTTACGTGTTCGGTGAATGTACGGGTATCAGCACCTTGAGTTTGCCTCCATATCTGCTCACTGTAGGGGACTATGCTTTTTGGCGGAACAGCATTCATGAGATTCGCATTCCAGGTACTGTCACCTACATCGGAGACAATGCCTTCGATGTACAGGGAAGCAGCAACGACATTCAGAAGGTGATATTCCAACCCGCGCCCGAAGGATACGAGAACAAGCCGTTGAAGATTGTAGACACTGCCAACTTCAAGGCTGCTACCGATATCCACCTTGCCCGTGACATTGACAGTGCCAGCGGATCGACAGGCGATGGCAATAGTCTATTCGATGCAGCCGTAAACGTATACATTGAAGCCGGGTGTACGGACATTTCCGCCAAGTGTTTCATTGAAAACGACAACCTGTTGAAACTTGACTTTGAAAATGCCACCACGCTCACCTCCATATCGGCTAAGGCTTTCTATGGCTGTGACGGTCTGACATCACTTGTCTTTCCTGCCTCACTGACAACGATTGGCAGCAACGCATTCTACAGCTGTGATGGCCTGCTGGATGTCAACATGGGTTATTGCACAGCCATGAAGTCCATCAAAGATGAAACTTTCAATGAATGCACCTCAATCAATCACCTTGTCTTGCCAACGTACGTGGAGACCATCGGCAAGAAAGCCTTCTACCGCAACAGCCTTACTGAACTTTCGGTACCTGCCACATGCAACCTCATTGACGAGGATGCATTTGATGTAGAGGGCGTCAACAGCATAACCCTGCTTACTCTTCTCGGCAGCGACACTGCCGGCGAACTCACCATTATCGATGATGACAACTTCCAGTCTGTCACCAGCCTGAATCTTGACCGCCATCTTTCTTCGGAATGTACAACGCCCGTTTTCGAAGCAATTGAGGGGGCCAGCATCGGAAGTCATGTGAAAAGAATCTCCACTGTACCATTCAAAGGAAGCAAGATCGAGAAGCTTTATTTGAACTTGGCAACCTCGCTGACCACAATTGACGCCGATGCTTTCTACGAGTGCTACTGGCTTGAAGATTTCAACCTTGCCAATACACAACTGGCTACTGTCGGTGAAAGGGCTTTTTACAATTGTAACGGCATTACCAGCCTGACGTTTCCCGCTACGCTGACAACAATCGGAAAATCTTCCTTCTTCAACTGCGAACGCCTGGAAAAGGTTGACTTTTCGGAATGCACACTCCTGACCGTAATCCCGGAGGAGGCATTCCGTGCCGATAACGCGTTAACGACACTGCTGCTTCCGCCATACGTCCAGACTCTGGGCAAGGCATCGTTTTACGGTAATGACGTCAGTGAAATCATCATTCCTGCATCCTGCACCCTCATTGACGAGGATGCATTGGACGATGTGGGCTATAACAGCATAACCAAGGCTACCTTGCTGGGCGATGCAGGAGCAGGTAAACTCACCCTCAATGATGCAGCCACCTTTACCAATGTGGAAACCCTGATACTTGACCGTGATCTGGCGACACCTGACGAAGTCGTTCTCTTTCCCGATGTGGTGGCACTGGTTGTCGGCGGAAATGTTCACGCCATAAATCCCTATTGTTTCTCCGGATGCAACGACCTTGAGTCGGTTGATTTCTCCAATGCCAAGGCCCTAACCACCATCGGGAAGAGTGCTTTTTATGGTTGTACCGACAACGATTTTGAATCTGTCGACCTTTCCTCGTGTACTGCTCTCACTTCCATTGGCGAAAATGCTTTCAACAGCTGCAATGCCCTGGCTTCCGTAAAATTCCCTGCCAGCCTGCAGAACATCGGCAAAGCCGCTTTTTATGATGCACACATTGAAACTGTAACCATCCCTGCCAGCGTATCATCCATCGGTGAAGATGCATTTGACTACGACCCGTTGCACTTAGACTTTGATTTCTATCTCGGTGTAAAGAGCGTCACTTTGTTAGGCTCCAATGATGCTGCCGAACTCTTGAATGTTGACGTTGACTGTTTCAAGAATGCCACTTATGTCTATCTGGATCGTGATATTGACACTCCCGAAGGCTCGTTTGGAGACGTGGAGTCACTCATTCTCGGTTCTCACATGAAATCCATTCCGCAAAGGCTCTTTGCTGAAAGTAACGTGAAGGTTGTTGACGCCACTGGCGCTACGGCTCTCACCAGTATTGGTGCCAGTGCCTTTTACAGTTGCGGGGATTTGACCAATGCCGATTTTTCAAAATGCAAGTCTCTTGTCACATTGGGCGAAAAAGTCTTCTCTGACTGTGATGACTTGCATACGTGCTCACTGCCCGGCTGTCTCAAGACACTTGGCGCAAGCGCTTTCGCAGGATGCACTTCCATGACTGCCTGCAATCTGCCATCCGGCATTACCTCAATAGGGGAATCAGCATTTCTCAATTGTGACAGACTTGCCATGAATTATGAATGGCCTGCAGGAGTTGCAGTTGTTCCAAAAGCCATATTCAGCAACTGCACGTCACTGACAGGTGTAGCCCTGCCTGAAGGAGTCACCGAAATCCAGAACAGTGCCTTTTTCAACAGCGGTGTTTCGGGACTTGTCATTCCCAGTACGGTAAACAGCATAGGTTCCTATGCTCTGAACCTGGACAATGAGTCTTTCAGCATTGAGTTCAAGGGTAATGATGATGCAGAGGAACTTGTGATAAACGGCACAGTAGGATGCACCGCAACTTCGGTCACTATAGATCGTGACATCAAGATAGATATCAGTTCCCTGTATAGTTATAGCGATGGCTTTTTTGCCAAAGCCACAAAGCTTGTCATAGGTGAACACACCGGGATAATTGACGATAATCTGTTTGCTGAAGGAAAGCTTACGAGCCTTGATCTCACTGCTGCCACATCGCTCAAGTCCATAGGGAAGAAGGCTTTCTACAATTGCACAGGACTGAAGTCTGTTGATCTGTCCGCTTCCACCCAGTTGACAAGTATAAAAGAGAGCACGTTCGATGAATGCACGGAGCTTTCAAGCCTCAAATTGCCTGAAGGACTGATGTACATAGACAAGAAGGCCTTCTATCGCAATAATCTGTCGGAAGTTACAATACCTTCCACGGTTATCCTTATTGATGAAGATGCTTTTGATGTCATGGGAACCGGCAACAATATCATGCAGGCTTCCTTTATGGGCAGTGCTGCGTCACGTGGCACCAGTCTGAAAATCATCGATGCCGCCAACTTCAAGAGTGCCACCACAATCTATCTTGACCGCAACATATCATCCGAGTCCAGCGACGGACTCTTCGCATCGGCCATGATGGTTACGACAGGACCTGATGTGAGCCAGTTGAATGCCAAGCCGTTCGGTTCGAGTACCATTGTGTCACTGACTATGCAATCCATACCCGAAGTGTCATCGGGGGCCCTGTCCCAAGTCAACGGTTCAACCCGTCTGGATTTGTCCGATGAATCATATATCCATACAGGTACCAACGGTAACCTGCCCCTGTTCTTCTCGCAACAATACACCCGTCGGATGACAAACCAGTGGGGAACGGTCGTGTTGCCTTTCAGCGTAATGTCCGATGCTGACGTACAGTACTACACTCTCGATGCAATTAAATATGACGAGAGTTCAAACCAGTATCTCAGCCTTGTGAAAATGACAGAAGTACCCGCCAATACTCCGTGCTTCTTCCGCCGTCTGACAAATGGCGATGAGGTCACCATGGTTTCTGAGACAGCACAGATGGTATCTGATATGGAAGAGAGCGTCACCACAAGTACAAATGCAGAAGACTGTATCATGAAGGGCATCTATTCAACACGAACCCTTGATCCGGCCGACTATTCCGACAAGGATGTATATTACATAGCAAATAACATGTTCTGGTATGCAGAAAAGCCCTTCAATGTATCAACTTTCCGCGCTGTGCTCTGCCGTAACCGGAGTATGGTTCCCCCTTCTGCCATCAGCATTCGAGTACAAGGCGATGACGTGACCGAAGTCGGTACGGTGGATGTTGACGAACTTATGGGAAGTGAACCGGTCTATGATCTTCAGGGACGTCGTGTCATCAATCCCGAGCCGGGCATCTATATTGTAGGAGGCAAGAAGGTCATGATACAATAAGCGCACAGAACATGAATTTGCGTCAGGGTCAATTGACGCGCTCTACAGCGCTGACCCCCTTGACCTGACGGATCTTCCTGACAAGCTGGTTCAATGACGAAAGGTCACTGACCAGAACGGTAAGGTGTCCTTGGAACATTCCACCGTTGGAATCGATGGAAATGGAACGGAGCAGAGTGTCCGGCTCCTTGTTTATGACCGACGAGATGTTGGATACGATGCCGATGTCATCACGCCCCACCACCTTGAGCGTAATGCTGTACTGGCTTCCGCTCTTGCCTGACCAGCGCGCGCGGACTATGCGGTACGGGTAGCGTTCCTCCATTCGCTTCAGGTTGGGACAGTCGCTGCGATGAATGCGTATGCCGCCATTCACGCTCACGAACCCCGTGACACTGTCACCATAGATGGGATGACAGCACCCGGCCATCTTGAACTGTATGCCGGTAAGTCCGGAATCGATGACCAGTTCGTCGCCTGCACCAGAAGGCTCCTGCGACTGCAGCACCTGGTCAAGCGAGAAGTCACCTGCGCTGTGGACATCGGCCTGCACGGTACGGGTCATCTCATCGTACTGGCGCAGAACGTCATCGACCGTTATGCGCTGTTCCACAAGTGCATGGTAGAAAGGCGTCTGGGCCTTGTAGCCCATTCGGACAATAAGACGTGCCATTTCGCTCTCCGACATCTCGATCTTGCGGTTCTTGAGACGTCTCTCCAGCAGTTCACGGCCAGCCTGTGCCTTATTGTTTGCAATTTCGTTCAGGCCCTGACGTATGCGCATGCGGGCTCTGGACGTTACCGCTATGTTCAGCCAGTCCTGTTTCGGGGTCTGGCTGGCCTGGGTCAGGATCTGTACCGTATCACCGCTTTCCAGCTTATGGCTGATGCGCACGTTCCTGCCGCCCACCCTGGCCCCGACACATGTCAGTCCCAATTTGGAATGGATGGAGAAAGCGAAATCAAGCACCGTGGCACCCTTGGGCAGCTGACGCACCTCGCCTGTCGGGGTGAACACGAAGATCTCCTCCTGATAAAGGTCCATCGAGAAGCTGCGGCTCATTTCCTGTGCCGAGCTGCCGCTCTCAAGGATTTCACGGATTCCGGCCAGGGCAGCATCGACCGCGCCCTCGCTCCTTATGCCCTTGTAAGCCCAATGTGCAGCCAGACCGCGCTCGGCAATGTCATCCATGCGGCGTGAACGTATCTGCACCTCCACCCACCGGTTCTCCGGACCGTTCACCGTTATGTGAAGCGATTCGTATCCGTTGCTCTTGGGTATGCTGAGCCAGTCGCGCAGACGCTTGGGATTAGGCTGGTACATATCGGTCACTATGCTGTATACCTGCCAGCACTGCGCCTTTTCCTTTGACTGTTCCACATCCAGGATGACACGTATGGCAAAAAGGTCATAGATATGGTCCAAGGTGGTATTCTGGGCCTTCATCTTTGCCCATATGCTGGAAATGGACTTGGTGCGTCCCTTTATGGTGAACTTGAGTCCGGCCGCCTCGAGACGTTCCCTGACAGGGCCGATGAAAGCGGCTATGTATGCCTCACGGGCAGCCTTTGTCTGACTGAGCTGGTGAGCAATGTCATCGTAGACATCACGATGCTCGTATTTGACCGCCATATCCTCAAGTTCGCTCTTGATGGCATAGAGTCCCAGGCGGTGTGCCATAGGAGTGAAAAGCAGCTTGGTCTGGGCGGTTATCTTGAGACGGTCCTCTTCGCTGACCCCGAATTCCGGTTCTCCGGCCATTCTCATGATGACATAGCTTTCGGCAATCATCGAGATGATAACGCGTATGTCACCGGCCTTTGAGAGAAGCAGCTTTCTGAAATTCTCATCAAGTACCGAATCATGCTGGCTTCGCAGGAGTCTCACGCCATGCAGATTCTCCATGAGTCCCGCCGTCTCGGAGTCGAACAGGGTACACGGTCCTGCAGGGCCGTCCTGTCCGCCTGCCAGTCTGACGGTTCCGTTCTGGGGAACCAGCATACCGGCCTGCACCATAGGGTCGAAAAGGACCGTAAGCAGGACCTGGCTGCCAAGACCGGCCTTGTCCTTGATGACCAGTACGGTTCTCAATGTGCGTTCAAGCACCGGCAGACCGTACGAACCGGTTGAGGAATAGACACCTGAGTCCATTCCCTGTCTGAACAGTCCCTTCAATCCGGTTCTCTGAGCATCATCGGACAATGGTCTCAGGCACCGGAACACATTTCTCACCAATCCGTATCCGGTCATAACAAATGCAATGAAATGCGAATTTACAAAAAAGGTGCCAAAGGAAGGTCGGCAAAAGTGTGAATTGTGCAATCGGCACTGAAGTCCGATGCCGGTGCGTCCTCGAACGACAGCCCCCGGTCAAGCAGGCATGTGCGGCAACCGGCCGCGGCTGCAGGTAGGATATCCTTGTCGGGACTGTCACCGACCATGAGGACATGGCAAGGTGGCAGGCCAAGGACATTGCAGCCCATGCCGAATATCCGGGAATCAGGCTTGCGCACCCCCACGACCGACGACTCCACCACCCCCTTGAAGAAACGGGCTATTCCAAGTTCGTCAAGGACACGGTTCATGTTACCGTAGAAATTGGTCACAAGCACTATCGGATATCTTTCAGAAAGTGATTCAAGTACAGGCGATGACACCGTAGCGACATTGTTCCTGACCTTGTCCATACAGAAGTCGCATATGGCATCTGCTCCAGTCACATGAACACCTTCAGACAAAAGGAATCCGGTCTGAAGGGCAATCTTCGTTTCCAGGGTACGGCTGAACGTGAATGAAGGCTCTATCATGTGATTGCGGCCAAGAGTACGTTCGGCATGGACGTATGCCATGCGGAGCATATCTTCGGGCAGGTCATTTCCACAACGGGAATATGCATCCCGGAACATGCGGAACCAGTGGATGCCGTCAGTGTCGACAGTTCCTCCGAAATCAGTCAGTATTCCCCGTATCATGATGCAGTTTCATAAGAAGTATTCCGACAACCGTCCAGACCAGTTCGCGCACTCTCGTAACCAGAGACACATAGACACCGTAGGCGCCGGGCACCTGAAGGCCGCTGGCTGCAATGGCCATTCCGCCTTCACGTCCGCCAAGCTGCATGGGCGAGAAGAACACCATATTGCTGAACAGTGACGAGAAGGCCAGGACCAGCAGTCCGTCAAAGAAGGTGAAACCGGGGACCAGCAGTCCTATGAGCAGCCAGTATTCCAGGCTTGACAGCACTCTGGCCATGTATTCCAGCAGAAGCGAGCCCCAAAACGGAGCCCTGCGCTCAGCATGCAGGGCGGCAATCTGTTCATCGACTGACGCAAGCTGTTCCAGATGTGAATCCCGGAATCCTACAGCCCACCGCCTGACCAGAGGGATTCTGCACAGCAGGCCGAACACCTTCACCACAAAGCCCTTGCGGTATCCCAACGAGAACAGGTACAGGACCGTGGCGAACACAACGCCCATCAGCGAAAGCAGTATGACCATTCCCGTGCCCAACGGATATTTTCCGGCATCGGCAAGGAAATGGAGCAGCACATAGACAATCACTCCCGTCATCCAGAGGCAGAAATGCGAGCAGACATGCATCATGGCATACAGGATAGTGCTTGAGACGGCTTTTCTCCTACCCACATACCCGCCCAGTTCGAGGATTCTGTAAGGTTCGCCTCCAAGCAGTCCGAGCGGGGTGACATAGTTCAGCGCATAGCCGGAGACCGTAAGCTGGAATATCCTGCCGAACGGCACACGTCCGCTGTGTCCGTCACGTATTACGAGTCCGAAAGAGCAGGCATTCAGCAGGTAGACCGCACCCCATAACAGCACGATGACCGGGAACCATATTCCGGCCTGGGTCAGGACATCGCGTACCTGATGCCAATCGGACTTCATGGTGTGCAGCATTATGACAACAGCCGCCAGTCCGCACAGGAAGAATATGTTACGCCAGCGTTTCTTCATATTCCGGCAGTCATTTCCCGACAGACCTTTTCATGCGAATGTTTCATATAGGCCTTGATGACCTGCATAACTGTCATCTCAAAGATGAAATACACCCATGGCACACCGGCCAGAAGAGTCACGTACAGCACTATGGCACGGGTATTGAAAGTCAGGATGTTGGTCCATTTGAGCAGATGATACGTACGGCGGCAGAATTCCGTCCCCGTTTTCTGAGGGATGGTATCGCCGTATTCTGCCCGTAACGCGTTCCTGAAAGACTGGAAGCACGGGGTCATGAGCTCCTGGGAACGGGTATAGTTCTTGTAGAAGAAGAGTCCGGTCTTCCATGGCCAGTCATTCTTCCATGTCAGCGTTTTCCATTCACTGTCCAGTTCACGGCTGTCATTGAGTTCCGAGTGGTCACCGTGGAACAGCAGATAGATATTCCGGTAATAGTCGGCCAGTGCAGCCTGGGGTACATGAAACAGGAAACCGCATGTCATTTCAAGAACCAGCAGATGCCATACGCGCCACTCATGACCCTCAAGGAAGGGCATCGGAGTGTGCAGGAGCCTGAAACCCAGGCAGATGTATATGGCTATGAACCAGGCGTCACCGGCAAGACCGTCAAGCAGACGTCCCCAAAGGGTCTTCTGCCCGGTCATACGTGCCAGCTGGCCGTCAGTGCTGTCCAGGAAGTTGGCAAGGACCAGCAGGACTATGCCCGCAACGGTCCACCCCAGACTGCGGTCCAGCCAGCAGAGTCCGGCTCCCACTCCCAGGAATATGGACAGTATGGTCACTGCATTGGGATGAACCCCGAACCTCTTGAAGAACAGGGCCAGAGCGTAACCGACACGGCGCGTGAAGACCACATCCAGCCATTCCTCGGTATCCTTTGATTTGAAAGTGGCCTGCAGGCCATCGGATTTTCCACTCATAATACACGAAACTTATCTGATACCAGCCGTGCAATGGCAAGAGCCGCCCTTTCACGGCATACGCCAAAG
The DNA here is from genome assembly GCA_045640065.1 of Bacteroidaceae bacterium. Lineage (GTDB taxonomy): Bacteria > Bacteroidota > Bacteroidia > Bacteroidales > Bacteroidaceae > Colenecus. Next base: position 11,785 of record JAZUEH010000008.1, read on the forward strand.
CTGGGCCAGTCGTTTATATCGACAGCGACAGCACTCCCGTCATTGCAGATGACCGCATCGCCGCCAAAGACCTCCAGGCCAAGCAGCGCGGCCGCCCTCTCCGCAATATCCCCGATAAGGCCGATGTCCGTCCCCTCGCTGTCCATGCCCACGATTCCGGCACCTTTGACCGCGTAGAACTTGACCGTCCGGCCCGACATATGTTTCTGAAGGACGCACTCCCCTATCCCACGATTGCCGAACGACTGCATTATCCCGGCACATTCGTCAGCATTCCCGGCAAGACTGACATCGCCGGTTCCAAGCGATGCCTGGCTGTCCGCCCTTTTGACCCAGCACGGCCATGAATGCCAGCCGGCCGGCACACCGTGGGCAGTCCGGCAGACCATGCTTTCCGGAATCAGTCCGCTTCCTTCAAGTCTACGGACCAGCGTTCCCCTGACGCAGGCCCGGACCGATGCCGTACCGTTAACGGCAGGCACACCGGATATGTCAATACGTTCCAGCGCCTCTTCGCTCCGTGTCATGTGCAGGACCGCATCCGTGCCGTCAGGAACGCCACCGGCCGCCAGAGTATCCTCGTCAGTTACAGTCACCCCAAAGCCCATCTGCTCCAGATTCCGGCCAACGGAATCGAGGATGGCGGAATCGGCCTCAGTGCTGTGAGGCGAAAAACGTGGACTGCGTCTTACTAGAAGTACATTCATCTGCAATCACCTGTCAGGCGGCGGGCCTCCTCGAGGTCTGCCAAATGATCGACATCAATCACCCGTCCCATGTCAAACGCGCTGAGTTCCAGTCCGTACTCAAGCAGGCGGCGTTGGAAATGGCGCATTCTTCTCTCCCCGTCAGCAACCGCACTTCTCAGGACATCGAGCGCGACAGGGGGAAGGCAGTAGACACCGGCCGACACGAAACGGCTGTCGCCACGGCTGTCCAGGAATGCACGGATCATCATACTCTCATCAGTATCGACATACAGCGGCTTCTCGTCATCGGCATATGAGGTCACCCCCATAACTCCGTCAGCCCCGCAGGTCCGTGCATGTTCAAGCAATGCCTCAAGACCGGACTGCTGGAAAACGGTATCGACCGTAGTCGCGCAGAACGGTTCCCCATCCAGGAACGGGGCAAGCTCCAGCAGGCTGTGCATGGGACCCGGAGTCTCCTTCACGACCAGGTCCAACGGCATACGGGTCTGCAGGGCACGCATGAACCCGACAGTCTCATTCTGCGTTGGATTGACTATGACAGCGACCCTTTCAGCTCCGCAGTTCAGGAAAATTCCGGCAAGGCGTTCAATCATGGGCATGCCTCCCAGGCTGAGCATGGGTTTCGGCAAGTCAGCCCCTTCGGCTGCCAGACGACTGCCGTTTCCGGCTGCTATTATGGCAAAGCGCATGGATCTAACACGTCATGGAGGGCGGACCGGTTATTCTTTAGGAATGTCGAAACGCAGTCTTTCACTGTCATCACGACGTTCGAAATACAGTTTCTTGAGCGGATTGGCATGAATCTCCTTCTCGTTCCTGCGATTGCGTTCTATGTCTATGGCAGCGAATATGGCCTGGCGCATTGAATCCTCGCTGGCCAGTCCCTTGCCGGCAATATCGTAGGCGGTTCCATGATCCGGAGAAGTGCGTACTACCGGCAGACCTGCCGTATAGTTGACACCGCCCTCCATGTCCATGGCCTTGAGAGGAATCAGTCCCTGATCATGATACATGGCCAGAATGGCATCGAAACGGCGATAGTCACCGCTGCCGAAGAACCCGTCGGCAGGGAAGGGTCCGAAAGCCTGGATCTTCTGTGCGGCAGCCTCTTCAATGGCCGGACGTATTATCTCTTCTTCCTCACGACCTAGAAGGCCGCCGTCACCGGCATGCGGATTCAGTGCCAGAACGGCTATGCAGGGTTTCTCGATTGCGAAATCCTGTTTGAGCGACTTATGCAGGATTTCCAGCTTTTCGACAATCAGTTCCTTTGTCAGGCTTCCGGCAACCTGGGCGATGGGCTCGTGGACAGTAGCCAGTGCGACACGCATGGTACTGTTCATAAGTATCATCAGAGCCTTCTGGCCATCGCCGAGACGGTCTTCCAGATATTCGGTATGACCGGGAAAGCTGAACGATTCGCTGTGTATGGTCGCCTTGTTTATGGGAGCGGTCACTATTGCGTCAATCTTGCCGGCACGGTAATCGCTGACGGCACGTTCAAGAGCCTCGAATGCGGCCTTTCCGCTTTCCTGGCTGGCCACACCCAATTCAATCCTGACTTCACCGGGATTGCATTCCACCAGATTCAGACGGTTGGGCTCGGCATTTGCGGCATCGGCAATGACATCGGTATGTGTCTGCAGGTCAAGTGCCTTGCGGTGATATGAAGCGATCCTTGACGAGCCGTAAACCACAGGTATGCAGAACTCGTACATCATGGGGTCCTCAAAAGTCTTGAGAATTGTCTCGTATCCTATTCCATTGACATCGCCCTGGGTAATGCCTATCTTCAATCTGTTTTCCATAATCAGTCTTCAGGTGATATTGTTATTTCATCCAGATCAAGCTGGAAGTTCTGTGTTTCAAGTTCTTCGGGAAGACGCAGAGTGTAAAGTGCGGCCTCCATACGGCGCATAAGGTTCTTCTTGATTCCGTTAGGTGCAAAGACAAAACCTTCAACCACAATGACACGGCCGTTCTTCTCATCGACTCTGGAGACCGACACGAACGGTCCGCCCATGTCGTAGTTGCGTATGTTCCATAGTCCGCGGGCAATCTGGGCGTATTCCCCATGCACTTCCGAATCATACACCTGCACAAGAGGCATGTCATCCAGTCTGCTGGTCATCATGTACTGGCCTTCCCGGGGGCCGGGGATATTGGCCTTCATGACGCTGTCACGCATGCTTATGCAAAACTCCTCCGTGAAAGTATCCGGATCGGTATAGGGATATGCATAAATCACGAAATTCATGTCATTCTCGCCCCTGTCGGTGCTTGCCCAGAAGAATCCCTTGGCGTTCTTCGTCTTGGAAAGTTCTGTCGGGACCCACACGTCACAGCCGAATTTCTCCTTTACCTTTTCCTGAATGACGGGGTTATGGTCATTGCGCAGGAAATCGGCTTCACGGTTCATCTCGACACGGGTGAAGAAGCTTATTATGTCATCGTGGCTCTCGGTCACGAAATCACAGAAGCTCCCGGCATCGGGTGCCTGGATGGTCATGATTATCTGAGGTGTCGAATACACATCCCTCCTGAACTTCATCTTGCAGGTAGTGTACATGGCCTTGTCAATCTTCACCTCTATTATGTTGCGGCAATAACGCAGGTTCTTCGAGAAATTGCCTGTCGTGACCTTGGAAACGCGGAAATGGCATTCCGGCTGGGGCAGTCCGGGTATGTCGTCATTGAGCACGTTGAAAAGCGAATCATAGGCACCGGTCTGGAAATCTTCAGAATCGGCGACTACAAGCACTTCGTATGGAGATCCGGTGGCACCCGGAGTCATAAGCGACTTCTTCCTGGTACCGTCCTTTGCCGTTCTGACCTTGATGGGAGTTTTCCCGTCAACAGTATCGGCAACCTTCTTTCCGCACGATGCGGCCATCAGAGTCAGTCCTGCAAGCAGCAGTGTGGCTTTCAATGAAATCTTCATGATCATATATTATTGTTGTTCTTTTTCCTTTGCAGTACTCAACATGCCGCAGGCCGCCCATATATCCTCTCCGCGTGAAGCCCTGATTGTGGCAAAGACCCCGTGTGCGGTAAGATAATCACGGAATTCCAGCATTCTGTCCTCAGGAACAGTGCGCAACGGGCTGTCCGGGATGGCATGAAAGCGTATCAGATTGACGCGGCATGGGATACCCTGCAGCGTACGCACCAGCTGGTGTGCATCGTCCGGACTGTCATTGACACCTTGGAACATGGTGTATTCGAATGACAGACGGCGCTGGTGGGCAAAGTCGTAACCTGACAGGACCTGCAGCATCTCGGTCATGGAGAAGGACTTTTCAGCGGGCACCAGCGGCAGGCGCTTTTCCGGTGTTGGGGCATGCAGACTGACAGCTATATGGCACTGGCAGCTCTCTACAAGCCGTTTGAGCCCGCGTCTCAGGCCTACGGTGGAAATGGTAATGCGCTTCGGACTCCAGGCCATGCCCCAGGCCGATGTAAGTATCTCCTGCACGGCCAGCACATTGTCCAGATTGTCCAACGGCTCGCCCATACCCATGAACACCACATTCGTAAGACGTTCCTTTTCAGGAAGTGACAGGATCTGGTTCAGGATCTGTCCGGCGGTCAGACTGGCAGTGTAATGCTGGCGTCCAGTCATGCAGAACACACAGCCCATCTTGCAGCCCACCTGCGACGAGATGCACAATGTTCCCCTGTCACCGTCAGGAATGAAAACCGATTCGACGCTGTGCCCCTGACCGGCATCGAACAGATACTTGACCGTTCCGTCAACCGATTCCACCCTGTGTATTGGGGCCGAGAGGCCCATTTCATATTCTCCGGCCAGTTTCTCACGGAACTTCAAGGAGATGTTGGTCATCTGGGAAATGTCAGTTATCTGTCTGACATACAGCCATTCAGCCATCTGCTTGGCCGAAAACAGCGGCATGCCCATCTCAATGGCAACCTGCTGAAGTCCGGCAAGTGTAAGTCCCACAAGATTCCTTTTGCCCATATTTTTGCAATATAATCTGCAAACTTACATAAAATCCGCGGCTTTTACGCCCGTTCAGGCAAAACTGTTGGTTTTTTATCGAACCGGGACCATCTATAAGAGGAATGACCGTAAACTACTGCGGCAACTCCTTCACGATGCTGCCGTCAAACAGGTTGATTATGCGGTTCTATTATAGGCTCCACATCAATATTGCCTCCTAAAGCAGTCAATTCAGCTTTGTTGAGATTGATTACAGGGTCATCACTATCAGCCGACACTGACTTCAAGTCAACTCCATCTGGAAGTTTGAAAAAGCAAATTGACTGATTGTGTTTCGTTATTTCGCCATATGATGAAAACGATGACAAGTCCTGGGCGTCAATATTGTACTCAACAGGTCTGTAAGACATTACGTCAAATTTTAGCACGGTAGGTCTGTTGAAGCCGTCAACTACTGCTTTGATGGTACGGCCGTCAATGGTCTGTTCCAGTGGATCCGTGTCTGGAAATACCCTTTTGGCATATTCATCTGAAACAGCCACAGCATTCCTGTCACCTATGAAAGACCAGTCTCCACGAACAAGACCGATGTTGAAGAAATTGCAGAATGCCGAATCAACTTGTATCTCAATGTATTCTTCCGCATCCTCATTGAATCTCAGAAAGGTCTTCTCCGTAATACCCATTGCATCGGTAAAAGATGTTATTGCAAGGTTTCCCATTGGCATCATGTGTTGTGAAAGACCTTGTCCCAATTCGCCATATAATGTACAAATCCTATCGGCATCCTTATGGAAACGGTCAAACGATTTTTCATATCTGAGCCATACCGATGACAGACAAAGGCAGACAAATCCCGCAACCAGACCTATGACACTGACCAGATTCTGCAATGCATACTTGCGGATATTGCGAAAAGTGATTAACAGATAATGCTTGAACATGACTTTATTCTGGGTTTATTTTTACACAAAAATATCATGACGAAATACTGCGCTGCAAACAAAAAAGCGTAAATCGTCAGATTTCAGTGAAAAGTGTCCAATAATTTGACACTTTCTGTTATCTTCGCCATCGGTAAGCCATGAAATCACAGCATCTGATGAATTGGTATGCCATGAACATTAACCATAAACACTTTAAATCTAATTGATTATGAAAAAAGAAAAGAACAGAGTTCCCGCACACACTGCGGCAATGATCAATCCCAGTGATGAGGACATCAGGTTCATCGACCTCCGGGTGGATATCGCATTCAAACGGGTCTTCGGGACACCGGGAAATGAGGAACTGCTCAAGATGCTCATTGACAGCATCCTGCCTGACCTGCACGTCAAAACACTGAAGCTGGGCAATCAGGAGAACATGGGCGACAGCCCCGATGACAAGAAGACTGTATTCGACATCAGGGCAACGACCGAAGACGGCGAGACTGTTGTCATCGAGATGCAGCTGGCCGAGAAGAAGGACTTCAACGACCGCCTGGTCTATTACTCCACCTACCCCATACGCGAGCAGGTGCGGGGCGGTGACAGGAAATACAGGCTCACACCGCTGTACATCATCGCCATAATGGATTTCAGCATGGATGGCGGCAGGACAACGGACAATGTCATAAACAGCTTCTGCATCAGAAACGACAATGACATAAGCAAGACTCTGACTGATAACGTGCATTATGTGACGGTGGAGCTGCCCAAGTTCAAAAAGGAGGTATCTGACCTGAACAGTCTGGCAGACAGGATGATATGGCTGCTGAGGAACATGGGCTCACTGAAGGCTGTTCCGGAAGAATTTCACGATAAAGGTTTGGAAAAGCTGTTCAATATCTCTAACTTTACCGCCATGACATACGAAGAACAGATGGATTATCTGGCCAAGTTCCATGCCGAGCTTGACCGAGCAGCAGAAATGGAGGCCGCTATCGACAAGGGTCTGAAACAGGGTCTGGAGGAAGGACGTGCAAAAGGTCTGGAACAAGGTCTGAAGGAAGGACGTAAAGAAGGACGTAAAGAAGGACGTGAAGAAGGACGTGAAGAAAAGGCCATTGAGGATGCAACCAAACTAAAGGCTGCAGGCATCTCGCTGGAGATTATCTCGCAATGCACAGGTGTGCCGATGGATATTCTTGAGAATCTCTAACCCGGCCTATAAGGATTAATGTCACATCCGGTTGGAAACTATTCAAATTCCAACCGGATGTTTTTTTTGGGGAAAATTGAGTATCTTCGCACCATATGATTCAAACAGTGCAAATACCCCTATACGGTTCATCAACAGAACTTGTGCGCAACATGCTGGCCGGTTGCAGCGGGCAGTTTCTGGCTGTCTGCACAGGGCCCGCCGAAGTCACATATTCCCCACAGGCTCTTGAACGTCTGGAACAGTTCGCCCTGCAGGAAGGTGCAGGCATGGCATACAGCGACTATCTCATAATTCCAAGTCCAGACAGCATTGCACCGGCTCCGGTGTGCGACCTTCAGACAGGCTCGGTACGTGACGATTTCGATTTCGGTCCCCTGGTCCTGCTGACACGTGCCGGCATGGACTGCTATCTGGCACAGAAAGACCTTATGCAGTCTGAAACGGGCGGATTCTACCAGATGCGTCTGGCCATCCAGCGGCATCTGCCCATTGTCTGCCTCCATCAGCCGCTGTATTCAGTCGGCGAAACCGACAGCCGAGCTTCGGGAGTCAGGCAGTTCGACTATGTGAACCCCAGAAACCGCAGCGTGCAGATTGAAATGGAGAAGGTCTGCACCGAGCATCTCAAACTCACTGGAGCGTATCTGGAACCCGGACAGGGTCTGAAAGTCAGTGAGGACTGCGGCAATTACCCGGTCACGGCATCGGTCATCATACCCGTCCGCAACCGCGAGCACACCATTGCCGATGCTGTGGAATCGGCCCTCGGGCAGGAATGCGCGTTTCCTTTCAATGTGATCGTAGTAGACAACCATTCGACTGACGGTACCACAGCCATTCTGGAACGCATGGCGGCAGCCGACAGCCGTCTGATCCATATCATCCCTGAACGCACCGACCTTGGCATAGGCGGTTGCTGGGACCTGGCCGTACGCGACAGCCGGACCGGTCAGTTTGCCGTACAGCTTGACAGCGATGACCTGTACAGCAGTCCGGGAACCCTGCAGACAATAGTGGACAAGTTCCGTGAAGGCGGTTACGCCATGGTGATAGGCAGTTACCGCATGTGCGACTTCCAGCTGGAGACACTGCCTCCCGGAATAATCGACCATAAGGAGTGGACCGATGAGAACGGCCCCAACAATGCCCTGCGCATAAACGGTCTGGGAGCCCCGCGCGCCTTCCGCACCGGAATAATCAGGGAAACAGGTTTCCCGAACGTGAGCTACGGCGAAGACTACGCCGTGGGACTGGCCATTTCGGGCCGATGGAGAATAGGCCGCATTTTCGACGAGCTCTATCTGTGCCGGCGCTGGGAAGGCAACAGCGATGCAGCCCTGAGCAGGGAACGCATCAATGCCAACAACACATACAAGGACAGTCTGCGCACTCAGGAGATCGAGCGCAGGATACAGCGGAACAGAGCAAGATGAACACTGCCGTTTTCAGTCAGCTGGACAGTTTTCTGGAGAGTCAGCTGGAGCACTGGCCACAGGCACGGAAAGCCTTTGACGACCTGAAGGACGTGATGGTCCGCAAAGTTCCGGGCACAGATATAGTCCTTCAGTACAACCCGGCCCGGATCAGTTCCACAACAGCCCGGACCAAGCCGGGAGAGATAGCGGCCAGGCCGTGTTTCCTATGCGCCGGAAACAGACCGGCACAGCAGACCGCCGTAGACCTTGGAAACGGATTCGAACTGACCGTAAACCCTTATCCCATTCTGCGCAACCATCTGTGCGTGATAAGCCGGAGCCACCGTCCCCAACGGTTTGCCGACTGCTGTCAGGCAACACTCGACATAGCTGCAGTTCTGCCTGAAGACCACATTATCCTGTATAACGGCCCGCACAGCGGGGCATCGGCTCCCGACCACCTGCACATGCAGATAGGACTTGCCGACGGCATTCCCCTGGTGGAATGGCTGAAAGGACATTTTCCAGAACTTCCGCAGTCGCCTGCCACAGTCCGGCCCCTGGGATTTCCCGTAACCGTCTTATCAGACCCTGACTGCCGGTCCATGACCGACTGTCTGGACGCCATGCCAAAGGCGCCCGACGAATACGAGCCGCGTTTCAACCTGCTCGCCATGAACCGTCAGGGCCGTGTGATATGCGCAGTCATTCCAAGGACCTTCCACCGCCCTTCCTGCTATTATTCCACCAACAGCAGGCAGAGGCTTGTCAGTCCGGGCGCGATTGACATGTTCGGCCTGCTCATCACACCAAGGAAACAGGACTTTGACAGTCTTGACGCAGCCCAGGTGGAACGCATATACAGTCAGGTCACACCGTCCAGACCCCGGATAAGGGTCGGGATAATGTCAGGGACGGACATACGTTTTACCCTGAACGGTACATTCAGGTTCAACGGTACTCCCGTTACCGGAGAGCACGGAGTTTCGCTTCAGGACGGACGTCTGGCATGGATTGGCGGATTTCACGACAGCATCACGCTTATCCCGGACTGTCCTGAATCGACATTCACGCTTGAAGACGTCACCATAGGTTCGGACTTCCACTGGCAGCGCCGCGAAAGGCAGACATTTCCGGGCGCGCTCCAGTTCATTGCCGACAGCGGGACCGTTCACGCCATAAATGCAGTTGACATTGAAGACTATCTGACAAGTGTCATATCGTCCGAAATGAAAGCTACAGCCGCACCTGAGTTCCTCAAGGCCCACGCAGTCATTTCCAGGAGCTGGGTCATGGCACAGCTGCGTCCCGGGCCAGAGGAAGGCGAAGCCGGACAGATAGCCGCGCAGGACAGGATCATAAGATGGTACGACCATGACCAGCACCGTCTGTTCGATGTCTGTGCCGACGACCACTGTCAGCGCTATCAGGGTCTGACGCGGGTCATAAGTGAAGCTGCACGCAAAGCCGTATCGGACACATGCGGCCAGGTGCTCCTGTACGAAGGCCGTCTGTGCGATGCCCGTTTCAGCAAATGCTGCGGAGGTATGACTGAACAGTTCGAAACCTGCTGGCAGGACAGGCACGTGCCATACCTTGTGCCCGTAAGCGATCCGTTCTGCGGACAGGCCGATGCAGACACACTGCGCTCGTCACTGAACGGATATGACCTCGAGACCCCGGACTGGTACCGGTGGACACGGCATTACAGTGTGGAAGAACTGTCAGAACTGATAGCACGGAAAACTGGCATCGGTTTTGGAACAGTCATCGGTCTCAAACCTTTGAAACGCGGTCCTTCCGGACGCATTTTCGAGTTGGAGGTCCAGGGCACGGAACGTTCCGTCATTTTCGGCAAAGAGCTTGAAATCAGGCGTATACTGTCAGACACTCACCTTCTGAGCAGTGCCTTTGAAGTGGAATGTGAACATGACGCCGACGGAAATGTCGTGGCATTCACCCTGCACGGTTCCGGTTGGGGGCATGGCGTAGGCCTGTGCCAGATAGGAGCAGCCAGGATGGGCAGTCTGGGCTACACTTACAGAGAGATTCTTGAACACTATTATCCCGGAACTGAAACGGGAAAAGCATATTGAAATATGGACAGAGAACTTGATTCATTATTCAGACAATATACAGGAGAGAGCCCGGTAAAGGCCGAGAAACTGGCCGGAGCGGGGTCAAACCGCAGCTATTGGAGACTGACCGGGGCCGATGGAATGGCTCTGATCGGCGTCCGCGGCACCAATGTCGAGGAGAACCGCGCCTTCCTTGCCATAGACAGCCAGCTGCTGTCGAAAGGCATCCGGGTTCCAAAGGTTTTCGCCGTATCCGATGACTCCATGTGCTATCTGCAGCAGGACCTCGGCGACACCCAGCTGTTCAGCCTGCTTGAAGACGCCCGCCATCCTGACGGATTTGAAGACAGTGTCATGATGCTGCTCGAGAAGACAGTGGCCGCCCTGCCCGACATACAGTTCAAAGGCGCCGAGGGCATGGACTTCAGCCGCTGCTTCCCCTGCCCGTCATTTGACCGCCGCAGCATAATGTGGGACCTGAACTACTTCAAATACTGTTTTCTCAAGGGAACAGGCATCGAGTTCCACGAATCGCTGCTGGAGAACGATTTCGAGCATCTTGCCGACATACTGCTGGAAGAAGGTCCGTGGGATACATTCATGTTCCGTGACTTCCAGGCCCGCAACGTGATGATCAAGGACGGCTGTCCCTGGTTCATAGATTTTCAGGGAGGACGGCGCGGTCCGATAGAATATGACCTGGCATCGTTCATCGGACAGGCACGTGCGGCTTATCCTCTGAAAGTCCGCAGACATCTGACCGAGGTATATCTCGAATCCCTGTCACGTTACCGCAATGTCGACCGCAAGCAGTTCGAACGCCGTCTGGACCTGTTCACCGCCATGCGCACGCTCCAGGTACTCGGTGCATACGGCTACCGCGGATTCTTTGAGCGCAAATCACATTTCCTGCTCAGCATTCCATCGGCCATAAGGAGTCTCAGCATAATCATGCCCACCCTGAAGAAATGTTGCCCGTACCTGTCGGAACTGCTGTCACAGGTCTCGGACATGCCACGTTTCCACAGCCAGGAAACGTATGAAGGACAAGGCCTTACCGTACATGTATGCAGTTTCTCATACCGACAGGGAATACCGGCCGATGAAAGCGGCAACGGAGGCGGTTTCGTGTTCGACTGCCGCGGCATGCATAATCCCGGACTCCATGCCGAGTACAGGGACCTGACCGGAAATGACGATGCCGTGATTGATTTCCTTGAACAACGCGGTGAAGTGCAACCATTCCTGCAGGCCGCCTATGAAATGGTGGACGCATCGGTCAGAAAGTATCTGGAACGTGGATACACAAGTCTGACGGTCTGTTTCGGCTGTACCGGAGGGCATCACCGTTCAGTGTACTGCGCCAACCACATGGCCGCACATCTGTCGGAAAAGTTCCAGTACCAGGCCGCCATCGAACTTGAACACCGCGAACTTGGATCAAGAATACTGTCATGAACGCACTGATTCTTGCAGCAGGACTTGGAACCCGGCTCGGCACTTACACACAGGATCGGCCCAAAGCCCTGGTAATGGTTGACGGACGCACCATGCTGGAACACCAGCTGCGCCGTCTGGCACGTTTCGGATTTGACCGTTTTGCAGTCAATGTACACCATTTTGCCCCGATGGTCATGGAATTTCTGGAAGCGAACCATAATTTCGGTCTGGACATCAGAGTCTCTGACGAAAGCGGTCTGCTGCTCGATACCGGCGGAGGCATAAGACGGGCCATGCATCTTTTCGACAACACGGAACCGGTGCTTGTCCACAATGTCGATATTTTCTCCAACGCCGACATCGGTCAGCTGTACCGCAGCCATCTTGAAAGCCGATGCCATGCCACCCTCCTGACCCAGGAGCGCAAGACAAGCCGATATCTGTACTTTGACGGAAACGGCCGCCTTAAAGGATGGTGCAACACCAAAACGGGGCAGACACGTTCCCCCTTTGCGGATTTCAAGCCCGAAGACAATGCCGCAAAGGCTTTCCAAGGCATACACGTCATCTCGCATGACATGCTTGAACAGCTTGATGTCATAGAAAGTGCCGCCTTCAGCATAACAGACTTCTATATTGACCATTGCGCGGCCCTTGACATACGCGGGATAACGTTTCCGGACATGCAGTGGGCCGATGCCGGACGCCCGGAAACACTTCCGCTGGCCGACAAACTGGCTCGCGGACATTACCTTGATTGAAAAAATGAACTATCTTTGACAACGATTATGGGAAAACGCAGATCATCATGGGCTTGGGTCCCGTCATTGTATTTTGCCGAAGGATTGCCTTACGTGCTGATAGTCACAGTGTCAGCCATCATGTTCAAGCAGATGGGTGTCAGCAATGCCCAGGTAGCATTATACACCAGCTGGCTGTACCTGCCATGGGTCATCAAGCCGCTCTGGAGTCCGTTCGTCGACATTGCCAGGACCAAACGCTGGTGGCTGCTGCTCACGCAGACCATTCTGGGAGCAGGTTTCGCCGCAATCGCCCTGACTCTGAACACCACATCGTTTCTGAAATGGACAATAGCCATCCTATGGCTGCTGGCATTCAGTTCCGCCACCCATGACATCTCAATTGACGGATTCTACCTTCTGGGACTTGACGACGGCGAACAGTCCATGTTCGTCGGCATACGCAATACGGCTTACCGCATAGCCATGATTGCAGGCAATGGCGGTCTGCTCGTAGTGGTCGGACTCATTGAAAAACACAGCACGACAGCTTTTGCCTGGAGTGTTGGTTTCCTCATAGTCGGAGCCATAATGATACTGCTTGCGCTATACCATTCGGCCGTGTTGCCAAGACCTGACGGGGACACCCCGCTCAACGTTTCCGGCAAGCAGGTTCTCAAGGAATTCGGACAGACATTCGTATCATACTTCAAAAAGCCCGACATCATTACAGCACTCCTGTTCATTCTGCTGTTCCGCTTTCCCGAAGCCCAATTGGGCAAGATTGCCCCTCTGTTCCTCATCGACAGCATTGAGAACGGCGGTCTTGGCCTGAGTACCGAGCAGCTGGGTCTGGCCCAGGGAACGCTTGGAGTCATAGGACTTCTTGCCGGAGGCATTCTGGGAGGCATAACACTCTCAAGATACGGGCTCAGGAAATGCATCTGGTGGATGGTTGCCGCCATCTCGCTGCCCGACATGGTTTACGTATTCCTGAGCTGGTTTCCTACCGACAGCATAATAACGGTCAGCAGCTGCATTTTCATAGAGCAGCTTGGTTACGGATTCGGATTTACAGCATACACGCTGTTCCTCATGTATCTGGCCCGAGGCAGCCACAGCACATCGCACTACGCCATCAGCACCGGCATCATGGCGCTTGGAATGATGCTACCCGGAATGATTTCCGGCAGTCTCCAGCAGGCAATGGGATACCGGACCTTCTTTATCTGGATCATGGGCTGTTGCCTTGTGACATGCCTGGTTTCAGCACTGATCAAATACGAACCTGATTTTGGAAAGAAAAAACAGAACACAATATGATACTTGTAACTGACAGCGGATCAACAAAAACGGACTGGGGATTCTTCAACTCCAAAACCGACCTCAGGACTTTTCGCACAGCAGGAATCAATCCATGTCATCAGACCATGGACCAGATACGCGAAATAATCCGGCTGGAACTATTGTCAAAAGTCAATGACATTTACACAGAAGACATCACGCAGGTCCATTTCTATGGAGCCGGCTGTGCCACACCGTCAATTTGCCGGAGCATGGAAGACCTTCTTCACGAATTCTTTCCGAATGCGACAATTGTAGCTGCAAGTGATATGCTTGGAGCCGCCCGTGCCCTCTGCGGCAGGTCAGAAGGTGTAGCATGCGTTCTTGGAACCGGATCGAATTCCTGTCTGTACAACGGTCAGGACATCATCGGCCAGGTTCCTTCACTTGGATACATTCTTGGAGATGAAGGCAGCAGCGCCGCACTGGGACGCCGCCTGTTGAGCGACTGCCTCAAGCACCAGTTGCCGGAAGCCCTGAGCAAGGAGTTCATGCAGCGCAACAATCTTGACATGGATACCATTCTGGACAATGTCTACCGCAAACCGCTCCCCAATCTGTTCCTGGCCGGTTTTTCACCATTCCTGTCTGAAAAGAAGGATGTCCCCGAAATTCACAAGCTGCTGGTCCAGTGCTTCTCAGAGTTCTTTACCAGGAACGTCATCAGTTACCACCGTCCCTGGCTGCCTGTCCACTTTGTAGGTTCCGTAGCCGAGAACTTCGCCCAGGAACTCACCCAGGCAGCCGACATGCTCGGCATGACAGTCGGCAACATCATGGCCGCCCCATTGGAAGGGCTTGTGGACTACCACAGCAATTAGTATACCGGCGGCTTTCGGGGACGCGGCTCCCGGTCTCAAAAAAGCAGCCGCTCGGGCGTAACCGTAACCCGTAACCGCACATGTTTCTAGTGTGCAAGAACAGATGCTTACTGTTTTTTCTTCACGATCTTGAAGATCTTGCCGGGCAGGCTGGTTATCAGGATGATGCCCAGGACTATTGCAGCAGTGGCTCCGAGAGCTGCCATACCGGTCGACAGGGCCCTGCCGTATTCCTTGATTACCAGGAAATAGGTAGTCCAGTATATTCCAGCACCGGGAATGAGCGGGAAAATGCCGCATATTTCAAAAACGGTCACCGGACACTGTTGCCTTACTGCCATGAATCTGGATACTATCACAACGACAAGCGCTGCCACGAATGTCGCTTCTATCATGCTGGCACCGGCACAACGGGTCATCAGCAGATAGGTTATCCATCCTGCCACGCCACAGATTCCCACATTGAGATACTGGCGTCTCTGAACACCGAACAGTACCCCGAATGCGGCAGTACCCAAAAACGCGGCCATTATCTGGACAGGCCATACTGCCGTAAGTGCATCAGTCTTCATGACATCGGGTTGGACGAGTCCGACACCAAGTCGGGATGCCGCGAGAAAGGTTATGGCAACTCCGGCCGCTATGGAGAAGAATACCATCATGGCATCGAGCAGACGGGTGAAGCCTGCTATGTAATCCTGGTTGGCCAGGTCCCTGATTCCATTGGTGAACGCCACTCCCGGAATGAGGGGAATGATTGCACCTATTATCATGTTACCCATTCCGCGTCCGAATCCGACCTGCATGAAGATGACACACAGAGCCGTCACGAACATGCTGCACAGAATATTTGCGGTTATTTTCGACATTCTGGCCGGCAGCACCTTGAGAACGACGAAATAAAGAAGAATACCGGCCACAAGAGAAGCCAGACAGTCGGCAAGACTGCCTCCGAATATTGCACAGAATGCCGCGCTTCCTATTCCTGATGCCAGCACCTGCTCCCAATCCGGTTTCGCTTTCAGATCACGTATGCGTTCCAGTTCCACAGACGCTTCATCAAGGCTGCATACACCGTTTCCTATACGTCTGGAAAGATCGTTCACAAGAGCCACTTTCTCTAGTCTGGTGCCCTTGAACGGAATATACCTCACGTTCGAATAGCTTGTTCCTCCCGAAGTCAGAATACCGTTGCTGAGCACAAAGAAATTGCCGGAATCGACTCCAAAGTGACAGGCAATGCGTTCCATGGTCTCCTCCACACGAAAAATCTCCGCACCGTTTTCAAGCATGATCTGGCCTGCGGAAACAGCCGTTTCCATCACTCTGGCCAGATACTCGTCATTACTTCTGTCGGAAGTATCCATAAACGGGACAGTTGCGGGATCAGCCTTTCCTGACCGGGTCGCAGGTAAAGCCCACGCCCAGTTTCTTGAATATCTTGCGGTCAACTTCACTCAGAAGGACAGTACAGTGAACCTGACAGCCTCTGAGTTCGGGAAGTTTCTTCAAAGCACGGAGGCAGTTGTCGTCATGTATGCTCAACATGGACAGAGCTACAAGAACCTCATCAGTATGCAGACGCGGGTTCTTTCCGTGAAGATATGACAGTTTCGTGGTCTGGATAGGTTCAATCATGTTCTGAGGAATCAGCCTGATGTCATGCGGAATACCAGCCAGATGTTTGGTGGCATTAAGCAGAAGTGCCGCACAAGGTCCGAGCAACGCAGTTGTCTTGGCTGTTATTATGGTTCCGTCAGCCAGTTCAATTGCTGCCGCATGCACTCCGGTCTCATCCTTACGCTGCTTTGCGGCAACCGTGGTACGTCTGTTGGCCGTAGTTATGCCGGCCTTGTTCATGAGCATGGCTATCTTGTTGACCTCAGACTCGTTGCACTCACCTCCGGCCATTTCACCAAGAGCATTATAATATCGGCGAATTACCTCGTCCAGAGCGGCCTTACGGCATATTCCGTCATCCTCAATGCAGAATCCGGCCATGTTGACTCCCATATCGGTAGGTGACTTGTACGGGTTCTGGCCATAGATACCCTTGAACAGAGCATCAAGAACCGGGAATATCTCTATGTCACGGTTGTAGTTTACCGATGTCTTGCCATACGCCTCAAGATGGAACGGGTCAATCATGTTGACATCGTCCAGATCGGCGGTAGCGGCCTCGTATGCAATGTTGACAGGATGATTCAAAGGCAGATTCCATATCGGGAAAGTCTCGAACTTGGCATAGCCTGCCTTGATTCCATGCTTGTGCTCCTGATAGAGTTGGCTGAGACAGACCGCCATCTTGCCGCTTCCCGGTCCCGGAGCCGTGACCACCACAAGAGGTCTCGTCGTCTTCACATAATCGTTGCGGCCGAACCCGTCATCGGAATCTATCAGAGCCACATTGTTGGGATAACCGTCAATGGTATAGTGGACGTATGTGGTAATGCCCATGTGTTCCAGCTTGTTGCGGAAGGCCACAGCGCTTGCCTGACCGTTGAAATGCGTCACGACAACCGATCCCACAAGAAGTCCGCGGTTCATGAATTCGTCCCTCAGGCGCAGCACATCCATGTCATATGTTATTCCAAGATCGCTGCGGACCTTGTTCTTCTCGATGTCAAGCGCACTGATGACAATGATGATTTCAGCACAGTCACTCAGCTGCATGAGCATGCGCAGCTTGCTGTCAGGCTGGAAACCGGGCAGAACACGACTGGCGTGATGGTCGTCAAAAAGTTTACCCCCAAATTCAAGATAAAGCTTGTCCCCGAACTGAGCTATGCGTTCCTTGATGTGTGAGGACTGGATGCTCAGATACTTTCCGTTGTCGAATCCGTTTGTCATAACGGATTGCAAATATAATCGAATTCTTCTGCTTTTAAGAAAAAAGAGGTTGTAAAATTTCCGCGCTTTGTTTATTTTTGCACGACACAACAGATGCAAAGCCCTGTGATCCGCACTGAATTGTTCCACATGAGACACCCGATACTGTATCGGGCCGTCATTTCCATTGTGCTTGCAGCAGCATGTGCACTCCCGGTCCCCGCACAGCAGGCGAGCATGGATTCCCTGATGACATTTGCCGGTAACATCCACATGTTCAATCAGGTATTCCCTCAGGAAAAGGTCTATCTTCAGTTTGACAACACATCGTACTATTCAGGAGAGACCATCTGGTTCAAGGCATTCGTAGTAAGCGCCTCAAATCTGGACCGTCCGCAGAGCCGCGTCCTTTATGTTGATCTGATATCGCCAACAGGCGTACTGCTCAAGCAGCAGAAGCTCAAGATAACGGCAGGCCAGGCCGACGGTTCCCTGCCTCTCATTGACGGTTCCACATCGCAAGCCCGCGAAAAACGCGGAGTGATGGGCTATCCCAGCGGATTCTATGAAGTCAGGGCCTATACCAGCTTCATGCAGAACTTCAGCGAGGAAGCCATATTCTCACGCGTCTTCGCCGTTTACGAAAAGCCCGAAAAGGAAGGAGCCTTCTATGAGGAGAGCCCGGTAATCAAGCTGCGCACGGCCGATCTTGCACAGGCACGTCCAAAATCGCAGGAACCCAGGAAACTGAATGTCAGTTTCCATCCCGAAGGGGGACATCTCGTTACAGGAAAGACTTCACGGGTGGCCTTCAAGGTTACCGACGAGACAGGTTTGGGTGTACACGCACAAGTCAGCCTTGAAGGTTCAGACAAGATATTCGAGACCCTGCATGACGGAATGGGTTCATTCACATACACCCCTGGAGAAAACCGTGGAAGCGTAAGGGTAACGACTGACAACTCGTCCCGTTCTTTCTCTTTGCCCAAACCTGAAGAATCCGGCTGTGCGCTTTCCGTAAGCATACTTGACAACGACAGTCTCAGAATAGGAATTGATGCCACTCCAGACTTTGACGGAGCGGATCTTGGAATCACGCTCACATGCCGCGGAGAACTCATGGATTTCAAGCCGGTCACTCTCATAGGCGCTCAATCCGTTCAGACTGTAGACATGCACGGCATCCCGGAAGGCGTATGCCACATCTGTCTGTTTGACCGTAACGGCACCATATTCGCCAGCCGTCATTTCTACCATCGCAGCACCACGGTCAGACATCCCATACTCAGTGTCACCACCGACAAGGCCAGCTACAAAGCATTTGAGAAGGTCAGTCTGTCTCTGGACCTCATGGACGGAAACGGGAAGCCGTTCCGTGACCGTTTCTGTCTGGCTGTACGGGATACACGCGGTCAGGCATCGGCTCTTGAATCAGACCTGAGAAGCGACCTTCTGCTGGCATCGGACCTGAAAGGACATATTGCAAACCCCGGATGGTATTTCGAGCAGACCGACGACCTGCACACCGCGGCACTTGACCTGCTCACTCTTGTTCAGGGCTGGGAACGGTACGACTGGCAGACCATGACAGGCCGCAGCAAGTTCTCCGAAGTCCACCGTATGGAAAAGAGCCTGACCCTGAACGGATGGATTCTGAATCCCTCGGGCAAGAAGCCGCTTGAAGGAATCGAGGTCATGGCAGCCATGATGCCTGAAGACAAGAGCCTCAGCGAGACCTACCGGTATACCACCGACTCGACCGGATACTTCGGATTCGACATCGGCCCGGAGTTCTATGACAAGGCACGGTTCTCCATTGACACCCATGTCGAACGGGAAAGGCTCTTAGGCACCAGCGCAAGAATCATGTTTGACCGTTCCATGGTACCGTCAATCAGGGCATACGATCAGGAGGAACTTCAGTTCCACCCGACTGACGGCAACATCGGCAGCACCTTAGGCAATCCGGCCAAAAAGGCCGATGACGGTCTTCCAACAGTAATTGACGCCGACCAGGGCTATCTGCTCCCCGATGTCGACATTGACGAGGAACGCATGTATCTGGACTATTTCACCTTCAACGCCTTTGACGTGATCAAGGATGTCGAAGTGGATCTTGACAAAGGAGATTACTCTACAGACCTGATGGGATATCTGCTTGACAAGGGATTCCAGGTCCTGATCGACGAGAACGGAGCCATTGAATCAATCAACGGATTCGAGCCTTTCTTCTACGTTCACAACAACAGCAAGTATCTCAACAGCGGAATCTGGGAAAGCCCCAGCACAATTGACTCAAAGGATATTGTGAGCATCATAGTCTTCGAAAGGCCCATGTACATGCTGAACATCATAACCCAGTGTCCACTGTTCATGGATTATATGGACAAGACATTGTCAGACATAACAGACAGCGAGACGCTCTATCAGCGCCGGCTTCTGGTGGATGTGCTGGTAAAGGAAGAACATCAGTTGAGCACCCGCAAGGAACTGTACAAGATAAACAAGCGTCTTACCACCGTTGACGGCTACTCACGTCCATACAGTTTCTATTCTCCACAGTACCCGAATGGAGCCGTCATGGGCGACGTGGACTACCGCCGCACTCTGTATTGGGAGCCGAACGTTGTGACCGACAGCCTTGGACATGCCGATGTCGAATTCTACAACAGTTCAATAACCAAACACTTCAACATCAAGGCCGCCGGAATCACCTCAAGCGGCATTCCCTACGTTTTTGACAGGAATTTCTGACATATAGAATGAAACTTTTCAAACTATTTCCAATACTGGCTCTTGCCCCGATACTCCTGCACCAGACAGCTGCGGCACAAACCGGAGCCGAGGAGCGTCTCATGAAATTTGCAGGCAACATCCATCAGTTCAACAGCATCTTTCCGCAGGAGAAAGTATATCTGCAGTTCGACAACACGTCATACTATTCCGGAGAGACCATCTGGTTCAAGGCGTTCGTCGTAAGTGCATCGAACCTGCAGCGTGCCCAGAGCAAAGTACTGTACGTGGACCTGGTTTCGCCCGAAGGCGTGGTATTGAAGCAGCAGAAGCTCAAGATCAGCGCCGGTCAGGCCGACGGTTCCCTGACACTGCTCGACGGTTCCACCGCACAGGCACGCGAGCTGCGTGGTGTCACAGGGTATCCCAGCGGCTTCTATGAAGTCCGGGCCTATACCGCCTACATGCAGAACTTCAGCGAGGACAACATATACTCACGTGTCTTTGCAGTCTACGACAGGCCAAAGACCGATGGAGCCTATTACGACAGCAACCCCACCATAACATTACGTAATATCGGAGTTCAGAAAAAACGTCCCGAGACTCCAAAGCAGCATAAGATCAACGCCGAATTCCTGCCGGAAGGCGGACATATGGTCATAGGGCTCCCCTGCCGGGTTGCATTCAGGATAAGCGGTGAGAACGGATTGGGAACCGATGCCTCAGTTTCGCTTGACGAAGGTGAGGACATGGCATTCCGGACTGTCCATGACGGCATGGGCAGTTTCACCTTCACACCTGCGAAACGCCACAACAGCGTCAAGGTCACCGTTGCTGACGGCACATCCCGCACATTCCAACTGCCTGAAGCCGAGACTGAAGGATGCTCCATGCTGGCCGATGCAAGCGGCGACAGTCTGAGCATCAGCCTTGCCGCTTCAGGAATTGAAGAGGACCCCCTCCTGGGCATAACAATAGTCTGTCGCGGCGAGCTGTACGATTTCCAGACTGTTGACATCAGCACCGGGAAAGCTGTACAGACATTCGACACGCAGGCCATCCCAGAAGGCGTATACCGGGCTACGGTCTTCAACGCATCGGGCGACATTCTTGCCAGCCGCAGCTTCTACCACCGCAACAGCAGACTGCAAGCTCCCGAAATCAAGGTTACCAGCGACCGCTCCAACTATGCTCCGTTCCAGAAAATCAGCCTGCAGTTCACGCTCAAGGACGGAAACGGAGTTCCTTTCCGTGACCGCTTCTCGGTATCAGTGCGTGACAGCCGTTCGCAGGGAAACGCCATGATTGATGACATCAGGTCTTCACTACTGCTTGCATCGGACCTCAAGGGATTCATTGAGCATCCCGACTGGTATTTCCAGAACAATGACTCTGAACGTGACATGGCACTGGACCTGCTTTGCATGATTCATGGTTGGGAAAGATACGACTGGCGCACCATGGCCGGAATCAATGAATACAGGGAAAAACACCGTCAGGAAAAGAGTCTGACCCTGAACGGCTGGATCTACAGCCCGACAGGAGGAAAGCCGATGGAAGGTGCCGAAGTAGGAGCCGCAGTCATGCCCGTTGACAAGAGTCTGTCCGAGACATTCTCACTTGTCACGGATTCATCCGGTTATTTCGGTTTTGACCTGGGATCGGAATTCTACGACAAGGCCCGTCTGTCAATCAGCGCCACACCGGACCGCAAGCGCAAGGTAGGAACCAGTGCCCGTATTCTCCTTGAGCGCTCCATCACCCCTGCGGTACGTGCCTTCTATCCGGCCGAAACCCAGTTCGGACAGGTCTTGCGCAAGGTGTCCACCGACAACGGCATCAGTGTCGAGAAGCCTGATGACGGTCTTGCCACAGTCATCAACATCGAGACAGGCTATCTGCTGCCCGACGTGGAGATTGACGAGCACCGCAAGTACATCGACTATTACACCTTCAATGCCTTCGACGTCATATCCGATGTCGAAAAGGACCTGGACAAGGGTGAATATACCACCGATGTCATAGGATACCTTATAGAAAAGGGCTATCAGGTACTTTCCGGCATTGCTGAAGACGGAACAGACTCGCTTGAATCCATCAACGGATTCGAACCTTTCCTCTATGTCCACGACAGCCACAAGTTCCGCAACACGGGAATATTCGAGTATCCGGCAAAGATTGACACGAAAGACATCAAGGGCATAATGGTTTACGACCATCCCCTGTACAAGCAGGAGGCCTGGCTGCTTGCCCCGCTCTACATCGAGTACATAAACAATCATATAGAGAACCTTGAAGGACGTGACGACAAGTATGACCGCGTCGTCATGGTTGACATTCTTCTCAAGGACGAAGGCGAACTCGCGACCCGCAAGGAAATATACAAGACGGACCGCCGTACAACCACCATAGACGGTTACTCACGACCTTACAGCTTCTATGCTCCGGAATATCCGGAAGGCCCCATATTCGGCGATGTCGATTACCGCCGTACCCTCTACTGGAATCCGAATGTCGTGACAGACAGCATAGGACAGGCCGATGTGGAATTCTACAACAGTTCCATCACAACTCATTTCAACGTCAATGCCGCCGGCATAACGGCAGGAGGTCAGCCATATTCATTGGATTTGGATTTCTGAAAAAGATTTCATAATTTTGCACCCGCTTCGCGCAATGGCGCCTGGCAAGAGATAAATAACTGATTGTCTAACTTTTTATTTTTGTATTTTCCGAATGGAAGATTTTAAGAACATCGCTCCCCTTCAGGATTTTGACTGGGATGCATTTGAGAACGGAAACGCCGGTTCAGGCATGACCAAGGACCAGCTCGAGCAGGCTTATGACGCTACTCTGAACAAGGTTGCTGACAATGAAGTTGTAATGGGTACCGTTACAGCCATCAACAAGCGCGAAGTCATTGTAAACATCGGCTACAAGTCAGACGGTATCATTCCGGTAAGCGAATTCCGTTACAATCCCGAACTTCAGGTAGGTGACGAAGTTGAAGTTTACATTGAAAACACTGAAAACAAGAAGGGTCAGCTGCTTCTTTCACATAAGAGAGCACGTGAATCACGTTCTTGGGATCGCGTAAACGAAGCCCTGGATTCACAGGAAATCGTAAAGGGTTACATCAAGTGCCGCACAAAGGGTGGTATGATTGTCGACGTATTCGGCATCGAGGCCTTCCTGCCCGGCTCACAGATTGATGTCAAGCCTATCCGCGACTACGATGTATTCGTTGGCAAGACAATGGAATTCAAGGTCATCAAGATCAACCAGGAATACCGCAACGTAGTTGTATCACACAAAGCTCTCATTGAAGAGGAACTCGAACAGCAGAAGAAGGAAATCATCAGCAAGCTCGAAAAGGGTCAGGTACTCGAAGGTACCGTCAAGAACATCACCTCATACGGTGTATTCATTGACCTGGGCGGTGTTGACGGTCTCATCCACATCACAGACCTCAGCTGGGGCCGCGTAAGCGATCCTAAGGAAATCGTCGAGCTCGACCAGAAGATCAACGTTGTCATTCTGGACTTCGACGACGAGAAGAAGCGTATTGCCCTCGGTCTGAAGCAGCTCACCCCGCATCCATGGGATTCTCTCGATTCAGAACTCAAGGTCGGTGACGTTGTCAAGGGTAAGGTTGTCGTCATGGCTGACTACGGCGCATTCATTGAAATCGCTCCCGGTGTTGAAGGTCTCATCCACGTTTCAGAAATGTCTTGGAGCCAGCACCTGCGTTCAGCTCAGGACTTCATCAAGGTTGGCGACGAGGTTGAAGCTGTCATCCTGACACTCGACCGCGAAGAGCGCAAGATGTCTCTCGGCATCAAGCAGCTCAAGCAGGATCCTTGGGAAGGCATTGAAGAGAAGTATCCTGTTGGTTCAAAGCACAGCGCAACAGTACGCAACTTCACCAACTTCGGTATCTTCGTTGAAATCGAAGAAGGCGTTGACGGTCTCATCCACATCAGTGACCTGAGCTGGACCAAGAAGGTAAAGCACCCGTCAGAATTCACAACCATCGGTTCTGCCATTGACGTTGTTGTCCTTGAAATAGACAAGGAGAACCGTCGTCTCAGCCTCGGCCACAAGCAGCTTGAGGACAACCCATGGGACAGCTACGAATCAGTCTACACCGTTGATTCAATCCACGAAGGCAAGATCACTGAAATGATGGACAAGGGCGCCGTCATCTCACTGGCTGAAGGCGTTGAAGGTTTTGCAACTCCCAAGCACCTTGTAAAGGAAGACGGAACCCAGGCTGCCCAGGGCGAAACCCTGCAGTTCAAGGTTATCGAATTCAACAAGGATTCAAAGCGCATCATCCTGTCACACAGCCGTATCTTCGAAGATATCGCCAAGGCAGAAGCACGCGCCGAGAAGAAGGCTGCCCGCAAGGCAGCTCCCAAGAAGGAAGAGGAAAAGCCGGCTATCCAGAACCAGGCAGCTTCAACCACTCTCGGTGATATCGACGCACTTGCAGCTCTCAAGGAGCAGCTCGAAGGCAAGTAATCAATCCTTGCTGACAATAGAAAAAAGCACCCCTAACCGGGTGCTTTTTTTATATTTCTACCTATCTTTGTATGTAGGATGGAGAAGTTCAGTGTTACTATTCTCGGATGCGGTTCAGCCACTCCAAGCCCAAAGCATTACACCTCATCGCAGGTCGTAAATGTCAGGGACAAACTGTTCATGGTTGACTGCGGGGAAGGCACTCAGATACAGTTGCGCCGTTCAAAAGTTGCCTTTGCACGAATAAACCACATCTTCATATCCCATCTGCACGGAGACCACTGTTTCGGCCTCCTGGGCATGATATCATCATTCGCCCTGTTGGGACGAACTGCTCCTCTGTTCGTTCATGCTCCAAAGGAAATGTGGCATGTACTAGGTACGGAACTTGATTTCTACTGCCGTGATCTTGAATTTCAGGTTGAGTTCCAGGGATTTGATGCAGACACAGCCAGCATAATTTATGATGACCGTTCCCTGACCGTCAGTACGATTCCACTCAGGCACAGAATACCATGTGCAGGCTTTCTTTTCAAGGAAAAGAAAACACCCGATCATCTTGACCGCCAGTGGGCTGATTTCTATCAGGTTCCGATGTGGGATTATAACCGTATCAGAAACGGTGGCGATTTCACCATGCCGGACGGAACGGTAATTCCGCATTCCCGACTCACCAAGCCATCCCCTGCGCCACGAAGTTACGCCTATTGCTGCGATACGGCATATAACCCGGCCATGATACCGCTCATAAGCGGCGCGAATGCCATCTATCACGACTGCACATACGCCATCGGAGAAGCCCAAAACGCGGCAAAGCACTTTCACAGCACCGCATCCGACGCTGCCAACACAGCGCTTGAGGCCGGTATAGGAAAACTTATCCTCGGGCATTTTTCCGCCCGTTATAATGATGAAGGCATATTGCTTGACGAAGCAAGACAGATTTTTCCGAACTCGGTTCTGGCAAAGGAGAACCTGGAGATAGATATTCACTGACCGGTTCTACCATGTTGTTTCCAGAGAGCGAGATCATAAGCATATTCCAGGACGGCACTGACAGTGAAAAACGTCAGGCCTTTGAACTGCTTGTCCATGAATATTCCCAAAAACTCTACTGGGTAATAAGACAGCTGGTACTGGACCATGATGACACCAATGACATTCTCCAGAACACATTCATAAAGGCCTGGACCAACATCAACTCCTTTATGGGTTACTCCAAGCTATACACTTGGCTGTTCAGGATTGCAGTCAACGAATCACTGTCATTCATCAGCCGACGCCAACAGACGTTGCCTCTGGATTCCGATGTCCAGCATTCTATGGCAGAACGTCTGGAAAGCGACCCGTACTTTGATGGAAACGAGACAGAGCGGCAGTTACAGGAAGCTATCGCCTCCCTGCCCGAAAAGCAGCGTCTCGTGTTCAACCTCAAATATTTTGACGAGATGAAATATGAGGACATGTCCCGACTTCTTGGAACGAGCGTTGGTGCCTTGAAAGCCTCTTTTCATCTGGCTGTCAGGAAAATAGAAGCATATTTCAACAATATAGATTAAACCATTTCAACCGGCAACAGTCAAAAAGACAATGAAACAGGAAAAGGACATACTGACCAGGTGTGGCAACCGCAGACCCTTTACAGTGCCTCAAGGCTACTTCGACAATCTGGATGCAGACATAATCAGTGTACTGCCTCAGACCGCTGAACCGCAGCCGGTCAATGTCACCACATGGATGAAGATCAGACCATACCTCTACATGGCGGCAGCTTTTGCCGGACTGTTCTTCGGCATCGGCCTGTTCGTTGACTTGGGCAATGGAAAGAACGGTGGCCGTTCCGACTTGGCGCAAGAATCCCAGGTTACAATTTATTCTGATGAATACATTGACTCATTCCTGGAGACAGCCATGATTGATGACTGCACTTTCTACTATTCGCTGGTTGATACAGCTGAATAATCATGAACAGGACCTTTATTTTCATCATTGCAGCATGTCTGCCGTTCGTCAGCGTCTCAGCTCAGAATGAGACGTCCAAGCATCACTCAACTCAAAACAGTGGAAGCTTTTCGGTACAGGAATACTGGAACAGCCTTCATGACTACGTCAAGCGTGCCGCTGATCTGAGCGACAGCGAAGCTCAGGACTTCTTTCCCGTCTTCGATGAATTCCAGAAAAAGAAACGGGACATCAACCGCCGAGCGCGCCAGACTTACAACAAAGCGACTTCCCAAGACGATACTGACGGCAAGAAGGAACAGATTACCGAACAGCAGGCGTTGGAAGCCATCGATGCCATGGCCGAAAGCAATCTGCGCATTGCACGTCTGGAAAAGGAATATCTGGAAAAGTTCAAGACCATTCTGCCGGCTTCCAAAATTCTGAAGGCCCAGATTGCCCAGGAGGAGTTCAACAGTCAGATGCTCAAGGACATCCAACAATCCCGTGAGCACCAATACAAGCATTCCAAGCCGGCAGCTCCCGGCCAGGAACGGGCCTCATGCAACGGCAAGACAGGAACATGTTCGGAATACAATTGTGATGACAGTTCCAAAGGTTCCGAAAAGACACAGTCAATGCCAAGAGAAGACCGTCCTGGAGAAATCTGACTGACCTTCAGTTAAAGTCCAAGAGACTTGGCTTCATTCCAAAGGGCATCCATTTCGCCCAAAGTCAAATCCTTCAGGCTTCTGCCCTGTCCTATTGCTTTCTCCTCCACGTAGTTGAAACGTGAAATGAACTTCTGATTTGTCTTTTCAAGAGCATTGTCCGGGTGAATTCCATAAAGGCGCGCCACATTGACTACTGAGAAGAGCAGGTCTCCCATTTCCTGCTCAGCTCTGACTTCGGCTTCCGGTTCGTGATTTTCATGTGCAACGGTATCGGCCTCGACCTTGAATTCATGCATTTCTTCTGAAACCTTGTCAAGTGCGCCCTGAGGGCTGTCCCAGTCAAAGCCCACATGTGCGGCCTTCTCCTGGATACGGTAAGCCTTTATCAGAGAAGGCAGAGAATCCGGAACTCCAGCGAGGACACGTTTGTTGCCTCCCTTTTCCTTAAGCTTGAGCTGTTCCCAATTCTGCAGCACCTGCTCCTGTCCGTCAACTACAGTCGTTCCATATATATGAGGATGACGGTAAATCAACTTTTCGCAAAGTCTGTTGCAGACATCCGCAATGTCGAAATCACCAGTTTCGCTACCGATTTTGGCATAGAACACAACATGCAGGAGAACGTCTCCCAGTTCCTTGCAGATATTCACCTTATCATCCTTCATCAGGGCATCGCAAAGTTCAAAGACCTCTTCGATAGTATTCTGTCTGAGCGACTCGTTTGTCTGCACTCTGTCCCAAGGACATTTTTCCCTCAAAGTATCCATCACGTCAAGAAGGCGTGAGAAAGCCTGCAACTGTTCTTCCCTACTATTCATGTTCTCTTGTATTTTTCGCAAAAGTAGATAAAAAAGCAGTACCTTTGTATCCAAATGTAAAATCGGAAACAAACAATACAGTAATATGGAACTGGCAAGCAAATACAACCCTTCAGAAGTTGAGGGCAAGTGGTACAAGTACTGGGAGGATAACCGCATGTTTCATTCGGAACCCGATGGAAGACAGCCGTTCACCGTGGTCATTCCACCGCCAAACGTTACCGGTGTGCTGCACATGGGACACGTACTGAACGAAACGATCCAGGACATTCTGGTACGCCGCGCCCGCATGTTGGGGAAAAACGCATGCTGGGTTCCGGGAACAGACCATGCCTCAATCGCGACCGAAGCCAAGGTCATCAAGCGTCTGGCCGAACAGGGCATAAAGAAGAGTGACCTGACACGTGAGCAGTTCCTCGAGCACGCATGGGCATGGAAGGAAGAACACGGAGGTATCATTCTCAAGCAGTTGCGCCAGCTGGGCTGCAGTTGTGACTGGGACCGCACATCGTTCACCATGGACGGACCGCGTTCTGAAAGTGTGATCAAGGTATTCTGCGACCTTTATGACAAAGGTCTGATCTACCGCGGGCTGCGCATGGTCAACTGGGATCCAGAACGTCAGACCGCACTGTCAGACGAAGAAGTCATCTACCATGACGAGCATTCACATCTGTTCTACCTCAAATACTACGTTGACGAGCCGGCCGGAAGCACTGACGGTGAAGAAGACGATGCCCAGACCCTGTCTGCAACCGATGCCTTTGACCCGACCGTCAAGCATCAGATCATACACCGCGATGCTCAGGGCCGCCGTTATGCAGTCGTTGCAACGACACGTCCGGAAACAATCATGGGTGATATAGCCGTGTGCATTAACCCAAAGGACCCCAAGAATACATGGTTAAGAGGAAAGAAAGTCATTGTCCCTCTGGTAAACCGTGTCGTGCCTATTATTGAAGACCGTTACGTTGAAATCGAATTCGGAACAGGCTGTCTGAAAGTGACACCTGCACATGATGTAAACGACTACGCCCTTGGTCAGAAGTACAATCTGGAAATCATCGACATCTTCAACGCCGATGCCACCATCGCTCCAACGGCCGGCATGTACGTCGGCATGGACCGCTTTGACTGCCGCAAGCAGATTTCCAAGGATCTGAATGCCGCAGGATTACTCGAGAAAACAGAAGACTATGACAATAAGGTAGGATACAGCGAACGCACCAATGTTCCAATCGAACCGCGTCTTTCACTGCAGTGGTTCATCAGAATGCAGCATTTTGCCGACATTGCACTGCCGCCGGTTGAAAATGACGACATCCGCTTCTACCCGACCAAGTACAAGACCACATACAGGAACTGGCTTGAGAATATCAAGGACTGGTGCATCAGCCGCCAGCTCTGGTGGGGACATCGCATTCCCGCATACTTCCTGCCCGGTCAGGAGAATGTCAAGGACGAAGACAGGAAATACATCGTTGCCGAGAACATTGAAAAGGCAGTTGAAAAGGCACGCCATATTGCCGGATTCGAGAATGTGACAGCCGACCAGCTTTCCCAGGACGAAGGCGCTCTGGACACATGGTTCTCGTCATGGCTCTGGCCAGTCAGCCTTTTTGACGGAATAACCAATCCCGGCAATAAGGAGATTGAATACTACTACCCCACCAACGACCTGGTTACAGGTCCGGACATTATCTTCTTCTGGGTAGCACGCATGATCATGGCCGGATACGAATACATGGGCAAGATGCCTTTCAAGAATGTATACTTTACCGGAATCGTACGTGACAAGCTTGGCCGCAAGATGTCCAAGAGCCTGGGCAACAGTCCTGACCCTCTGGATCTCATCGACAAATACGGAGCTGACGGGGTCCGCATGGGCATGATGCTCAGTGCTCCTGCAGGCAATGACATCCTGTTCGACGAAAGTCTGTGCGAACAGGGCCGTAACTTCAACAACAAGATATGGAACGCCTTCCGCCTTACCCAGAGCTGGCAGGTGGCCGATATCGAACAGCCCGAGAGTTCACGCATAGCAGTGGAATGGTTCCAGGCACAACTTGCCCGCACAGCAGCCGAGATGGACGACCTCATGTCCAAGTACCGCATCAGCGAAGCTCTGATGGCCATTTACAAGCTGTTCTGGGACGAATTCGCCAGCTGGTATCTTGAAATCATCAAGCCGGCATACCAGCAGCCCATTGACCGCGCCACATACCAGGCCACAATGCAGCTCTTCGAGAAGCAGCTCATGCTGCTGCACCCGTTCATGCCGTTCATAACCGAGGAACTCTGGCAGAATGTCACCGAACGTGAAGCAGGCCAGACCATCATGACCCAGAGCATACTGGAGATGAATGCCATGAAGGCCGATGACAGCATACTTGCGGCATTCGAACAGGCAAAGCAGATTGTAACGGAAATCCGTTCCATACGCAAGTCCAAGAACATAGGACCGCGCGAGCCGCTTACAGTCGAAGCTGTCGGCCAGAATCCTGCACAGACCATGAACAGCATAATACTCAAGATGGCTGGCCTTGAAGACATCATCGTCGTGCCGGCCAAGAGTGAAGGCACATCGGCATTCATGATCGGCACTCAGGAGTTTGCCGTACGTCTGGGCGGTCTCATTGACGTAAAGGCCGAACTGGAAAAGCTCCAGGCCGAGCTCACCCATCTTGAAGGCTTCCTGAAGGGTGTGAATGCAAAGCTCGCCAACGAGAATTTCGTAGCCCATGCTCCTGCCGCAGTCGTTGAGAACGAGCGCAAGAAGCAGGCCGACGCCACACACAAGATTGAAACAATCAAAGAGAGCATGGCTGCTCTATCAAAATAATGGAAAAGGAAAACAGGAAATTCAACATCAGCCTGACTGCCGCAATCGTTGTCATTGCCCTGCTTGCAGGCGCAGTAGCCTATCTTTTCAAGACCGTCAAGGAAAGGGATAAGAGTCTGGAGGACATGACCCAGATCTTCGAACTTGAGAAGCAGGAAATGGAGAGCGAATACTCGGGCTTTGCTGTACAGTATGACGAACTTCAGGTTCATCTGTCAAACGACTCTCTCATACACCAGCTGGAAAAGGAGAAAATGCGCACCCAGCAGTTGCTTGAGGAACTCCGCCAGACAAAAGCCACCAATACAGCCGAGATTACCCGACTGAAGAAGGAACTGGCAACCGTACGTGCCGTGCTCAAGTCATATGTCAGCCAGATAGATTCTCTGGACAGAGTGAACAAGCAGCTGGCTCAGGAGAACACCCAGGTAAAACAGCAGGTCACCAAAGTCACACAGGAAGTCGAGAAACTGACAGTCGAAAAGCAGATCGCCGAAGAGAAGGTGGCACTTGCCTCTCAGCTCGATGCGGTTGCCATAACCCTGACAGCAGGAAACAAACGCAACAAGGCCGAACTCAAGGTCAAGAACGTGACACATTTCCTGCTTGACTTCACAATTGCCAGGAACATCACGGTCCAGACAGGTGAAAAGACAGTATATATGCGTCTGGCCAAACCCGATGGGGAAGTTCTTGTAAGCGCCGATTCAGGCAAGTTCCCTTATGAGAACACCAGTCTGGATTTTACCGCAAAGAAAGTCATCGAATATACAGGCGAACAGCAGCAGGTCACCATATTCTGGAATGTTGACCAGTATCTGCCAGCAGGAACATACACCGCCTACATCTTTGCCGAAGGCGTGATGATAGGCCAGCAGAGTCTGGAACTCAAATGAGCACATTCAGCGAACTGGGAGTATCGGCTCCCATACTCCGAGCTATTGAAGAACTTGGTTACAGAGAACCCATGCCTGTACAGGAAAAGGTTATTCCTTACCTGCTTGAAGGCAATGGCGATGTGGTTGCCCTGGCCCAGACTGGAACCGGCAAGACTGCAGCATTCGGAATACCGATTATCCAGCAGACCGAAACACTGAGCACTGAGGCACAGTATCTCATTCTGAGTCCCACCCGCGAACTGTGCATGCAGATTGCTGCCGACCTGGCAGACTACTCCCGCTACATTGACGGTCTGCACATCATTCCCATGTACGGCGGCACGTCAATCGAGAACCAGATACGCAACTTCCGCCGCGGTGCACATATCATCGTCGCCACCCCTGGACGTCTCATAGACCTTATGGAACGCGGAGTGGTAAAGTTGGAAACCATACGTACCGTCATTCTTGATGAAGCCGATGAAATGCTCAACATGGGCTTTTCCGAAGCGCTGGAAACCATTCTCCAGGCAGTTCCCGAAGAACGTAAGATGCTCATGTTCTCGGCCACAATGAGCCGCGAAATCAGCGGAATTGCAAAAAAATATCTGCATAACTCGCAGGAAATAGTAATAGGAAGCCGTAATGAAGGTGCCGAGAATGTGGACCATGTCTATTACATGGTTCATGCCAAAGACAAGTATCTGGCATTGAAGCGCATTGTCGATTACTACCCCGACATATATGCCATAATCTTCTGCCGAACCAAACTTGAGACACAGGAGATTGCCGACAAGCTCATACAGGACGGATACAACTCCGATTCACTGCACGGAGACCTTTCACAAGCCCAGCGTGACCTTGCCATGCACAAGTTCCGCCGCCGTCAGCTGCAGATTCTTGTGGCAACCGATGTGGCCGCCCGAGGTCTTGGCGTTGACGACCTGACACATGTCATCAACTACGGTCTGCCCGATGATACTGAAAACTACACACACCGTAGCGGACGAACCGGACGTGCCGGAAAGACAGGAACATCCATCTCCATTATCAACCTCAGGGAGAAGGGCAAGGTACGTATCATAGAAAAGACCATAGGCAAGCAGTTCCAGCAAGGGATCATGCCAACCGGGCAGGAGATTTGCGAAAAACAATTGCTTAAAGTCATCGATGATCTGGAACACACTCAGGTCAATGAGGAGCAGATTGCCAAATTCCTCCCTGAAGTGTTCCGCAAGTTTGACTGGCTGGACAAGGAAGACATAGTCAAACGAGTGGTAATGCGTGAATTCGGCCATTTCATGCAGTATTACGCCAATGCCCCCGAGATTGAGGAGGTCAAAGCCGGAAAGGCTGACAAATCGGACAAAGCCGGGGAACGCAGTTCCCGCCGCCGCGACCGCAACCATACTCCTGAGACAGGCTTCACCCGTTTATTCATCAATGTCGGCAAGATGGACGGTATCCATACCAGCCAGATTATCGAACAGATAAACCAGCGTCTGCATGGCCCGCGCATTGACATAGGGCGAATAGATCTCATGAAGACCTTCTCTTTCTTCGAAGTACCTGAAGAAGCTGCACAGGATGTCGTTGAGTCTCTGTCCGGTTCCTACATAAAAGGACGTCAGATTAACGTTGAGATTGCCGACGCCAGCTCTTCCAACAAGAAGGAGGCTGGTTCTTCAAAAAAAGCTGAGGAACGCGACAGACGGACCAAAGAAGACCGTCTCAGACGGGAAGACAGATCAAAAGCTGAGAGGACAGGAAATTCAAAGTCCTATAAGGAAAAGGAACTGAATCGGAACAAGAACCAGAAGAAAGAGGAAGTAGGTTTTGAAGGATTTGACTGGAATGACGAATATGCAGTTGATCGCCCTAACAAAGCAATGCGTCCCAAATGGGAGGACCGTCCAAAGCGGGAAAACAGACAAAAGCCGGATGGAAGTCAGAAACAGAATACCAGAGAAACCGTTTCTGAAAGGAAATCCAAATCAACAGACCCAAGAAAAGAACATCGCGGTCCTTCACGAGCTCCTTACGTAAATGACCACAATACCGGTTCACGCCCACCTCGCAACAAGAAGGGACGTTCTGTCAGCGATGACGATTGGCGTCAGTTCTTTGACTGATTTCATTTCGCGATAGTTCCTTCAAGCCAGCATCAATAAACAATAGTTCGTTAGTTTTATAAAAATCATCCTGCGGCTCTGACGCCGTAGAACAAAAGTTCTTTGAAATCAGTGTTATTAAATCTCATGTCCGCATGTATTCCGGACATGGAAATAAATCGCTCCACCATTGCAGCGTT
>JAZUEH010000009.1:0-5531 GCA_045640065.1 Bacteroidaceae bacterium
ATTCACCAATCTGCATTGACTGCATAGTGAAATTCAGAAGGGATCTGTAATCCATCCCTGATGATTCACCAAACAGTCGAAGTCTCACTCAACATACGGCAAAACTCTATCCGAAAGTGATTTCTTTTCAGCTTACCAAACAGCATACGTTTGAAGACATGTCCATGGCACTATCCGTGAATATTATTCAGTAATGGTATTGGGAGAAGGTCTGTTATGTTTATGTTATGTCTATTATGGTGTGAACTGTGGGCATTTGCCTTAATTTTGCAGCATCATACATGACATGACTATGGATAACGGACAGCAGATACTTGAGAAGTGTCACGCGGATTTCCGCGCGACTGAGAGTGCCAGGATACTGATTCTCTATCGGAGCAGGGACAACCGTCTTTCGTTCGATGAACGGCTGTTCATTACCAAGGAGATAGAGAAGGTGTTCTATCCGGTCTTTCTGGAACTGCGCAGCATCAATCCGTCGCTGACGGACTTGGACCTCCTGCTCAGCGTACTTTCATACGAGGGCTTTTCAGTTGCGGTCATTGCCGAATGCTTCTGCGTGTCGGCCGATGCTGTGCGGATGCGTAAAAGCCGCCTGCGCGAAAAACTGCCTGAGGAGTGGTTCTCGCTGCTTTTCCATACCGTAACAAAAACATATCAGAGCCAATGTCACGATAGTGTTACGGAGATTTCTTCCGGAGATGATGCCGGCTCCATACCTTTGGCGGCAGAAACTCTAAACGAAAAAATTATGGAAAAGAACTCACTTGTCGAAATGACATTCGGTCAGGCCATTCTCAAGGGGATTGGCGAAACTGTAAGATTCAGAGGACGCGCATCGCGATCTGAATTCTGGTACTACACACTGTTCTGTCTGATTCTTCAGACAATACTGTTTATCCTATATGTACTGGTCAGGAATATGTTGCCAATGCAGCACAATGACAGTATTGAGACAAAGATATGGGTAGTATTTGTGGCTGCAATATCCGTGTCGCACTGTGCAGTGTCAGTAAGACGCTTCCACGATACCGAACACAGCGGCTGGCAGTGGGCACTGACATATCTGCTCCCGTATCTGACCCTCGCGACAATACTTATATGGAAAAATGAATATGCCATACATCTGCAGTGGGCCAATCCATCGGTTCCGGGACCTGATCAGTTTGTAATGTCTTGGGCAAACGCGCTGTATATAATCAATCTGGTAATACTCATTGCCACAAGCATACTGGCCATAGTCCAATACTGCAAACCTGGCACTGAAGGTCCCAACTATTACGGTCCGGATCCGCTGTTCAAGGATAAAGACAATAAAGTACAGTACGTGACAGACGATTGCGATACGGCTTGCAAGTCCGACCGGTAATATGGAAAAGCGCATCATTACAGTCCTGATTCTGATAATCGGGACTGTATCCGCTTTGTCTCAGGAAGCGGATACCATCAATGTCCAATTGAGCGATGTTCAGATAGAAGCTCTGAAACCAAAGACCATCATACAGAAGGCCATCGGCAATCTGATGAAGATGACTAAGGAAACACCGGTTTCCTCCTGTGGCAATGCCCAGCACATTCAGATAATGGAGTCCGCTGGTTCTGTGATTCAGCTCAGTCGGGAATACGGATATTATTTCGAAAGCGGTTACAATGAAAAGCGCGATGACTTTGACAGCCGGTGGGGTATCAATTTCGTCCCGGTATATAATGCCAGGAGTCTGCGTTACGACACTTCCGGTAATGAGGTGCTTACGGAGAACTTCAAATCTGCAGAACAGGTAATATCACGTGACAACTGGTATGATGCACGAGGGAAATACGTCTTTGACATAGTCAGACTTATTTACCTGTACGGACCCGTCTATAGCCGCAACTGTTCCGATTACGTGTTCACTTTGACAGCGGATTCCGGAGATTCATACACGTTCAGCTTCGAGTCATCGGACAGATATCCCAGAAAGAACCCGCTGTATGCAAAAGGACAGCTGGAGATTGATGCCGCATCAATGAAACTGAAATCAATCAGGGTCGATAATATGGGCATTCACTATGCAGGCAAGTATTCCCGTCGTGAATATATGTTGAAGAAGTATTCTGATCCGCATGACAGCAGGATTCTTCAGGATTGTGTCGATTGCGATTTTGAAGTGAACGGGTTCGGGGAAATCTCCTACGCTCTCATTCACGTGCTGTGGAGTCCCACCAATAAGCAGTACTACAAGGATGGCCGCGGTTGGCAGCCGAGGGCAAATGTAGCCGGAACCGACTTCGTGGTCACTGAATGTTGGAAATCGGACTTGTTCGACTTCGAATCTCTGCCAGACAGTACAATACAGAAACTGCATATCAGAAAGCTTAACGCGTCAGAAGCACGGAAATGGGCAGTCCTTACCGTTTTTACTTTGGGCCGCTGTCCTGAACATAACACATACAATCCCGAAGCGACAGGCAGGATAGCATGGGCTCTTGATATCAGTGAGGCGGAACGACAGCTGAATCAGAAGATGCCGATTAAGGAGCAGTACAGAATGCAGAGCGCGGACTTCTATTCATCCGTTGAAGAGATAAACAAGTCTGCAGTATCAAGTCAGGACGGTGGTGATATGACAACACTCAATAATCTGCGCGTTCAGACCCACGAACTCATAAGGAGTCATCTGTTTGACGATCCGCTACGAAAGTGATGTTCAATCTTATGAAAAAATGTTCACCTTCATATTATCACTTCTCAAGACTCATACTGTACGAATCTATACGGATAATAGAAACAACGTATGCCGTCAGGCCCAATACGAATCAGAATTGATTTACTATTAAATTTCACGAATACGCAAAATATGAAAACGAACTTGCTGATGCTGACGGCAATACATGTCATGATTGTATGCTGTACAAATGTTTCGAATCCGGATACATGCGTTCAAATCACTGAATCGGATATCATCAAATCCGACAGCAGCATGTGTGACTGTATTCTTGACAGTTTGGAACCGGTGTTTCTGGATGACTCAAGTGTTGATGCCCTGCTGGGAGATGTCGTGAAAGTCCGGTTTGATGACGGTCTTTTCTTCATTGAATCAATGAACGGGCAATCAGGTACCAGAACGTTCAAGGTATTTGACCGGACAGGCAGATATATACGTGACATCAGCCATCCTGGAAGGGCACGTAATGAATATGTGGGAAACATCACGTGGACATTGGATCCGGACAGGAATGAAGTGGCCATAATAATGATTGGCAATCCTTTCACTGTCAAGTACTTTGATTATGAAGGCAATTTCCTGAGAACGGTTCATACTGACACGTTGAGTGATACCTGTGATGACGGCTTCATAGCCCATATCATGTCTGACGGCTCCATACTTATGGAATCGCTTTTCGGCTCTGTTCCGACCAACGAGTTCATAGCCATACATCCCGACGGACAGGCCGATTCAATAGTACCTATGAGAAACTGGAAACTGGGCCAGTCAGAATGGGCAGTTGGAAATTTTTCCACTAATTATGGACAAAGATATCTTGATTCACAGGGTGGCGAGACCTGGTTCATGCGTGCTTTGGACCATCATCTTTACCGGTTGTCAGATTCATGTCAGGTGGAATGTGTTGCAAATCTGGCATTCCTGAAAGATGCTTCCGAAGAGGAGAAACTAAACTTCGATATGTCCTGGCTTTGGGACTCGGAACATGCAACCCTGCTGTCATTCATAAACATGAAGGACATGCTGCAGTTTACATACGGGACAAGAGTTGGCGTGCGGTATGTTTACGACAAGAATACAGGTTCTCTTCATGAGTATGCATATCGTAAGACCGCTTACAGGACCATGCCTGAGCTGACGGTGAATGGAGTTTATGACAACACGATAATCGGAGTCTATACACCGGAACTGGACGAAGATGAACAGCCGATGCAGAATTCTCCGGAGTTGGAAGCCTTCTACCGTAGAGCGGCGCAGTCGGAGAATCCCACGCTTGTGCTTTATCACTTCTAACTCGTGTTGTTTACGGCCCTAAAAATATCAGAAGTACTATATTTACACCATCCTGTATCCTGACAATCAATCGTCATCAAAAGTAATGTAACGTTCGAAAGTTTTAGTTGACTTGTGGCCTGAGCATTTCCTTACTTCTGCTTCTGTTGGGCATCTCAAGCATACGTTTATTATTCATCAGGTGGAAATATTGCATACATTTGGAAATAATCAGGATTTTCCGATTAACTTTTGCCATTTATCTGCAACCTATATATAGAGGGTGATAAAATGACAGAACAGGAATTCGACACATTTGCAGCATCGGTCCGAAGCAGACTTCTGGCTTTGGTATGGCATAGAAAGGCCAGTTCCGGCTTGGGTGACGAACCCGAAGACATTGTCCAGGAATCGCTGCTCACCATGTGGCGCCTTATATCGGAAGGCTATCCGGTCAGGGACGCCGAAGCTCTGGCTGTAAAAATCACGAAGAACATTGCGTGTGCCGGTCTGCGCCGTTCCAGGACGGACTCTGTACCTGTTTCTGAAATTGAAATTGAGGGCGGCGATTCCGCCACGCAGCTTACCGATGCACAGGACAGCCAGACCATACGTGACAGGCTGTACGCGTCACTGACACCGACACAACGCCATTACCTGGAACTGAGAAACGAACTTGGCCTTTCGCTCGACGACATTGCGCTGATGACAGGAAAGCCCAAAGCAAGCATAAAGACAACCATCTCCACTGCCCGAAAGCAGATGCTGGAGCAATTCAAAAAAATGGTATGATAGAGAATAGAAAATACAGACGTAAACTCATAGACCGGTATCTGGAGGCTGACACCACCGTTCAGGAGGAAATGCTTCTGGCACGCTATTTCTCCACTCACAAGGCGGAGGCCGATGAGTCCGATGCAGCCCGGCTCATTCTGATGGATTACCCGCAGGCCGAAGTCCTGTCAGACCCTGAAAGAAAGAAGAACATAAGGCAGATATATCTTGCCGTCACGGCTGTTGCTGCCTGCATTGCCCTGCTTGTCCTGTTTGCAAGGCCATTCAAAGGCAATGAGTTCACCCCGATTGAAATTGCAGAGAACATAAACCTGCTGATGCAGCTGGACACTCAGGATGTCGATTCGATTGTTGCCAGGCCCCAAGGATCCAGGGTCATACTGACAGCGACGATGAAGGACGGAAACTCGAGCACCTTCGTCATGGTCCGCAACCGCCGTGACGGCTCCACCAGCATTCTTGCACAAAACTAATTTTATTAACAATTAAAGACACGAATCATGCTTACATTAATGCTTTCGGCACTCCTGACATCGGCTCCGGGAACAGTTTCAGTTGAAGCCAAGGCCGACACAGTCAACCATTACGTCATTGACGGCAAGCCTGTCAGCAACTTTGACGGCACGCAACTTGCCGGCAAAGCAATAGCCAGTTATGACATCACCACAACAAAGGAAAAGGGCAAGGTGGTGCAGAACCACATTATCACCCTGGCTGCTCCTGTGGAAAAACAGAATGACATTTTCAATCAATTCTTCA
>JAZUEH010000010.1:0-15873 GCA_045640065.1 Bacteroidaceae bacterium
TGGGGCGGCGGCTGGGGTTGGGACACCCAGCAGAATGACGATTACTACTTCTATTTCCTGCTCAAGGACTCGAAGTTCAAGAAACGTCTCCAGGAAAGATGGAATGCCCAGAAGGGAACCTTCAAGCAACTCACCGAATACATTGACTCCATGGCTGTTGTCCTGCGTGATTCTGAAGCGGCCAACTACGCTGTCTGGGGTGCAATAAACAATCCCAACGGTGACGAGAACGAGGACCAGAACTTGAGCTTCCAGAATGCCGTGAACAGAATGAAGGACGGATTCCTGAAACGTTGGGACTGGATGGATAAGAATATCCCGAACTTGTGATTATCTTTGCAACACTATGAAAAGATTGAATTTGTTTCTGCGCATTTTCGCATTGGTGGCGGCTGTTGCCGCAGTTCCCGCTGTTCTTGTGTCGTGTGCCGATCCGCTTGAAGACGATGATCCTTCAAAGAAGGACAATCCGGTAAAGGACGGTTCGATAGAGTTGCTGTCCGGTCCGATATCGGCCTATGTCAGCGGTGACACGGCCCGCATACTCATAAAGACGGTGCCTTGGGACCTGCTTCAGGATGATCCATCAATCCTTTATGTGACCGACAACGCTCAGGGAACCGAGAGCAAGAGCTGTTATATTACCGGAATGAGCTACAGTGCGGCAGACAGTGCCTGGCATGTCGGGGCAAAGCTCAAGAGCGGAATCAGTTCCGATGTCAGACTGTGCATTGATCTGGATGGCAATATTCTGATGACAGAGCAGTTTTCGGTGAAAAGGATCACCGACAACATGCCGAATGTCAAGCTTGAAGGCCAGTCGCTTTCGAAATCGGGAAACGATTATCTGGGAATAATGCCCGATATTACGGATTTCTCGAAACTCATGCTTACGGTGAGCACCACCTGGGACAGCGTCAAGCTGGGTGACAGGAGACTGGGGTCCACGGGTGTTGAAGTGGACTTGAGCAAGCCGCTTGAACTTTACGCATGGAAGTACGATGTCTGTCAGAAACTTACGGTTCAGGCACGCAACACCGGACTGCCGATAGTGCGCATCACCACCCCGCTGCCCATAAACAGCAAGACCGAATGGGTGACCGACTGCCGCATACGCATTGAACTGCCGGACGGGACTGTCGATCTTGAAGACACCCTGAGCGTCCGTGGCCGCGGCAACAACACCTGGACTCTTGCCAAGAAGCCTTATGCCCTGCGCATGGACGGACGTACCAAAGTTCTGGGCATGCACAAGCACAAGCGCTGGATACTGCTGGCCAACTACAAGGACCGCACCCTTATGCGCAATGATGCGGCTTTCTGGCTCTCGAAGCATTCGGGCCTGAACTACACCATTGACGGCCAGTTCGTTGAGCTTGTCATGAACGGAAAACATGTGGGCAACTATTACCTGTGCGAACAGGCCAAGATTGACAAGAACCGCATTGCCATTACCGAACCTGATCCGCTGAATGCCGAAAGCAGCGGCTACCTTGTGGAGATTGATACCTATTATGACGACGATCTTGCCGAACTGCAGAGAACCGGTGCGGACACAAGGTATTTCGGGTTCAAGTCCCAGGGCTTCAACCTGCCTTACATCTTCAAGCAGCCCGATATGGAGGATATGACTCAGGAGTCATACGACTATCTTGTGAACTACATCAGCAGCTTTGAAGCTGTCCTCAAGAATGACTCCAAGCTCTTCAGTCATGAATATGAGAAGTATCTGGATGTGGATCAGGCCATTGACTATGCTCTTGTGGAAGAGCTGGTGGGCAATCACGACTTCTACAACACCTGGCCTGTGGCAGGACCTCACAGCACATACATATATCTTGATGCCGCTGATCCTGAAGGCAGGCTGACTTTCGGCCCCGGATGGGACTTCGACTACCACACCTTCATGCCGAGCCGCAGCACCGGATGGGTAGGTCTTACCGCCCATAAGGAACAGCAGCAGGGCGGCTGGGGTGGCTGGAACAACCAGCAGAATGACGACTATTATTTCTATTTCCTGCTCAAGGACTCGAAGTTCAAGAAACGTCTCCAGGAAAGATGGAACGCCCAGAAGGGGACCTTCAGGCAGCTTACGGAATATGTTGACTCCATGGCTGTGGTCCTGCGTGATTCGGAAACTGCGAATTATGCAGTATGGGGCCCGATCAACAATCCCAACGGCGATGAGAACGAAGACAAGGACCTGAGCTTCCAGGAGGCTGTTGACAGATTGAAGGAAGGTTTCCTTATGCGCTGGAGCTGGATGGATCAGAATATTCCCGAACTGTAACATACATAAAATAACATCACTCGAAAATGGGAAACAAGTATCTGGAAACGTCCCTACTTGACAGGGCTGTAATATTTGCCGTAAAGGCGCATGCCAATACGGAACGCCGCGGAAAGGGGTTCCCCTACATAGTCCACCCTATGGAAGCGGTGGAGATTGTCGCAACCATGACTCCTGACCAGGAAATGCTGGCAGCGGCCATTCTGCACGACACTGTTGAAGATACGGATGTGACTGCCGAGGAAATCCGACGCGAGTTCGGTGACCGCATTGCCGATATGGTGGTGTCGGAATCGGATGTGTTCACTCCTGGTGTCAGCGAGGAGGAAAGCTGGCGTAGCCGCAAGCAGGCTGCGATTGACCGTCTCGGCAGGGCATCGAGGGATTCCAAGATGGTGGCTCTGGGCGACAAGCTGTCTAACATGCGTGCCATAGCAAGGGACTACAAAGAGAAAGGCGATGCGCTGTGGAGTATATTCCACGCTCCCGGAGGCAAGTCTGACCACGAGTGGCATTACCGCGGTCTGGCCGGCGCAATGGCCGAACTGGAGCAGTACTCAGCCTATCAGGAGTTCGTTTCTCTGATAGACCAGGTATTCGGCAAATGATTTTTCATGTTTTCCGTGAAAAAATCTGCCTTTGAGTGCTGAAGTTAAGAAATAAGCAGTATCTTTGCACCGCAATTAAGGGAGGTTCCGTAGCTTAACTGAATAGAGCATCTGACTACGGATCAGAAGGTTCCGGGTTTGAATCCCGGCGGAATCACCAAAAACCCCGCTAGAAGTATTTCTGGCGGGGTTGCTTTTTGGTGTTGTGGAGGTTGTCAGCCAATGGCGATCTGGCGTGAGGCCGGAGTCTTCACTGCCTCTTCCTTCTTGGGCAGGGCTACGGTCAGTATGCCATCGGCCATGGCGGCTGATATGCCTTCGACGTTGACGTCATCGGGAATCAGGAAGGTCTGACGGTACGATGCGTATGAGAATTCCCTTCTCAGGTAGTTGCGCTTGCGGTCGTTCTGTGTGTCATCGGTCTTTTCCTCCTTTTTCTGGAGCCCGATGACCAGCTCGTTGTCATTCTCCAGACGTACGCAGAAGTCGTTTCTGGTCATGCCCGGTGCGGCCAGCTCAAGAGTGTACTGCTTGTCGTCCTCGATGACGTTGACGGCTGGCGATGCAAACTGCTTTGCAGGTGTGAATCCCATGAAATCATCATTGAAGAACTCGTTGAAAATACTGGGGAACCATTCGCGGTTCCTGCGGCGATTGTAAGTTGTTGGTAACATGGCTAAAAATTTTAATTGTTTTCATCTGGTATAGGACAAACTGCAGACCAACTCTTATGTCGGTTAAAATGTCAGTCGTGTTTCGCTTGTGTATGACAAGTTGTCAGTGATATGAGAAGACTGAATCCTATCAGAGTCATTCCGGCCATGACCGTGCCCGTCCATCCGGCCAGCGTCCACATGCTGCCGCATACGAATGTGCCCAGCGAGCCTCCAATGAAGTAGATGACCATGTAGATGGTGTTCATGCGGCTGGCGGCCTGCGGATTCAGGTTCATGGTGGCGTTCTGGTTGCTCAGTTGGATGCACTGCATGCCGATGTCAATGACTATGATTCCTGCAATCATTCCGGCATAACTGCTGCCGAAAAGCCAGAGTATCAGCCAGGCGCATATCACCAGGACTGTTCCTGTCATATTCATGCGTTCATGTCCGAAACGCGGAATGTACTTGCCTGCGTTGGCGGCGGTAATGGCGCCAGCCACTCCGCACAGTGCCAGCAGGGCTACAGTGTCGCTGTCAGCGTAGAATGGAGCGGATTTCATGTGGAAGGCTATGCATGCCCAGAGTCCCAGCATGGATCCGAATGCGAATCCGGCACGGATTGAGTATAACAGCGCCTTTTTCGATATGAGTTCCTTGAGACTGAGCATGAGCGACAGGTAGCAGCCTTTGTATGTCGGCTCCACGCGTGGGAAAATGCGCAGTACGACCAGGGCCGATGCTCCCATGATGGTGGCGGCAATAATGTACATGGAGCGCCAGCCCCACAGGTGTCCCACATAGCCGCTGAGGACTCTTGACATGAGCACTCCAACCAGCAGGCCGGACAGCACTACCCCAACCTTCTGTTCCCTGAGTTCCGGTTTTGCATAGAGCGATACGAACGGGATGAATACCTGAGGTGAAACAGAGAAGAATCCGGTCACGAACGATGCCGCCAGGAGCATGATGGTGCTGTGTGCGAAGAATACGGCTACCAGCGCCAGCATGACCGCAAGGAAACAGACCAGGACGGTGGCGCGGCGGTTGTACATGTCACCCATAGGGATGATGAAAAGCATTCCCAGAGCGTATCCTGCCTGGGTGAATACAGGCATGAGGTTGACCTGGAATTCAGACAGGCCGGTATCGCTGCAGATAAGGTTGAGCAATGGCTGGCAATAGTACAGATTGGCTACCGATATGCCTGCCAGAACAGCAAGCACCATGACCAGTGACATAGGCAGCCCTCCATGCGGTTGATATCCGCCTTGATTCATATGCCCTTAATTGTTGGAACAGACGGGTCTGACTATCCCGCCCAGATAGCGTTTTACCTGTCCCGTCTGCAGCTTGCTGCGGCTGGAATCGATTGAACGGTTGACTCCGATGGCGGC
The DNA here is from genome assembly GCA_045640065.1 of Bacteroidaceae bacterium. GTDB lineage: Bacteria > Bacteroidota > Bacteroidia > Bacteroidales > Bacteroidaceae > Colenecus. Next base: position 4,952 of record JAZUEH010000010.1, read on the forward strand.
AACGGCTTCATTGTCCGTGTATTCACCGCGCGATGATGTCCAGTAGCACGATGACCATTGCATGACCTGTCCCACGGACTGCTCCTGACTGTCAACATCGCCCATGACAAATCCTGAGTTGGGCAGGAACAGGCAGTTGCCCAATGTTGACGGGGCTGTGCTCTTGAGCAGAATGCCCTCGATACTGTCAACCATACACCAGAACGGGATGCTGTTCATGAGCAGTTCTTCGACATCGGTCTTTGAAGGAGTCCGCCAGCTGCCGCCCAGTCCCGTTGTGGCAATGTCATCCAGGGGCTGCAGTTCCAGCAGTCCGTCGTTGTCGTTGTATTTGGTGTATTCGTATTTCCGGGTATCGAACAGGGCGTAGGTCATGTCTGTGAAGACGGTTTTTGTCACTGTGTCGCCCCATGCGTAGTATGTGCCTGTCTGGGTCGGTATGTCGCTTCCCGTCATATCATAGTTCGATATTCCCCAGAGAATGCCTCTGGTGCTGCCCATTCCAATGGCCATGCGTGTCTGGCCACTGCCGGTCTGAACCTTTCTGGCGTTTGCCAGCAGTTCGCCGGTTTTCATGATGACAGGTGAATATTTGAGTGTCAGAGGTGTTTTGGTGGGATCCTGTCCAATGTAGAACGTCAGTGAAGAATCGTCGACGTTGGTTACCACAAAGCTCATGGAACCGTTGCCGTCAGTCAGACTTACCCTCATTCCGTCAAAGCTCCAGTCCAACTGGCGTCCGTTTACGGTACATCTGTTCCCGCAATCGAACAGGACCTGCTGCTGTGGTGCTGTCCAGTTGCCGTAGAGCTGGTCATGATTGAAGCGGATGACGTTGATTTCACATTTGGCGGCCATGAGCCCCAATACATAATATATATTGCAAGTACCTGTCCCTACGGCAGTTACAATGCCTTGGCCGTCAACCACGGCGACCTGCTCGTTGCTTGATTTCCAAAGCTTTTCAGCGTCAATTTCACTTTCGACTTTCTTGTCAATGACAATGCTGTCAGGAATGATGAGTGCAGACAGCTTCAGGGTTTCGCCGGGAAGCATTTCCGCTTGGGTGACATTCATGCATATGCCTTCAATCCTGACTTCTTCTGGTTCCGGATCCTTTCCCGTGCAGCTCGAAATGACAGTTGCAAGAATGGCCGCTGCTAATGTGACCGCTTTATGGAATTTGCTTATCATGATGATTGTCAAACTTTTACTTATTCAATTGCAGTTGTGATGCCGACCATGTCCATGAGGTCACGGGTGGCTTCCAGATAGGCTGGCATATCTTCCGGAGCGATGGGATCGACAGCAGGGAGATCCATGCGCAACGGGTCAATGGCCTTTCCGTCCTTGAAAACCCTGAAATCCAGATGAGGGCCGGTTGCCATACCTGTGGCTCCTACGTAGCCGATCAGCTGTCCCTGAGCGACATGGACGCCCTGGGCTATGCCTTTTGCAAAGCCCTTCAGATGCATGTATTCGGTTGTGTATGTTCCGTTGTGCTTGATTTTCAGGTAGTTGCCCCCACCCTTGCTGTCCCAGCCCTTGGTTATGACTACTCCATCGCCAATGGAATGGACCGGTGTGCCTGATGGAGCTGCATAATCGACTCCGTGGTGAGCTCTGACCACCTTGGTTATGGGGTGCAGGCGCGCATTTGAAAATCTGGAACTGATGCGCGAATAGTTTAGTGGGGCTTTAAGGAATGCCCGTCTCAGACTTGTCCCTTTCTCGTCAAAATACTCTTCACGTTCGCCATGGTATTTGTATCGGATGGCATAGTGGTCAACACCCTGGGTAACGAAATTCGCGGCAAGGACATTACCGGAACCGACTCGGACAGAATCGGCGTATATCTCTTCATAGTACACTGAGAATGAGTCTCTTTGCTGTATTCCAAAGAAGTCGATGGTCCAGGAATAGACATCACTCAGGGTGCCTGCCAGAGCCGGATCGGCACCGGCATCGATCATTGCGTTCCACAGTGATGAGCTTATGCTCCCGTTTATGTGTCTGGTGATGGTGTCGGTCGGAATTGCTCCAAGATAGCTGTGGATGCTGTCGGTCAGGGAATATACCACATAGTCAACGGCCGATATGTCATAGACCATGTAAAGCGGAGTGCGTGCCGAATCAAGCGCATGGATAATGTGGTATGGTTTGCCCGTCTGCAGTTTCCTTACGCTGAACGTGTTCTGCGAGGCCTGCTCGACATGATGTGCCGTAGTGAGGTCTGAGCCATGTCTGACCAGGATGTTGGAAAGCAGGTCTTTGTTTCCTATAATACTGTCAATTACCCCCAGAGTGTCAATCCTTATGCCCCAACGGTACTGGGGCTGTACGTCCTCTTCATGACTTGACGGCTCATCCTGTGTGGTACTGTTCCCTTTGCACGATACGCCCAAGGCCGATGCAAAAACAAGCGACAAAAGACAGACACCGGTCCTGAACTTGATTCCCATTATTCCACTATTTCCTTAAATCCTTCAACAATCTGTCCGTGCAGCTGTTTTGAAACCGGAACGAGCGGCAGACGGGTTTCATTCTGAATCATTCCCCGGCTGGCCATGAGGTCTTTGACTCCGCATGGGTTCCCTTCCTTGAAAAGCAGACCGTAGAGCGGTTCCAGCTGGTCCTGGATGGCCTGTGCATCGGCCTTTCTGCCTTCCATGCTGGCGTGAACCAGTTTTCCGTAAGTGCGAGGCAGGGCATTGCCGATTACTGAAATGACTCCGGCTGCACCGTCACCTATTGCCTGCATGGCCAGTGCATCATCGCCAATGATGACCTTGAAATGTTCCGGAGCCGATGCAATGATCTCCTTTACCTGGTCCATGTTGCCCGATGCTTCCTTCACGCCTGTGACATTTGGGAATTCGCCAGCGATTCTAAGGCAAGTTGCGGCAGTCATGTTGACGCCTGTACGGCCTGGAATATTGTAAAGAATTATTTGTTTATCTGAAGCTTTGGCGATTTCTGCAAAGTGGCGGTAAATGCCTTCCTGTGACGGCTTGTTATAATAAGGTACGCATGAAAGGATTCCATCGACTCCGTCAATCTGGAACTGCTTTATATCGCTGACAGCCTGTGCGGTACAGTTGCTGCTGCATCCGACGAGTATCGGCAGCCGTCCGGCATTCTGGCGGATGACGTGTTGAAGCACGTCCATGCGCTCCCGGGCAGTCAGTGTGGGTGTTTCGGCTGTGGTTCCAAGGACACACAGGAAATCGGCTCCACCTGAAATGAGGTTTTCCACAATTGACGAAAGTGCTTTCCAGTCAATCTCACCGTTGGTGTTGAACGGTGTTATCAGGGCCACTCCAAGGCCACTAAAAGGGTAAGAGAAGTTCATTGCTCGTTTTGGTATTTTCTTTTGGCTCAAGGCCTATCATTTTCAAGAATTCAAGTTCGCTGACAAGTGGAATGCCAAGCTTCTGTGCCTTTTCCCGTTTGGCCGGTCCCATATTGTCGCCTGCAAGGATAAAAGATGTTTGGGCGGAAATGCTTGAGACATTCCTGCCTCCGTTGCTTTCAATCAGTGCTTTATATTCGTCACGCGAATGATGTTCGAAGACTCCGCTGATGACGATACCCTTGCCTTCAAGGGCATTGCCGCCTGTGTCATTACCCGACTCCATTTCCATTTTCAGTCCGATGGCGGCAAGCCTGTCGACCAGTTCTGAATTGGCCGGCTGGGCAAAGAAGGACACAATGCTTCCGGCAATTTTCCCGCCAATCTCATCAATGCCGACAAGTGTCTCCATGCTGGCATTGCGTATTGCATCCATGGATCCCAAGGCGCGGGCAAGTATCTTGGCAACTGTCTCTCCGACAAAGCGGATTCCTATGGCAAACAGCACTCTTTCAAAAGGAATCTGTTTGGATTTTTCTATGCCTTTGATTATGTTGGAAGCCGATTTTTCACCGAGCCGTTCCATGCGTGCAATGTCACGTGCACCAAGTGCATAGATGTCGGCAATGTCCTTGATGAGTCCGGCCTGATAGAACAGGTCGATGGTCTCAGGTCCAAGTCCGTCAATGTTCATGGCCTTCCGGCTTACAAAGTGTTCTATCCGTCCTTTTATCTGTGGCGGGCATGAACTGGAATTCGGACAGTAGTGGGCAGCTTCGCCCTGATATCTTATCAGGCGGGCTCCGCATTCAGGGCAGGTCTCGATGAAACGGACCTTGTCGCCCATGAGCATTAATCGTGAGTCAAGATCAACTCCTGTGATTTTCGGAATGATCTCACCGCCCTTCTCGACATACACCATGTCACCTATGTGCAGATCCAGTCCTTCAATGATGTCAGCATTGTGCAATGTGGCACGTTTGACTACTGTGCCTGAAAGCTGGACGGGTTCAAGATTGGCTACAGGTGTTACGGCTCCGGTTCTTCCAACCTGGAACGAAACGCTCTCAAGACGAGTCAGCTGACGCTCGGCCTGGAACTTGTATGCTATTGCCCAACGTGGTGACTTGGCCTTGAAACCAAGTTCGCTCTGCTGGCGTAATGAATTGACCTTTAGTACAATACCATCGGTCGCTACAGGAAGATTGCGGCGTTCCACATCCCAGTAGGCTATGTAGTCCATGACCTGCTCTATGGAACTGCACTTTTTCATGTGGTCGCTGACCTTGAATCCCCAGCTTGCGGCAGCCATCATGTTCTCATAGTGGCCGTCTTCGGGCAGTCCGTCACCGAGCAGATAATAAAGGTATGAATCAAGCTGACGCTTTGACACTATTGCCGGGTTCTGCAATTTAAGGGTACCCGATGCTGCGTTTCTAGGGTTTGCAAACAGCGGCTCCTCGTTGAGCTCGCGCTCGGCGTTCAGACGCTCGAACGATGTCCACGGCATGAGCACTTCACCTCTGATTTCGAATGATTTCGGGTATGCGCCCGGTTCGAGGACCAGCGGTATGCATCGGATTGTCCGGACATTGTCAGTTACGACATCGCCCTGTACACCGTCACCGCGGGTCACGGCTTTGACAAGTTTGCCGTCTTCATAAATCAGAGAAATGGAAAGGCCGTCATATTTGAGCTCACAGCAGATTTCGAATTCCTCGTTGCCAAGGCCAGTACGTACTCTCTGGAACCATTCGCGGACTTCCTGTTCGCTGTAGGTGTTGTCAAGCGAGAGCATGGGATACTGATGCCTGGACTGTTCGAATCCCTTGCTCAAATCGCTGCCGACCCTCTGGGTTGGAGAATTGGAATCGTAAAGTTCCGGGTGTTTGAGTTCCAGATCGGAGAGCTCGCGCATCAGGGCGTCGAACTCAAAGTCGGAGATGACGGGGCTGTTCTGCACGTAGTACAACTGGTTGTACCTGTGAAGCAGAGCCCTGAGCTCCATGATGCGGTTCTGTTCTTCCATAGTCCCGGATTGATGCGACTTTTCCTGTCGTATATATTCGTGCGAAATTACCCTTTTTTTTCTAATTTTGCGACTGTAAAACCATTTGATTTATGCGTCTTGATATTCTGACTGTGTTTCCCGAAATGCTTGATGGCTTTTTCTCGTGCTCAATGATGGCTCGCGCCCAAAAGGCGGGTCTGGCCGAAATCCATCTGCATGATATCAGGGATTACACTACCGATAAACATCATAAGACCGATGACTACCCCTTTGGCGGATGTGCCGGCCTGGTGATGAAGATTGAACCCATTGACCGACTGATTACAGACTTGAAGTCACAGCGCAACTATGACGAAGTGATTTATACGTCACCCGATGGTGAGCAATTCAATCAGAAACTTGCCAATCGTATGTCTATGCTGGAAAATGTGATTATCCTGTGCGGTCACTACAAAGGTATCGATTACAGAATCCGTGAACACCTTATAACAAAGGAAATAAGTATAGGTGATTATGTCCTGACCGGTGGCGAACTGGCAGCAGCGGTAATGACCGACAGTATAGTCCGTCTGATTCCTGGGGTGCTGAGTGACGAGCAATCGGCTCTGTCCGATTGCTTCCAGGACAACCTGCTGGCTCCTCCAGTGTATACACGCCCGGCCGAATACAACGGTTGGAAGGTTCCGGATGTTCTGTTGTCCGGAAATCAGGCATTGATAAGCGACTGGGAATTCCAGCAGTCAATGGAACGTACCAAGCGCTTGCGTCCTGATCTTCTTGATTAGGCTTTTTGTGAACAAGTGTGTGTAAACAATGGACAGGTCCCGTTCCAAAACTGTGGAACGGGACCTGTCTCCTGTTTGCAAAATTGGTTAGATATTTAATTAGGTGTTATTGGAATCAATATTCCTGAACGTTCTTGAATTCCATCCATTCAAGTCTCATCTTATAGTTCATGAGCTGTCCCTTTGGAACATAAAGCTTGCAGTTGTCTTTGGTGACCTTCTCGAATACTGTGGGGCTGTTATGCGGAGCGAACATTCCGTGTGCATTGATGCGCTCGAGTTTCGTGCAGCCAAAGAATGACTGGATACCGTTGATTCTTACATTGATACCGAGCTCCAGGCTCTTCAGATTGCTGCAACCGAAGAAAGCATAGTCGCTGATTGCCGTAACGTTGTTGCCGACGGTGACATTTTCAAGATATGTATTGTGGGCAAAAGCTTCGCTGCAGATGAATGCAACATCTTCTCCAATTACATAAATCTTGTCCTTCTTCTGGGCCGGATACTGGACAAGCATGCGCCCGTCCTTGCTGAACAGCACGCCGTCATTGGCCTTGTATGACTGATTCTCCTCGTTGACGGTGAACTTTTCAAGCTTGTCGCAATTCTTGAAGGCTCCGGCGTTAATGCGGGCAATGCTGTACGGAATGTCAACTGATGTAAGTTCAGAACAGCCGTAGAAAGCATTCTGGTCGATTTCCATTACACGGAACGTGAATTCGTCATTGCTGCCTGTGGTAATGAACGAAGGTATGCTGATGTTTCCCTTGTATCCGCTCTGCCCGTCATCGAATGATTTGCGGCCGTTCGATCTGTCCCAAGTGAGAGCCACATTGCCGAAGTTGTCAAGAATCTTGTAATAAAGGGTTGAGCCGTTGTTGTACTTGACGGTGACAATCTGTTCATCTATTTGTGCATCAATCTGTTTGACAAGCATTGTCTGCCACACTTCACTCTTGATTGATGAGCTTGTCTTTTCGCTCGTGCGGCAACCGGTAATTGAGAATGCTGCCAGCACCATGATGATTGCTAATGAAAACTTCTTCATAGTCTTGTTTTTTTTTGGATATCTTCATAGCAAAAGTACATAAAGACACATAAAAAAACAAAAATTAAGAATACTTTTTTAGCGGCCGGGAGTGAGCCTTTCGTATGTCCCGTCATCGAAGAAAATGAACACCTCTTTTATATTAGGACGTTTTTCCTCTCTTGGCATACTTTGATCTGTTGATGGTGCGGCTGGTGAAACGCATGACATTGTTTGCTGGGCGGCCGATTGAAATGCGGTTTGTTGCTGTGCTGCAGGTTGAGTCATGATCTGTTGGACCGGATTTGCAACCTCGCTGAGATTTTGATTTTTGAGAGCGCCCATCTCTTCCATTGAAAAAATCAAAGTCTCGTCGTTTGGGTCGATTGATGATCTCTGTCCTTCATTTTGGGAGAGAGGGGAGCTCAATGCCGATCCTTTTCCGAATACAAGCCAATCAATGTTGACCTGGGGGAATGTCTTGCAGATTTGCATGACGATTTTCAGACTGGTTTCGTTTCTGCCGCTAAGGATGTGTTGTAATGTTGCACGTTGTATTCCAATTGCATTTGCGAACTGTGTAGGATTCATTCCCAACATCTGCATAAGTTGTTCAAGTCTCTCTTTCATATGATGCAAATGTGCTGATTTGTTATGCTTTACAAATGTAATACATTAATACAAATGTTGCAAGTCACATTTCTATCTTGTACGTGATACAAATATAGTTATGTATACTTTTGTATGTTGATACATTTGTAGCAGGACTACCTTCGAGCCAGATGAGAACCTTTATAAATAGGTTGTAAAAATTAGGCTAAATAACTGGTTCTTTTGCGATTATTCAATGTATAGCGCTTGTTTTTCGTACTTTTGGCCATTTTTGTATGATATACCTTTGCATGAATTGAAAACGACTTCATTACCTCGCTTATAAAAGTATTGATAATAAGCCATTTAACAAATGAATGACATTTTGTATATTGATGTGTATATTACATGGTGGAAGATGCTTGCACAATTGTGCATTGTATACAATTGTAATCATTGGATTATCAACAGTGACATCAATCCAAAAATACATAGACGCAACACATGTATGATAGATACATTTGTAAATATTAAAAAATATAAAACGGTCGCGAAGGGCCGTTTTATAAATTGGTGATCATATGTAAAATGCCGGAATTATCCCTATGTCTCTGAGAATTGAAAATTTGGGAATGATTCCTAGTGGAGTATGAAAAAAAGCAATTCTCTAAGTAGCCCATTATTGCCATTTGCAGTAGCATCAATTCCCTTGGATTTGGCATCGGTCCTTCTGATTGCAGTAATAATCTGCATGGTTTTCATTGCTGTGTAGTTTTTCATGCCCAGAATATAATCTCTAACACCAAAACTATATTTCATGTCAAGTTGTTCTGATATCCCCTTTTCGCTTTTGTCCGGGGCGTAATATGATAGCATGAGATTGGAAAAATAGGAATATAGAGTTGCTGTTACCAGCTGAATGGGATAAGTTTTGGCGTTGCTTTCGTAGTAGCTGGCAATTTGGTTGGCCTTGAATATATCGCGTCTGATAATGGCGTTCCTGAATTCATAAAGATTGAAGTCTTTGCTTATACCTACGTGATTTTCAATGAATTCCGGGCTGATTTCTGCTGTATCGGCAGAAATGGCTGTGGCAAGTTTGGTCAGTTCTCCAGCCATACGGCTAAGATCAGCTCCAACATATTCGGTCATCATTGATTTTGCTTTCATGGACATGGTCTTGCCAAGAGTTGAAAGGTATTCATCTATGAATCCTGGTAGAGCATCTTCCCTTATTTTTTTTGATTCGAATAGGATTCCGGCTTTTTCTATGTCTAATGTGACTTTGCGACGTCTGTCCAATGTGCCGTTTTTGTGGCAAAAGACTAGAATGGTGGAAATTTGGGGCGATTTCAAGTAAGCGGAAAGCATATCTGCAGCACTGGCAGTCACAGCATTTCTTGAATCAACGGTATTGTCAGAATCTTTTTTCATGAGATTCTGGGCTTCCTTGACGATTATTACCTGTTTTTCTGCACCCATTGGAAATGATTTGGCTCTGGCGATAATATCTTTCATGCTGATTTCATTTCCATACACCACAAGCTGGTTGAAGTCTCTGTCCTGTTCAGGGATTGCGTGTTCTCTGATATAGTCGGCAATTGAATCAATATAGAAAGGTTCTTCGCCCATCAGATAGTAGATCGGACTGTATTTCCCATTTCCGAGATCAGACATTATCTGACGATATGTGATTGTTTGAGTTGCCATTTTTGAATCATTTATTTATCTTTATGCTCAGAAAGAGTTTTCCTTTTTGTTTTACAAATATAATGAATCAAAGACTAAATCTGCCCGATTTTGAACTTAAAATTTCCGAACGGGAGGGTAAACAGCAACTATGGGACCCTATTCGCATGAAATATGTGGCGATTACGCCTGAGGAGATTGTTCGTCAGGGCTTTGTTTCGTTCCTTGTAGGTGAAAAAAAATATCCGGCATCACATATTTCCAATGAACAGGCAATTGTATTGAATGGAATGAATCGTCGGTGTGACAGTGTTGTTTATGATAAAAACGGATGTCCCAAAGTGATAATCGAATACAAGGCTCCTACGGTTGTTCTTTCCCAAAAAGTATTCGATCAGATTTCAAAATATAACTTTGTCATGCATGTCGATTATCTTATAGTAAGTAATGGAATGAATCATTACTGTGTAAAGATGAATTATGACAATTGTTCTTACTCCTTTCTGACCGACATCCCATTTTATGATGAATTGTAAGAAAAAAATAAAGTCCGAAGCTGAGATGCCGGCTTCGGACTTTATTTTTTTGAATTTTATTCTTTATTCCTGTTCTGCTGAAGCGCTTGATGCCTTGCGTGTGCGCTTTTTGGGAGCTGTCTCGGCGGGTTTTGCCACTTCCTGTACACCTGCAAGTTCCGGGTCAATGAGAATTCTACCGCAGTATTCACATACAATGATTTTCTTACGCATGCGGATGTCAAGCTGACGCTGTGGCGGAATCTTGTTGAAGCAACCACCGCATGATTCACGCTGAACATAGACAATGCCAAGTCCGTTGCGCGTATTGCTGCGGATACGCTTGAATGACTGAAGAAGACGTGGTTCTATTGTCAGTTCCAGAGCTTTTGATTTCTCGCGCAGTCTTTCCTCTTCCTGGCGGTTTTCTTCGATGATTTCCTGAAGTTCGGCTTTCTTGATTTCAAGATCCTGCTTCTTTTCATCAATTACCTGCTGGTTGTGCTCGATTTCCTCTTTCTTGATGTTGATTGCGGCAGAATAGTCACGGATATGCTTTTCTGCGAGTTCCACTTCAAGGTTTTTGAATTCGATTTCCTTATTGAGAGCATCGAATTCGCGGTTATTGCTTACATTGTCCTGCTGCTCGGTATATTTGGCGATGGCTGCCTTTGAAACCTCAATGACGTTGCGGTTTTCGGTTACACCTGCAGAAAGGTCTGCGATTTCAACCTTGGTCTTTTCAACTCGTGTGCTCAGGCCTGCAATTTCGTCTTCGAGGTCCTGGACTTCAAGGGGAAGTTCGCCGCGTAGAGTCTTGATCTTGTCGATTTCTGTCAGCATGGTCTGGAGCTGATACAGTGACTGGAGCTTTTCTTCAACTGAATAGTCAGCCGGGTCTTTTTTGATTTCCTTTGCCATTTTACTATAATTTACTGGTTTACTGTTCTAT
>JAZUEH010000011.1:0-7442 GCA_045640065.1 Bacteroidaceae bacterium
CATCAGATAACCGGCCGAGAAGAACGAGTTCTGCAGGTAGGCGGCCATTGTCGCCTCACTGGCAGTGACGGCCGTCAGGTTCTCGACCTGTATGCTCAGGACAATGTCAAAGAGCAGCAGGACGTAGAACCCCACGAAGTAGAGCATGGCCCCGTAGAAGTGGACAGTGAGGTATCGGGTCAGCCATTTGGCCCATGACCCTTCCCACTTGGGCAGGAGAGAGAACGCCCATTGTATGGGCCCGAAGATTGTCAGCATGCCCAGGAGTATCTGCTGGCAGTATATCGTTGCCCACCATCCGATGCGGAAGACTATGAGCGATATGAGCATCACAATCTTGTCAAGACCCACTATGATGCCCGATGTCAGTGACGTGAACCACAGTTTGGAGGCGTCCTTCTCCATCTCAGTGACGGCATCGACGCCTGCCTGTTCCATGGCCGCCTCCAGCAGGTTGGGATCCGATGTTCCGGTACGGGCCACATCGGCCTGTGCCTGAAGGTCGGTGTACATGGTGTCACGCACGTAGATGAGTTCCTGTACTTCCTGGAACTTGTCCTCTATCTGTTCGGCTTCGGCCTGATAGAGGTCATGCGTGTAGCTGCCTATGCAGTTAGGTATGTACGAGAGGAAGTCAAGCACGCACCAGCTGCTGCCGTGTCTTCCAATCCCGGTGTCGGCCGGCGGGTACCACCAGCACAGTATTATCGAGACGGCCAGAGGGCGGAACAGCTTGAGGACGTCCAGCGGCTCATGCTTGACCATCATGCGGTAGGCCATACCTGCGGCCATGATGATGGCGAACAGGGCGGCCAGTGCCATGCACATTTGCAGGATCCACCAGAACGGCCCCTGCTGTCCGGTGAATGTACCGTCAGTCAGGAACTCGTTCGTCTGAAATATCACATCGTCAATGTCCTCTTCGAGGATGTTGACTCCAATGTCCGAGAGTATTCCGTCTGCCATATCCTTACTTTTCAAATGTCTGTTCTCCCTGTCCGCTGCGTGCCTTCCAGCGGTCCATGGCGTTTGATGTCACCTTTCCCTTGTCCACCTGATGCCCGGACCTTGCGGACCGCAGCTGTGACGTGCGTTTGCTGTTCTGGAGCCGTACCAGGTACTGCACCAGTGTCTCGTTACGCTTCTGAAGGTCGCTCATGATGTCGGCATACGACTTCTTGCGCTCCGCATTGGGCATGTATGCCTCCTGTGTGGCTTCAATGGCATAGCGCAGCATGTCATACTGTTCCTGCCAGCGGTTCCTGTCGGAGGCGCTTCCTCCGGCCTCAGTAATGCGGTTGATGTTCTTCTGAAAATCCTCCATCTTTGCCGTTATGCGTGCGCCTTCTGCGGTCCATGCCGCGTCAAGCACGCCGCCGCTGCGGTCTGCCACATTCAGGGTCTCGATGCGCCCCTGTCGTGCCATTGCCGAATCCATGGCCACGGCATCGTCCTTCTGCGTATAGGCTGCTATTCCAGCATCGGAACGTCTGGCCAGCTTGTTGCGTTTGGCCGCGTCTTCTGAGTATTTTTCGTGTATCACCTCATAGTAGGCGGTTGGTGTCAGACTGCCTACACCGGTCTCCATGACGGTGATCTGGTTCATCTTTGCCTCGTCATGGTCAAAGGTGAACTCGACGGTCTGCGCCGATGCCTCCACTGCCGGAAGCATGGCCATGACAATCACTTTAAGTCTGTCTTTTATCTTCATATCGTTCAGTTAGTTATCAATAGTATGGATTACTGTTCTCTATCCAGCGTTCCAGTGCGCTCTGTGCCATTTCGCGTGTCGTCTTCGAGCGGTAAACGCTGCGTTTCCAGTAGCCTGTGCGCAGTTCGATGAAACGCCATGCCTCGTAGTATGTCCGGTTCACGTGACGGTTCAGAGTCTCAAGTGAGGAGTTGATGTCCGAAACCATATTCATGAGGTCGGAGGCGCTGCAGGCCGATGCTCCGGTAATATACAGCACCAGGTCGGAGAAAGACCTGTATATGTTCTGGACATCACCGGCAAAGGACGATACGCCGCGCTGCAGAACATGCAGCAGCACGGTGTCGGCCGATTCTATGCGTCCGCGTTCCACTATTCTCTCATTGAACTTTTCAAGCAGGGCGCGCATGTCATCCAACCGCTCCGATACGTTGTCGTATGTCGTCTTTACGTTGATTACTGTTCTCAGTGACTGGTACAGCAGATCGATGACGTCAAAGGCGCGCGTGTATCTGTTCAGGTCTATGTTCACCTGACGGTAGTCCTCGGCCTCTTCGCTGACAAGTTCGTGAAGCAGCTTGTTGCTGGCTTCCAGTGTGGAACGGGCAAGGAGCATGCTGCGCTCGTCCTTGTGGTCCTGGATATAGGCCTCGATGGATGTCACGTCAAAGTTCCACTGTGCCTCAGAGGGCAGGGCGCAGAGAAGTGCCAGTATCAGCACGGCGATATGTCTTGTCTTCCCGTTCATTGCGTTATCATTCCGGGTTTTGCGTTCTGCATCCAGTTGTCATGACACTCTTCGACAAGTGTCCTGCGTCTGCCCATGTCACTGTCCAGCCTGTTCCACAGGTTGCGCATGACGGACTTGACGCTGCGTCCGTAGCTCATCATCTTCTCATACGACACCAGGTCTGCATATATCTGCGTCAGACGTGTCTCCACTTCACGCGCCACCTCCAGACGGTCGCTTGACCACAGCAGATGAAAGGTGTCTTCGGTCTCGTCGTCGGCTGGCGGTTCGCTTCTGGCGTAATCGACTGTGACCTTGCAGTCGGGGTACATTGAAGCTATCTCCGACACGCGTTCATTGACACTCTGCGCCTTCTGGGCATCGGTCATGGACGAGTCGAAGAACAGAATGTCGGCCACGGTCGATTCCACCCAGTCGGCCCTGAGCTCCCAGCTGATGCGTATGATGGCACGGTGTATCTTGATGCCCAGGATGTACTGTGACTTGCGAACCAGTGACAGGCTGGCCTTGAATGTCACGGTTCCGTTCATGTCCGGCATCTTTGCCGTACGGAAGAACTGAGTGCCTGACCAGTGGCCGCCGTCCTGCCATTCCAGTTCGAACGATGTCTTCAGGTCAGCCATGATGGCCGGGATGCGGTAGTAGCCGTCATCGGAATTGGAATCGGCCTCTGCCTCACCGTATGCGTCAAGCAGCGGCTGCAGCTGCGCATTGATGCTGTCATATTCCCGTTTGAGGCCCGCCAGTTGCTGTTCGAGGACTCTGACCTGCGCATTGAGGATATCCCGCACTTCTCCTGGCGGCGTAGCCAGAATTTCATACAATATGGAACGGATCTGTTTCTGAAGAGTCTGTTGGCTGTTCAAATTCTCCGTCAGCTGTTCCTGCAGTTCCGTAATCTTTCCGTCCAGTTCGGCCATGAGGTCACTGTCAGCCTCGTCCTTGCTGGTGAGCATGGAGCACTCGCGGGTGTGGTAGGTGATGGAACTTTCACAGGTGTAGCACTTGTAGTCCGTGCTTCCTTCGGCCAGCTTGGTGCCGTCACTGCATGTGACAGTGATGGCGGCCGTTTCAACGCCCTGTATCTTCCTTTCGTCAGTGGTCTGGTAGAAGTTGCGGTCTCCCTTGCGGATGACGAACGTGCAGTCCGGATAGTCCTCTTCCAGGTCGGACAGTTTCTGGTCCATGTGCTGCTGGAACCAGCTGGGGTCCATGCGGTACGAGTCAAACACATCGTCATAGACCGTTTCCGTGCGGTTCCAGGTGTGTGTGAGCTTTATGGCGTATGCGTATGACTTCTTTGTCAGTTTGCCGTTGGTGGTTATTCTGTATGCGTAGAGGGATGTTGTGATACGGTATCTGTCGCCGTTCTTTCCGCTCTGGCTGAGCAGGTAATCGACATCGACGCCGGCGTAGCGCTTGGAGTTGTCATATATCCGGTCATACTGTTCGCCGTTGGGGGAGAAATCCGGATCACTTGTCGAGAAACGGGTCCAGTCCCCTCCGTTGATGACATGGTCCTTGCTCTGGTCCGGGGTATAGTCGCAGATGACCTCGCTGCCTTCATCGACCTTCTCGATGGTCCAGCGCTGGGTGTAGTAGGTGCCTTTGGCTTCGGCTGCATAGTCGCTTATCCATGAAGTCATGCTGTAGCTGTCCAGGTCAAAGAGACCGGCCACCCCGGCTTCTCCGCCTACGAGATTCAGAACGGCCTGACCGGCGTTGTCGCTGAAGTCCTGATACATGGTGGAGTAGGTGTCTATGAGACCGCTCACGGCACTTATGTCACCCTGGAACAGGTCATTGAATGCGCTTTTCTGAAGCAGGTTCTCGCCTCCGGTGGTCAGCAGTGCCATGGCCTGCTCCTTGAAGGTGCCGGCATCGGACTTGAGGTTTTCCTTTGTCAGTGCTCCTCTGGCCCGTCCGGCCAGGTTCCTGATGCTTTCCTTCCAGTCGGTGCCTCCGGTCCGCGCCATGTCGACGACAGTGGCTGCCTCGTCACTGACTTTGAGGAACGCCACGTCAGAAAAGCTCAGACGGCTGTTGGTGACGACGGATTCGAACTGCATGCACAGGTTCTTTGTCTCGTCACAGGTCTTGATGAGATAGCTGCCCCAGTTCAGTGCATCGGCGGGATGCTCTATCATGAGGCATCCCACGTCCCATATCTTGGGCATGATCCTGGTGGTGACCATGCTGTAGATGCGGCGGTAGTAGATGTTTTCGGTTTCCGATGTCCAGGTGCTGATGTCGGTCAGAGCCTTGCGTTCCAGAAACTTTGACGCAAAGATACCGGCAGCGCCGACTTCGGCCTCGGAATAGTTCTTGAAAATGTCTTTCAGCTGTTCCTGGTAATACACCTCGGACACTTCACCGGCGGCGTATGCGGCTGTCATGGCGGCTACGGTCTTGTAGTCGACATTGATTGAATACTGCGCCCTCGCTATAGAAAATGACAGGCACAGCATCAGCAGCACACCTGCGGACCTTCTCATTGCTTGCGGTTTTTGAGGTTGAGTACGTGGCCTGTGGCATTGACCTTCTGCGCGAACTCCAGAGACTTCTGGAGTCCCGATGCGTTCCAGTCACGGCAGTAGGCTTCAATGGCCTGCTGGTGCGAACAGCCCAGTTCGGCCTTGTAGAGTTTCAGAGCCTCCTTCTCGGCTCTCTCGGTAGTGTAGGTCATGTAGCATTCGCGCGGTTCCTCGACACCATAGACTGCGCCTGTCTGTCCGCGGCGGATGAACACCTCGCGGAAGAAGCTGCGTCCCTCCTTGTTGTCAAGGCGGTTGATGGTGAAGATCTTGCGGCAGTCCACATCTGTCAGGCCCAGGATGGCCCTGATGTTGTCATAACGCTCCCTGAACTTGCTCTGGTCAAGCAGCATGACCACATCGGAGTTGTTGATGATGGCCTCCTTGACAATCTCGGAACCGATGATGTCCTGAATCTCCTGCGTCACCACGCCGACCGATGCCCAGAACTTTCGGGCAGTCTTGTACAGATATTTGATGTATTCGGCCATGAGAGGGGAGGCGATGGCTTTCCATGCCTCTTCGATGACCAGGATCTTGCGGTTCTTCTTGATGCGCATCTTCTGAAGGAACACGTCCATGATGATGAGCGTGACAAGCGGGAACAGCAGCGGGTCGTCCTTGATGGAGTCTATCTCGAAAACGATGAACGTCTCGTCGAAGAGTGAGCTGTCCATGTTCTCGTTCAGGGTCTTCTCGTGATTTCCGCCACGGTAGAAGTCCCGCATCATGTAGCGGTAGGTCGATGTGTCTATGTCGCTGATGCGGTTCTCCAGACAGATGTCCGGAATGCGCTGCACGCTGAACTCATAGAAGGTGTTGAACGACAGTTCCTCCACCTGCAGCTCGCGGCGGTGGCGTTCTATCTCGTCAATCTCCTTTTCAATGATGGCCTGGCGCTCCTCCAGAGTGGATGACGTGTCGTCGCGGTGGCGGTTGCGGTAGTCAATCTTCAGGCTGCGGCGCAGGTCCTCGCGCTGCGGCGGGGTGAAGCCGTCAAAGCCGTTGAAGTAGAGGTCGAAGTATTCGGTGATGACCTGTTCTATGAGACGGTCCTCGGTCTTCGTCACAGTGCCGTCAGAGCCTTTCCAGATAAGCAGGATCAGGTTCTTGAGGAAGCCGGTCTTTTCGACGTTGAGCTCCTCACGGCGTATGCGGAAGGGGTTCATGGTGATGGGATGCTCCTCGGTGTAGCTGATGTACTTGCCTCCGACATATTCGCACAGACCTTCGTAGGAATTACCGGTATCGACCATTACGACATCGGTGTTCTGTTCCCACATCTGTCTCACGACGGAGTTCATGTGGAATTCGACTTGAATTCATTTGTTTTCGCTCAAAACAAATTGAATATCAATGATATAATGAAGGGAGAAAAATGAAGAAAACTGCAAAAATGCCCTAATCGGTACAAATAAAAATCGGCAATTTTTAACCAGAAATGAAGGGAAAAAAAGAGCTTTTTTGAGGCCGAAAAAATCTTCAAAAAATTTTCAGATTTAAGAAAATTTAACTGTTTGAAGGGCGAAAATGGGGCCGTTTGTACCGCTCTTGGACTCCAAAATGGATAACTGGCTGATGAGCAACGGTCGGAATGAATTCAGAAGAGATGTTTTGAATTTTACACTGATATTGCCAGATGTCTTTATAGAAGTGATAATATCTCCAGAAATGGAAAAATATGCAATTAAATGGAGGATTTTGCCCTTCCAAATGCCTGTTTGAGGATTTGTTTTAGTATCTTTGCGCCAAAATTTGTAAAATGGCTAAGGATATAAACAGAATAAAGGTCGTTCTGGCAGAAAAGAAGAAAACCAACAAGTGGCTTGCCGAGCAACTGGATAAAGACCCTGCGACTGTATCTAAATGGGTTACGAACAGTTGTCAGCCGCCTTTGGATACCCTTGTGCTGATTGCCCAGTGTTTAGAAGTAGATGTACAGGAACTAATAAGAATTCCTGAATCAAATCCCTTTAAGAAATAATGACGATGAATACTGACGATAGGGCCTTTTCGCTCTTCGATTTCTGCAAGAAACAAGCCGAAAAGGTTAAGATATTTGGAAAGGAATCTCTTGATGAAGAAGGGAATGTTATGCCTTTCATTGACCAAGCTGCTCTTGTTACACATTATTTGCAGCTTCAAGACTCAGGTTTGACTCTTCCATATTCAGATAAGGCGAAACAAATACTGAATCTCTGGTATGAATTTGTAATAGGAGAAAAGCAATGCAAGAAGTCTGCTGTATTGTCCGAGGATGAATCACGTTTTCAGCAATATCTATTTCCTGATTTGTTTAGGGCTCCATTCCAAGCGCAAGAAAATCCTGATTTTACATTCATTGATTTGTTCGCTGGAATAGGCGGTTTCAGAATGGCCATGCAGAATCTTGGCGGAGAATGCGTGTTTTCATCAGAATGGGACGAACAAGCAAAGAAAACCTATT
>JAZUEH010000012.1:0-8444 GCA_045640065.1 Bacteroidaceae bacterium
CGAAAATATCATACATTAATAACACTTTTTTCAATCTTTGTTCTACTGCCGTAAAGTTGTCAGCTGATGTAACAAAAACGGACTGTTGAACTTGCAAATAATTGATAACTATACATTTATAAACTTATTAACGAACTATTGTTATATTATAATGACGCAAAGTTATGCAAAAATCATTGGCCCGCATAATGTATTTGAGTATCTTTGCACAACTAAATTACACAGACAGATATGTTCAGAAACAGAACTTGTGGAGAATTGCGCCTTTCTGACGCCGGCAATACTGTAACTCTTGCCGGTTGGGTGCAGAAAGCAAGAAAGTTGGGCGGTATGGTCTTCGTCGATCTGCGTGACCGCTACGGTATAACACAACTTGTATTCAATGACAGCCAGAACGCTGAACTTTGCGAACAGGCATCACGTCTGGGACGCGAATATGTCATTCAGGTTACGGGAACGGTAAGCGAACGTTCCAGCAAGAACCCCAAGATGGCTACCGGTGACATTGAAATCCTCGTTGACAGCATGAATGTCATCAATGCGGCAGATACCCCTCCTTTCACCATTGAGAACGATACAGACGGAGGCGATGACCTGCGTATGAAATACCGTTATCTGGACCTGCGTCGCCAGTGTGTCCGCAGCAATCTGGAACTCCGCCACAAAATGGTCATGGAAATCCGCAAATTCCTTGACAATCTGAACTTCATGGAAGTTGAGACTCCTATTCTCATCAACTCCACACCGGAAGGTGCACGTGATTTCGTGGTTCCATCACGCATGAATCCCGGACAGTTCTACGCACTGCCACAGAGTCCCCAGATTCTCAAGCAGTTGCTTATGGTTTCCGGTTTTGACCGTTATTTCCAGATAGCCAAGTGCTTCCGCGATGAAGACCTGCGTGCTGACCGTCAGCCGGAATTCACTCAGATTGACTGCGAGATGTCATTCGTGGAGCAGGAAGATATCCTTCAGATATTCGAGGCAATGGCAAAGCATCTTTTCAAGAGCATTCTTGGAATGGAAATGAATGAACCATTCCAGCGCATGACCTGGCAGGATGCCATGAAACTGTACGGCAGTGACAAACCGGATTTGAGATTTGACATGCATTTCGTTGAACTAATGGACATTATGAAGGGCCATGGATTCAGCGTATTCGACAATGCCGCATATATTGGAGGTATCTGCGCCAAGGGTGCCGCAACATATACCCGCAAGCAGCTTGATGCCCTGACGGAATACGTGAAGCGTCCTCAGATAGGCGCCAAGGGTATGGTTTATGCCCGTGTTGAAGCCGATGGCACTGTAAAGTCAAGCGTTGACAAGTTCTACACTCAGGATGTTCTCCAGAAGATGAAGGAGGCCTTCAACGCCGAAGCCGGTGACCTGATTCTGATTCTCAGCGGTGACGATGCGATGAAGACGCGCAAACAGCTTTCAGAACTGCGTCTCAAGGTCGCCGATGAACTTGGCCTACGCGACAAGAACAAGTTCAAGTGTCTGTGGGTCATTGACTTCCCGATGTATGAGTGGAGCGATGAGGAGAACCGCCTGATGGCAATGCATCATCCATTCACCAGCCCCAAACCAGAGGACATTCCTCTGCTTGATACCGATCCGGCAAGCGTCCGTGCCAATGCATACGATATGGTCATCAACGGCATCGAAGTGGGAGGTGGCTCCATCCGTATCCATGACAGCAAGTTGCAGGCAACCATATTCAGGATATTGGGCTTCACTCCAGAGCAGGCACAGGCAAAGTTCGGCTTCCTGATGAATGCCTTCAAATTCGGTGCACCACCTCATGGAGGTCTGGCATTCGGCCTGGATCGTTTTGTAAGCATCTTTGCAAAGCTCGACAGCATACGCGACTGCATAGCATTCCCCAAAAACAACTCCGGTCGTGATGTCATGCTCGATGCCCCAGGTCTTCTGGATCAGTCGCAACTGGATGAACTGAAACTCAAAGTCGATTTACCTGTTGAATAAAGGCCGATGCGAAAACTGTCATTCCTGATTATCCTCATCCTTCTATCGGCCATACCGTTCTCATACGTGTATGGACAGAAAACCACGTCCAGTATAAATGGCTATGTAAAAGATAATTACGGCAATGTCATTGAAGCAGCCAACATTCAGATCACCGACATTGAAACCGGCGCCATTTTCGGCGCCGTTTCAAATAAAGTAGGTCATTACACTGTGTCGGGCCTCAAACCCGGTACATATCAGGCACTATGTTCCTTTATTGGTTACCAGAGTGCTTCTGTCCAAGAAATCAGGCTTTCGGCCTCCAGTGACTATAGTCTGAATCTTGTTCTGGTACAGAGTCAGCAGATGCTTGGCGATGTCGTGATTATGGAAAACCGTCCGCATTTCTCAGAAACGAAGACCGGACAGACATACAACATTGACTCCCATACGATCAATTCATTGCCAAGTGCAGACCGAAGCCTGTTGGATTATACACGTCTGTCCCCTTACAGCGGCAATGACAATTCCATGGCCGGAATGGACGGCAGAACCACCAAACTGACCATTGACGGAGCCATTTTCACCAACAGCATGGGGCTTTCAGCCGCTCTTCCCGGTGGCGGAACGCCTATCTCGCTCGATGCCGTACAGGAAATGCAGGTAGCAATTGCTCCATATGATGTACGGCAAAGCGATTTTGCCGGCGGTTCCATAAATGTCATTACCAAATCCGGCACAAATGACTTCAAGGCAACTGTCTATTCTTATTTTCACAATCAGGCTCTGCGTGGCAACAGCGTTTATGGCGGTGACCTTGGAGAACGTGACAAGGAAAGCAAATACGTAACAGGCCTGACTGTAGGCGGTCCAATCCTGAAGAATCGCTTATTCTATTTTGTGAATCTGGAAAGGACTTCATCTCCAGGTCCCATTACCGAATACCGTATGTCATCCGATGGCATAGGCAACAGTTCCTCACTGATAAGTCGCGTTACAGAGAAGGATATGGACACCTTCAGAACAGCTCTCCAGAAATACGGATATGATCCTGGAAGCACAGATCTTTCAGAAGGCGGCACCACCAATGACAAGATTCTGGCAAGAATCGACTGGAACATTTCCAATCGGCATAAGCTTATGCTACGCGGCAACTGGACGAACAGCAGCCAGTTGTTCGGACCTAATGAGAAGAGTACCGTTGGCAGCAAACTGGCCGGAAACAGGATAGGAGACAAGGCCTATGCATTCAGCAATAACTGCTACACAATAAACGATTTAGCTTGGTCTGCTGTAGCGGAATTGAACAGCAGTCTCGGCACACGCGGCAACCTTGGAAACCGTCTGGCACTGACTGTATCGGAAGTCAGCAACAAACGCAGTTCCAACTCGTCATGGTTCCCACATATTGACATAATGAAAGATGGTGACGCCTTTATGAGCGCCGGCTATGAACTGTTTTCAAACGGAACAGGAAACGATGTCAGAAACTGGGTGGTCAGTGACAATCTTAGCTGGTCTGCAGGACATAGCGATTTTGTTTTCGGCGCCAGTTACCAGTATCAGAAAGTATCCACAAATTACCGCATGTATGGAACCGGATACTACCGTTACTCCTCGCTTGAAGATTTTGCAAATCAGTCCAGACCTGTGGCATTCGGCCTGACTTACGCTTTTGACGATTCCGATGACCCGTCATCCAGAGTCAATTATGGTCAGACAGCAGCATACCTTCAAGGAGAAACACGCATAGCCGACAGATTGTCAATGACTTACGGAATAAGAGCTGACGTACTTTCATTCTATGATGACTATGCCACGAACCTGCCTGTGAGCCGTCTGGATTGGACATGGCATTTCAATACACCTGGAACGGAAAGTCCGGATTACAAATCACCTATTCTTGATACAGGTGCCTGGCCTGCCACCAGTACACAGATTTCTCCAAGATTCGGATTCAACTGGGACGTCACAGGCAATGAGACGGTTGTCATACATGGCGGTACAGGTCTGTTCCGCGGTCGCATACCAATGGTTTTTCTGACATGCATACCAAACAGCAGCGGAATGCTCCAGAATACCGTTTCTGACAGTGGCAATGCCGGCTACCTTGACGATCTTGAGAATAATTTCCTGTATACTGAAGAATCTCTTCGGAATTACGTTGCCTCACACGGTGCAAGGATGGAAGCCGGCGAGGGTATTTTAGGAAAAGGTGCTACAGTATATTCGGTAGCAAAGAATTTCCGAATGCCATCGGTCTTCAAGTCATCACTTGCAGCAGATTTCAATTTCAATGCTCCGTTCCCGATTGAATTTGGATTGGAGGGAATCTACAGCAAGGATATAAACGCAATATATGTTGAAAACTGGAACCAACAGGACATGAGATCGGCCGGACGATTCCAAGGTCCCGACCGTCGTCGGAATTTCAATGGTGTTCCCTCGGTACAGGAAAATATATCCAAAACAGGTGGTGCAATGGTTCTGAACAATGCGAATATTGGGTATTCATGGTCTGCATGTGCATCATTCGCCGCAGAACCGTTAAAAAACCTCAGAGTTGAGCTTTCTTATATTCATACTGAATCCTATACCGTATCAGATATGATCGGTTCAGCTCTTGCCTCAACCTGGAGCAACACACCAAACGTCAACAGCCCCAACGAGCATAAGCTTATGAGATCGGCATACGCAATTCCGGATAAACTGACAGCCAGTGTCACCTACAGCAAAGACTGGAAGCGACCGGTTATTGGAAGTACGGAAGTTGGCCTGATTTATGTAGGACAAACCGCAGGGACATACAGTTACCTGTACACAAACGACATGAACGGCGATGGGGTGAACAATGACCTTATATATATTCCCGCCAACAAGGACGAACTCCTGTTTGCCGACATAAATGAAACAGACGCCAATGGCAATAAGACAACAGTCTATACCGCTCAGGAGCAGTCTGACTGGTTTTGGGCATTTGTCACGACAGACCGATACCTTTCCAAACACATGGGTGATTATGCCGGAGCCAACGAAGCCCGCATGCCTTGGCTGAACCGTTTTGACCTGCATCTGTCACAGCAATTCCTACTGGCAGGCATGATTCATGGTTCAAAAGCTCATAAACACAAGGAAAGTCTCACATTTTCTGTTGATATACTTAATGCCGCCAATATGATATGTGACAAATGGGGTGTTGCACAGGTTACATCGTCTTGCAACAACGGCAGAATTCTGTCCTGCATTGGAACGCTTGAAGGTGAACCGGTATATCAGTTTGCGACCAACGGTGACCATCTGATTAACAGAATCTTTGAGCCACAGAAGACAATGTCCAATTGCTGGTATCTGCAGTTCGGTTTAAAATTAGGGTTTTAATCA
Organism: Bacteroidaceae bacterium; assembly: GCA_045640065.1. Lineage (GTDB taxonomy): Bacteria > Bacteroidota > Bacteroidia > Bacteroidales > Bacteroidaceae > Colenecus. The sequence continues at coordinate 5,356 of JAZUEH010000012.1, forward strand.
TTAATACATAGCGAATTATGAATGACATGACAATCATCAGTATTCTTGAGAATGATCTCTACAAGTTCTCAATGTCATATTATTACCAGCGTACTACCCCCGAAGCCATTGGCACATTCTACTTCACTGACCGCAACGGACAGGTCTTCACGCAGGAATTCGTTGATCTTCTTAATGAGGAATTCAAAAAGCTGTCACTTCTTTCATTGACAAAAGAGGAATTCAACTGGTGTCTCAAAAACATATATTTCATACCTCAACTGTATTTCGAATGGCTCATGGGGTTCCGCTTTGACCCGTCTATCATAAAGGTATGGCTTGATGAAGAAGGACATCTTCATGTTACCGCCAAGGATCTGATTTACAAGGTTACGCTTTATGAAATTCCCATACTTAGCACAATATCAGAGCTTTACTATAAATACATGAATTTAGGTGAGCCCGATTGGACATACATTGAAAACCAATTGGAGAAGAAAGTTGCCCTGTCAAATGAAAACGGCATCAAGTTCGCCAATTTCGGTATGCGTCGAAGATATTCCCACAAGGTTGAAGACAGGGTAACCGAATATCTGGCCAAAAACGCAAAATACTTTGTCGGCTCATCAACCGTATACTTTGCAATGAAATACCAAAGCATAAGAAAGGACCTCAAGCCGATAGGAACTATGGCTCACGAACTCATGATGGCTACTGCCGCATTCATGGGGCCCAAGGAAGCCAATTATTACGTGATGCGCCACTGGGCGGACATTTATGGCGGTGCCATGGGAACCATGCTCCCGGACTGCTTCACAACCGATGTGTTCCTGCGCAATTTTTCCATGGATATGGCAAAACTGTATGACGGCGTACGTCATGACAGTGGAGATCCATTCGTATTCGGAGATCGCATCATCGCCAAATACAAGTCATACAACATTGACCCAATGACAAAGTCCATCGTATTCTCCGATGCGCTTGATTTTGAACGCGCCCTGGCCATCCAGAAATATTTTGAAGGACGCATCAAGGTGTCATTCGGTATAGGAACCAACCTCACGAACGATGTTGGAGCAGCAGCCCCACTTAACATTGTAATGAAACTTCAGACATTCCAGGTCAATGCCCGTCAGCCGGAATACCGTTGTGTCAAGCTCAGTGATGTTCCAGGCAAGGAACTGGGCGATCCTGATGAAATTCGCAGCTACAAAGTAATACTCGGACTTGTCTGAAAATCAAGCCGTTATGGGTATTGTATTTCTGATAGTGGCCACAGTCTGCTGTGCCATGTTCCCAATCTTTTTCAAGATTTTCCAGCAGCATGACATAGATAACCATCAGGCAATATTCTACAATTATGTAGTGGCATTCATACTTGGGCTGATATTCTCCTTTGACGGAACGTTCATTGTCAACCCATTGAAGGAAAAGTGGTTGGGGCCAGTGGCCGTATTGGGATTCATCTTCATTGCCGGCATGATACTGTTGTCCAGATCAACACGTCGTGTAGGTGTTGCCATTTCAACGGTCTGCAGTCGTGCTTCGATGGTTATCGCCATCATCTTATCATATCATTTTGTGGCAGGCAGCAGCAAACCCCAGTGGATACCTATAGCCCTTGTCATTGTCGGAATGTCACTGGTCATATGGACAGGACACACACAGAAAAGCAATCAGCCTTTCTCCATAAAGGACATCATTCTCCCTTTAGGTGTCTTCCTCTGTTTCGGATTCAGCAATGGTATCAACAAAATCATTCAAGACCGTGTTGTAATTGCCCGCCCCGAATGGACAGACGACATGATCAACCGTGAACTTTCACTTGTATCGGCCTGCATTTTCCTGTCCGCCACATTGTTCGCTGCAATTCTCATAATTCATGATCACCGACCTTTCAAATGGAGAAACGTTGTCGGTGGAATTTGTTTCGGCACAGCAAATTACGTTTGCACATATACACTTATGCTGGCAATGAAGACCATTGACACCACCATTCTGTTTCCTATTCACAATCTGGGAATCGTGGCTATTGGTGCTTTGGTCGGATGGCTATGTTTCAAGGAAAAAATGCGTCCCCATCAGATTGCAGGACTTGTTCTTGCAACTGGAGCAATCTGCTGGCTCTGCCTATAAAAAAAATTGCAGAATTCAACAGGAAGGATTACCTTTGCAGATACAAACGGATAGGTTTGATGAAAATCAAGGAAGTAATTGATGCCCTTGAACGATTCGCGCCTCTGCCGCTGCAGGATGATTATGACAATTCAGGCCTGCAAGTCGGAACTGCACTGGCGGAAGTATCAGGGGCTTTGTTGTGTCTTGACGTGACCTTGGACGTTGTCCATGAGGCCATCCGGAAGGGATGCAACCTCATTATTTCGCATCATCCTCTTCTTTTCCGACCGCTCAAACAAGTGTGTGACACTGATTTCAATGGCCGGATTGTAATGGAAGCTGTCAGAAATGGCATCACGCTCTATGCCTGCCACACCAATCTGGATAATGCAGCTGGTGGCGTAAGCATGCGCATGGCTCAGATTCTTGGCCTTCGCGATTGCCGTCCATTAGTCGAAGCTGAAAACGGCAACGGAACTGGCATCATAGGAGAACTGGCACAGGAAATCAGCGAGCAGGAACTGTTGGGCATGATCAGCCATCTCTTCAACGCACCTTGCCTGCGTCATAACTGTCCTCTTGGAAAACCGGTCAGAAGCATAGCACTCTGTGGCGGTTCCGGTGCCTTCCTTATTGACAAGGCCGTCTCATTGGGAGCCGATGCTTTTCTGACAGGAGAAATCTCATACCACCGGTTCTTTGGCTATGACGGAATTATCAAGCTCATTGAAGCCGGTCATTATGAGACTGAACAATATACCGTAGGACTTCTGCATGACATATTGTCTCATGTCTTTCCCGAAATGAAAATTGAAGAAACAAGTTGCAGAACCAATCCGATTTCATATCATATAGAACAGTAAACCAGTAAATTATAGTAAAATGGCAAAGGAAATCAAAAAAGACCCGGCTGACTATTCAGTTGAAGAAAAGCTCCAGTCACTGTATCAGCTCCAGACCATGCTGACAGAAATCGACAAGATCAAGACTCT
>JAZUEH010000013.1:0-8597 GCA_045640065.1 Bacteroidaceae bacterium
ACAGATAAAGGAGCAACAGCCGCAGATAGTCATCATTGACTCCATCCAGACCATCAACAGCGAGTATGTCGATTCAAGTGCCGGCAGCATAACCCAGATACGCGAGTGTGCGGCATCTCTGCTCAAATATGCAAAGGAAAGCGGAGTACCGGTACTGCTCATAGGTCATATTACCAAAGAAGGAAGCATTGCCGGACCCAAGATTCTGGAACACATTGTTGATGCGGTACTGCAGTTTGAAGGTGACCAGCATTACCTGTACCGCATTCTCAGACCCATAAAGAACCGTTTCGGAAGCACTGCCGAGATGGGCATCTACGAAATGTGGCAGAACGGTCTCAGGCAGGTGAGCAACCCCAGCGAGCTGCTCCTCACCGACAGCCACAAGGGGCTCAGCGGGGTTTCCATAGCCTGTACCGTTGAAGGCGTACGTCCGTTCCTGATTGAGGTTCAGGCACTGGCCAGCACGGCTGTCTATGGCACGCCGCAACGCAATGCCATAGGCTTTGAAGTCAGGCGCATGAACATGCTGCTTGCCGTCCTGGAAAAGCGTGTGGGGTTCAAGCTGGGTCAGAAGGATGTTTTCCTGAACATAGCCGGAGGTCTGCGCGTGAGTGACCCGGCCATAGACCTGGCTGTGATAAGTGCAGTACTGTCCAGCAGCATTGACATGGCAGTCGATCCAACTGTCTGCATGACCGGTGAAGTTGGCCTTTCAGGTGAAATCCGTCCGGTAAGCCGCATAGAGCAGCGCATTGCCGAAGCTGAGAAACTGGGATTCAGGCGCATGCTCATACCCGGGAACAACATGCACGGCCTTGATGCCAGGAAATACAAAATCGAGATTGTGCCCGTCCGGAAAGTGGAAGAGGCATTCAAGCAACTGTTCTCATAATGATCAAGGAACTGCAGTTAAGGGTCGAGCCCCAGTTCGCATATAACGAACAGGCTCTCAAAGAGACCGTAGCACGCCAGTGCGGGCTTGACATACGCACCATAAACGCCGTACGCACGCTCAAGAAAAGCATTGACGCACGCCAGCGCACCATTTTCGTGAACCTGACATTGAGGGTGTTCGTGAACGAGCTTCCTCCAAAGGACGAATTCGAAAGCATTGAATACCGTCCGGTTGACGGAAAGCCCACCGTCATTGTGGTTGGAGCAGGCCCGGGCGGACTGTTTGCCGCCCTGCACCTGATAGAATTGGGACTCAGGCCTATAGTGATAGAACGCGGCAAGAACGTGCATGACCGCAAGCTCGACATTGCCGCCATTTCACGCACCCACAAGGTTGATCCCGAATCGAACTACAGTTTCGGTGAAGGCGGTGCAGGAGCCTATTCGGACGGCAAACTGTACACCCGAAGCAAGAAACGCGGCAGCACTGACCGCATTCTGAACATATTCTGCCAGCACGGAGCCAGTCCGTCCATTTTGTCCGATGCCCACCCGCACATAGGCACAGACCGTTTGCCGCGAGTCATCGAGAACATACGCGAAACCATAAAGCGCTGTGGAGGCGAAGTCCATTTCGAGACCCTGATGACCGGCTTCATTCTTGAAGGAAGCAAGGTATCAGGCGTTGAAACCACATGCCATGGGCAGGAACAGCGTTTCATGGGCCCGGTCATTCTGGCAACGGGCCACAGTGCGCGCGATGTCTACCGTTACTTTGCCGATAACGGTTTCCCGATTGAAGCGAAAGCGCTTGCTGTTGGCTGCCGTCTGGAACATCCATCACAGCTCATTGACAGCATACAGTACCACAACCGCAACGGCCGCGGGAAATATCTGCCGGCAGCCGAGTACAGTTTCGTGACCCAGGTTGACGGACGCGGTGTCTACAGTTTCTGCATGTGTCCGGGAGGATTCGTGGTTCCGGCAGCATCGGGCCCGCAGCAGATTGTGGTGAACGGCATGTCCCCTTCGGGCCGTAACTCGAGATGGAGCAATTCCGGCATGGTGGTGGAGACCCGCATCGAGGATGTGGCGAAGTCCGATGCCGACCTCCACGACCCGCTTCTCATGATGCGTTTCCAGGAACAGTTGGAACGTGACTGCTGGCAGGCGGGCAACATGCGCCAGACCGCTCCGGCACAGCGCATGAGCGATTTCGTGAACCGCAAGCTCAGTTTTGACCTGCCGGAATCGTCATACACTCCGGGACTCATTTCATCGCCCCTGCATTTCTGGATGCCCCAGTTCGTGACCGACCGTCTGAAACAGGGATTCCTCCAGTTCGGACGTTCCAGCCATGGTTTTCTCACCAACGATGCCGTGATGATTGCGGTCGAGACCCGCACCTCATCGCCTGTAAGGATTGTCCGCGATGGCGAGACGCTCCAGCACATCGGCCTCCAGGGGCTGTTCCCCTGCGGCGAAGGTGCGGGATACGCAGGCGGCATAGTATCATCGGCCATAGACGGCGAACGCTGTGCCGACAGTGCCGCCCGGTATTTGAATCTCAAATAGTTTTACTACTTTTGCGCATATTTTTCTGAAGACACGATATGTTACGAATTGGACTGATTGGAACCGGAACGGTTGGCGGTGGAGTAATCGCCATAATTGAACAGAAGAAGGCCGAATACAAGGAAAAGCTGGGTATTGACCTGGAACTTGCATGCATCTGCGCCAAGACCGATGAGGAGGTGGCACCGTACAGGGCAAAAGGCTATACCGTCACTACCGATGCCGATGCCATGATTGCCAGTCCTGACATTGATGTCCTGGTCGAGCTGGCTGGCGGATACAACATGCCGCGCAAGTGGATTCTTGCAGCACTGAACGCAGGAAAGCACGTTGTCACTGCCAACAAGGCACTTCTGGCCAAGCACGGACATGAGATATTTCCGCTTGCTGCCCAGAAAGGACTTCACGTTCTGTTCGAAGCTGCAGTCGGAGGAGGAATCCCCATTATCCGCAGTCTTCAGGAAGGCCTGGTGGGTTCAACGGTTGAAAGTCTGAACTGCATCATCAACGGCACCTGCAACTACATTCTGAGCCGCATGACCCAGGAAGGTCTGGATTTCGATACGGTGCTCAAGGATGCACAGCGTCTGGGATTCGCTGAAGCCGATCCCACTTTTGACATAGAGGGAATTGACTCGGCACACAAGACAGCCCTGCTTGCAAGTCTCTGCAGCGGCCATCACGTTGACTTCGAGAAGATCCACGTTACCGGCATATCCAAGATCACAGCCCAGGACATTGCAATAGCCGATGAACTTGGCTGCACCATCAAGCTTCTTGGAATCTACAATCGTGAAGGAGAACGTGTCGATGCCCGTGTGCACCCATGTTTCGTTCCCAAGGACCATCTGCTTTCCAGCGTGAACCGCGTCCTCAACGCAGTCTACCTGAAATGTGACAATCTGGGCGAGACACTCCAGACCGGAGCCGGTGCGGGCCGCATGCCGACTGCTTCGGCAGTAGTGGCCGATATCGTATCGCTGGCCCGTTCCATTGACACCGGCAATCGTGCCGCCATTCCAATGGGATGGTTCAATGTCGGAAACGAAGCCAATCTGGTTCCCATTGCCGAAACCAGCGCCCGTTACTATTTCCGTATCACCTCACGTGACGAACGCGGTGTGCTGGCCAAAATCACAGGCATTCTGGCCGACAACAACATCTCAATCGAGACCATCATCCAGAAGAATGTCAATGATCCGGGCAAGGTCTCGATTGTAGTAATCACCGAAAAGATTCAGGACTGCCGGGCCACCAAGGCCATCGAAGCAATCAACGCTCTACCTGAAATAGTGGAAAAGAGTCAGGTTATCCGCTTCCTGGTTTGATTACCTGTGTGTGTCAACAGCAGCGGTCGGCGGCAGCTGATGGTTGCGGGCATCGGTAGCTATCGCCACTGACTGTGCAAGTTCGCGGAACGCCTGACCCACTATGGTGTCGGGATCAAGTGCTACGGGAACACCGCTGTCACCGCCTTCGCAGATGCTCTGGACTATAGGTATCTGCCCCAGCAACGGTACGTGCATTTCCATTGCAAGACGTGCGCAGCCTTCCTTGCCGAACAGATAATACCTGTTTTCCGGCAGTTCGGCAGGAGTGAACCATGCCATATTCTCGACAAGGCCCAGCACAGGTACGTTCACCTTTTCATTCTTGAACATGTCAATGCCCTTGCGTGAATCGGCCAGAGCCACCTCCTGAGGAGTGCTTACCACAACAGCACCCGTAATGCCAAGTGTCTGAACCAATGTCAGGTGTATGTCGCTTGTTCCTGGAGGCATGTCTATCACGAAATAATCAAGTTCGCCCCAGTTGGCATCGGCAATGAGCTGTTTCAGAGCGTTGCTGGCCATTGCCCCACGCCACAGGACAGCCTGCTCGGGATCGACAAAGAACCCTATGGAAAGAAGCTTTATTCCATACTGTTCAACAGGTACTATCAGGTCACGGCCGCCTATGCTCTCGGCATAAGGACGTGCATCCTCAACCTTGAACATCTTGGGCATGGAAGGACCGAAGATATCGGCATCAAGAAGTCCCACCTTGTATCCCAGTCCGGCCAGCGCAACGGCCAGATTGGCAGCCACGGTCGACTTGCCTACCCCACCCTTTCCACTGGCTACAGCTATGATGTTCTTGACACCGGGAAGCAGCTCGGGATCGGCCGGACGCGGTGCCTGACGGGTCTTGACATTGATATTGACCTTCACATCCTCTCCGGCTTTCAACCTGATGGCTGTTTCGGCCGATTTCAGGATGGACTTCATGAAAGGATCCGTAGGCTTTTCGAAAATCAGTGAGAATGAGACGCTGTCTCCATCAATGCGAATGTCATCCTCCAGCATGTCCATTGCCAGGATATCCTTGCCGGTACCCGGATAGCGGACCGTCTGCAGGGCTTCTTTTATCAGGTTGGGATAAAGTGCCATAATAATCTATCTGCTTGTTTTTGAACCGCTGCGGCTGTATCGGCCGTAACTGCGGTAATCATCCATTTCTATTTCAACATCGGGCTCTGTCAGTTCACCCTCCTGTGGCAGGTTGAACACAATGTATTTGATTGTCTTGCCACGGTCCAGCCACTGCTGCTCGTAATGCGTACGGATTGACAGGATGTGGTCTGCATCACCGCTCGCATACAGGTCATCGGTCTTGAACTCCACCGGCAGAGCATTGTGTTCCACGTTGGCACATGTATATGTGTACATGAAACCGCTGTCGGTCTTCAGGTGTATTCTGCCGCCCGGCTTGAGAATCTTGCGGTATCTCTCAAGGAAGTAGGTCGATGTAAGACGCTTGGTGGCCTTCTTCATCTGAGGATCCGGAAAGGTAAGCCATATCTCACTGACCTCGCCGGGAGCGAAGAACCGTTCTATGAGCCCAATATCGATTCTCAGGAAAGCGACATTCTTCATTCCCTGTTCAAGAGACATTCGGGCACCGGTCCACATCCTGGCGCCCTTGATGTCTATGCCTATGAAATTGCGGTCGGGATACAGGCTTGCCAGTCCGACAGTGTATTCGCCGTGTCCGCATCCCAGTTCAAGGACTATAGGCCCGTCATTATGAAAGAAGGAGCTGTTCCAGCAGCCCCTCATTTCAAAAGGTATCACTTCCTTGTATGAACAGGCCGGTTCAAAGACATGCGGATATGTCGCCATGTCGGCGAACTTTGCCAGTTTTCCCTTCCCCATACAAGATCAGTCCATTTCAATTTCCGTTGTCCAGCCGTAAATGTCAGGATCAACGCCATACTGGATACTGCGCAGCTTGTAGTACAGTGCCCTGAGCTTCGGTCCGGGTTCTCCGGTTTCGGAAATCACGTATGACTTGCCCAGCTCGATATCGTCAATGCGCTGGATAGGAGCAATGACGGCTGCTGTTCCGCAAGCACCGGCCTCGTCCATTTCAAGGAGTTCCTCAACCGGAATCTGACGGCGCTCGACCTCCATGCCCATATCCTTTGCAAGCTGCATGAGGCTCATGTTGGTGATTGAAGGCAGAATGGATTCCGACTTTGGAGTAATGTATGTATTGCCCTTGATTCCGATGAAATTGGCAGCACCGCACTCATCAATGTATTTCTTCTCCTTGGCATCAAGGTAGAACTCGCTGGCATAACCCTTCTCGTGAGCGATGTTATGGGCATAAAGGCTGGCTGCATAGTTACCTCCGACCTTGTACTTGCCCATGCCGAGAGGTGCTGAACGGTCATAGGAACGTACAAGAGCGTATGCCTGACCGCCGTTTGCGTCAAAACCGCCCTTGAAATACGGACCTACCGGCATGACAAACATGATGCACATGTATTCCTTGGCCGGCTTAACACCGATTTCAGCTCCTGTTCCAATGAGCAGGGGACGTATGTAAAGCGATGCACCCGTTGAATAAGGAGGGATGTAATCCTTGTTCAGTCTTACAACGCGTCTGACCATTTCGCAGAATGTCTCGACAGGCAGTTCCGGCATCATGGTAGCACGGCATGTCCTCTGCATACGCTTTGCATTTTCATCCATGCGGAATACACGTACCAGGTCATCGGCTCCACGGAAAGCCTTGATTCCTTCAAAACATTCCTGACCGTAGTGCAGACATGTTGCGCCTATGTGAATTGGAATATATTCTGAATCAGTTTCTTCAATTTCTCCCCATTTTCCGTCCTTGTAGGAGATTCTGACGTTCCAATCGGTTTTCATATAACCGAAGGGCAAATTCGCCCAGTCGAGTTCTTTCATATCAGTATTTGAATTAATTTCTGCGAATTTACAAAAAACGCTCCATCAATGTCCAAACATCTCCCAAATAAATTAATTTTGCCAACCGATTATGGAACAGAGGAAGAGCCAGTCAGCACCGAGAAAGAGAGTCAGCGATTCGACAGAACGCAAGATCCAACTGATCAGAATCATTATCCTGGGCTTTTTCCTCTTTGCCGTCACTGATTCCATAGGCCGATGGTTCGTTGCCCCCGACCAGTCAGTCCAAGGCATTTTCCGCGCATCGGTCTGGGTCATGTGTCTTGTAAGCGCATGTGTGCTTTTCTTCGCAATGAAAAAGCCGCAGAAGCAGGTTACCAAAGTGTCCTTGTCAATCCTGTACTGTCTTGTATTCGTTGTACTGCTCCTGATTTCCGGATTCTACCGATGGCAGACCAATGAGACGGTCGGCTACAAGATCAGCGTCACCCTGATGCCGGCAGCCGGTCTGCTGGTCGAGCTCTGGCACCCCCGTTTCCTGAAATGGTACGGGAATACCCTGAAACGGATCTTCAACCTTGACAGCATACGGAATGCCACTTTCGCCATTGGAATACTTGTGTTTTACGGTCTGGTCGCCCTTGCACTTTTCGGGATGTACCGGGCTTCGGGATGGCTGTCGGAATACAGCCGCGATGTGGTCCAATGGATAACCGAAGGCGAAATCAACCACAACACGGACCACAGGGAACCGTACCGTAACTACAGCAGTCTTCTCAATGACCTTAATGATGTCCAGTTGACGGCAGCCAAAAAGAACGGGCTCAAGACATTCATATCGCTGGAGGAAGCACAGAACAGCAGTTCCCTGCATGAGATAGGAACCTGCGACCTGTATTATCTGGACAAGCTGACACATTCAATTCCATATCTGGTGCCCAAGGCAGAGAAACTGCTCGAAGACATGGGGCAGGCCTTCCAGGATTCGCTTTATAACCGCGGCTACAGCCGTGGCCACCGTTTTACCGTAACCAGCGTGCTCCGTACACCGGAAAGCGTGAAGAAACTCCAGAAGACCAACGTGAACTCCAGCAGCAACTCATGCCACTGTTACGGCACCACCTTTGACATCTCATACCGCACATTCCACACACCCGATACCGGAAACAAGGCATCGGATGAAAAGATGAACCAGGTTCTCATGCAGGTTGCATACGACATGCGCAGCCAGGGCCGCTGCTATGTCAAATATGAAAAGCAGCAGACCTGTCTGCACATCACAGTTCGCTGAAGTTGACAGGCATATGATATCAAAAAAAGGGGGCCTCACCGGCCCCCTTTCGTTATCGGATTGTCAATCAATACTGACGGAAGTTCCACTTGCAGTTGACATTGTCGAAATCGAACTTGCCAAGAGAAGCGTTTGAGTCACCTGCTGAGATCAGGCATACTGGCTCGCTGCAGCCAGGAGCAGCCTTGGGCATTACACGGTATGTACCGTCTGTGAGCTGGTCGATTGACCACATCTGCTCAGGAGCGCCTGTGAATTCAGGAGTAGAGATGACAGTCTTGTTAGGACCTGCTGTCAGAGCGCGGTTTGTACCGGCAATGACGATCTTGTAGTACGGAGTGCCAAGTGTACCTTCTTCAAGAGCCACGAGCTCCCACTTCTGGTTGGGGCGGAACTGATAGTCGCAGATACGGACATTAATGTCATCCTTTGGCCAGCCTTCTATTACATCCTCCAGTTTCTGGAAAGGAATGCTGGTATTTGCCTGCTGGGCACCGCCGCGGCCACCGAACATACCCATACCGCCACCAAGACGTACGTACTCTGTAGCAAGTTCAAGAGCATAGCCGCGACGCTCTGATTCGATTTCATAAACACCGTTCTTCACGTTGTAACCGGCCTCGGGCCAGCCGTTTCTC
>JAZUEH010000014.1:0-27061 GCA_045640065.1 Bacteroidaceae bacterium
GGCTAAGGCAAAGAAGGACTGATTCCTTCCAATCCGAAAAAGAAAACGGGTCCGCAATGACGGGCCCGTTTCTGTTTTTCAGCTTGACTGTGTCAGAATCCGAAATCGAATCCTTCAGTCTGTATGTTCTGTTCCTGTTCCGGGAGCTTGGCTGTAAGGTGCTCCGTATTGCCTTCAATGTGCACTGCGTGGGCGGGGCAGATGAATTCGCAGCCGCCGCAGCCTACGCACATTTCAGGAGTCGTTTCAGGAATTGTAAGACCGCCCTGGAACGGCACCATGTGGATGGCCTGGACGGGGCAGTGTTCAGCGCATGCGCCGCAGCTGGTGTGCTGGATATTGACTATGCACTTTGTGACATCGAACACCACGCGGCCGGGCTGTGTCTGATGTTTCTGCTCAACGCTGAGCGGCCTGATGGCGCCGTTGGGGCAGACCTGGCTGCAAATGGTGCAGTCATAGTTGCAGTAGCCCTGGTCAAACTTCATGACCGGCTGCATGATACCTCCAATCCCGTATTCCATTCCGGCGGGTTTGAGCACATGTGACGGACATTTGCTTACGCACAGGTGGCATGCGGTGCAGTGCTGCAGAAGATTCCTGTGGCTCTGTGATCCCGGAGGTGACATGGGCACACGCGTGTCCTTCTTTCCTGTAACCTTGGCTTCAAGAGCCTGCGGTGCCAGTGCGGCAAGTACAAGACCGGACTTGAGGAACTGCCGCTTGGATTCGTCCACGCAATCCTCCTTGACGGGGGCGGCGGCAGGCTTTCGAGGCAGGCCGTAGGTCAGTGCATTCTGCTTGCACGCATCTATACAGTCAAAGCATCCCACACAGCGCGAATAGTCTATTTTCTGGTTCTTCGAGTCTATGCAGAATGCCTTGCACTTGCGTCCGCAGGCCTGGCAATGGTTGCACTTGTCCTTGTCAATACGTACGCGCATGAGCGCAAAGCGTGAGAAAAATCCCAACACAGTACCGACCGGGCAGATGGTGTTGCACCATGTACGTCCGTGGTGATACGATATGTGACCTATAATGAACAGTGTCAGGACAGCCACTGTCAGTGATGTGACTGACTTGAGTGAAAGCACGACTTTGAAGAAACGGTAGCTTCCGGTCTTTTCTGAAATCCATGCGAACAGGTTGTTACCCAGGATGTAAAGTGGCTTGAGCAGTTCATCGGCCATGCGTCCGTATGCGCTGTATGGCTCAACCAGACCGACCAGGAAAGTGAATCCCAGCAACCATGCCAGAATCAGGGCAGCCAGTACCCCGTAACGCAGCCATTTGTTTTCCTCCTTGTATCCGTATTTCTTTTTCTTATCAAATTTCTTTGACAGCCAGTTGAAGAAATCTTGGAAAATGCCAAGCGGACAGACTACTGAGCAGTATACACGTCCGAACAGCAGTGTTGCGGCAATCAGGCATACCAGTGTTACAATGCTGAGTGACAGCAGGGCCGGGCCGAACTGTATTTTCTGGAGAAGAGGGTTTTCCAGAACGCCCCCAAGGTCAATGAATCCGAATGTGAGTATTCCGATGACCGCGATGGCCAGCGCAACTCTGATTTTCTTAAGCATACCGTTTAAAGCTTGATGCGCTTTACATCCATCTTGTCAAGATCCATGCTGCCAAGGCCAAGTGCCTGTGCATCAGGAATGTGCTCGATGTCATCGAACTTGATGTTCTTGTTGATCTGGGTGAAGAACTTGCCGGCTGCGGTGTCAACGGCAACAATGTCGGTCGATGCGAACAGGGCCTTGGTCAGCACTACATCGGAGGCGCTGCGTCCCTGAGGACCGTTGGTCGCGAGTGTGCGGTAGGCGTCAACAATGTGCAGGGCAGCAGGCTTGTAAGTGCAGATGTCTGCAATGCACTGGTGCAGTCCGCCTGAATGTATGGCGCGTCGATCCCAGACTATACCCATGTGGTTCTTCATTGCGGCTGTCATCAGAGCGCCGCCGTGGTTCTTGAGAATGGGCACGTTGATCCATACATCGCAGTCGACAATTGCCTTGTGGACCTGGGCCTTCTTGAGCGATTTGCCTTTGGGTACTTCAACGCTTACATATTCTGACATCTGGTCAGCGGGTACCATTGTACCTCCGGCCTTCTTGACTGCGTCTTCAATTCCGCTGTGGGGATAGCAGTTGGACTGACGGTCGCATGTATGGTCAAATACCTTGACTTCCGATGCTCCAGCACCAAGGCACAGGCGTACCAGTTCGGCTACGATCTCCGGATTGGTGTTGCCGGCAAGTTCCGGTGTGCGATCCCAGCCGATGTTAGGTTTGATGACTACCTTGTTGCCTTTCTTGACAAAGCGTTCAATTCCGCCGAGTTCCTTCAGGGCTGCCTGAAGCATGGGAACCGGTTCACCGTTCATGATCGCGGCAAGATCGGCATACTTGGAAGCGGCAGGGGACGTGCTGTCCGATGGCAGTGTCGATGCCATTACATCCATAACTCCGTTGCTTTTCACTGTAAGCATTGCGCCTGCGGCTGCAAGTGTCTTTAAAAAGTCTCTTCTATCCATATGATTGAGTTTTATTGTTTTCTGTCGCTAAAGTATGAAAATTCTGTTGTTTAGACTAAAAATGAGCCAAAAGGTTTGAAAGAGAGCTCTTATTTTGTAATTTCGCGGGCATTAATAATATAATAACCATACTTAAACATAATGTCTCAGACTAAAAGAATCAAATCGGCTCTGGTTTCTGTCTTCCACAAGGATGGACTTGACGAAATCATAACGAAACTTCATCAGGAAGGTGTGAAACTCATTTCAACTGGTGGTACCCAGAAGTTCATTGAATCACTTGGCGTTCCCTGTCAGGCAGTTGAGGATCTTACCGGTTATCCGTCAATTCTCGGCGGCCGTGTCAAGACTCTTCATCCCAAGGTCTTCGGCGGTATTTTAGGCCGCAGGGAGAATGATGGCGACATACAGCAGATGGCTCAGTATGAAATCCCGGAAATAGACCTCGTGATCGTTGACCTGTATCCTTTCGAGCAGACAGTCGCAAGCGGAGCCCAGCCTCAGGATATCATCGAGAAGATCGATATAGGCGGTATTTCACTTATCCGCGCCGGAGCAAAGAACTTTGCCGATACGATTATAGTCGCCAGCAAGGACCAGTACAAGCCTCTGCTTGACATCCTGAATGAACGCGGTGCCGAATCCACACTTGAGGAGCGCCGCTGGTTCGCCAAGGAGGCATTCGCGGTTTCATCGTACTATGACAGCTGCATCTACAACTGGTTCGCTCTTGGTCAGGACGATGATCACTATCGTCTGGCTCTTGACGGTCATAAGGAGATGCGTTATGGCGAGAATCCTCATCAGAAGGGCGTGTTCTACGGCAAGCTTGATTCCATGTTCGACCAGCTTCACGGTAAGGAGATTTCATACAACAACCTTCTGGACATCAACGCAGCCGTTGATCTGATTGACGAATTCCAGGATACGACTTTTGCAATCCTCAAGCACAATAACGCCTGTGGTGTGGCAACACGTCCCTCCCTCTGCCAGGCATGGAAGGATGCTCTGGCCGGTGACCCTGTATCGGCCTTCGGAGGTGTGCTGGTAACCAACCGTCCGGTCGATGCCGAGACCGCTCAGGAAATCAACAACATTTTCTTTGAGGTTATCATAGCTCCTGCATACGATCAGGCTGCACTGGATATCCTGTTCCAGAAGAAGAACCGTATTGTTCTGGTTCGCAAGCCGCTGGCTATGCCGGACATGACGGTCCGTACCGCTCTGAACGGAGTGCTGGTTCAGGAGAAGGATCTGAAGCAGGAAACTCCCGATGAACTGAAACTTGTCACTTCACGCAAGCCCAGTGAGCAGGAAATCCAGGATATGCTGTTTGCAAACAAGATTGTCAAGAACAGCAAGAGCAACTCGATAGTATTTGCCCGTAACGGTCAGCTGCTTGCCAGCGGTGTGGGTCAGACTTCAAGAGTCGATGCACTGAAGCAGGCTGTGGAAAAGGCGCACAGCTTCGGATTCTCACTTGAGGGTGCCGCTATGGCAAGTGACGCTTTCTTCCCGTTCGGCGACTGCGTTGAACTGGCTTGCCAGGCCGGAGTCAAGAACGTTATCCATCCGGGTGGTTCGGTCCGTGACCAGGAGTCAGTCGATTTCTGCGAACAGCATGACATGACTATGGTGATGACCGGTTTCCGTCATTTCAAACATTGATATAAACACAGTAAAATCCTCAGACAATGGGACTGTTTTCATTGACCCAGGAACTGGCAATGGACCTTGGCACAGCCAATACCATTATTCTCCATAATGACAAGATTGTCATCAATGAACCGTCAATCGTTGCTTTGAACAACCGTAGCGACAAGATGGTTGCAGTGGGGAACCAGGCCAAACTCATGTATGAGAAGACCAACAAGGATCTTCGTGTAGTACGTCCCCTCAGAAACGGTGTGATTGCAGACTTCGCAGCCTGCGAGGCAATGATGCGTGGTCTGATAGGCAGGGTAGATACGGGACGTCATATCTTTTCTCCTTCCCTCAAAATGGTTATCGGTGTTCCTTCCGGTTGTACTGAAGTTGAACTTCGTGCCGTGCGTGACTCTGCCGAACATGCCGGTGGACGTGAAGTGTATATGATTTTTGAACCGATGGCTGCTGCTATCGGAATTGGCATTGATGTCCTTGCACCTGAAGGCAACATGATTGTCGACATAGGTGGCGGTACAACTGAAATTGCTGTCATCTCACTTGGCGGTCTGGTATCGAATACCTCGGTGAAGGTTGCCGGTGACGATTTCACAGCCGATATCCAGGAATATATGGGACGTCAGCACAATGTGAAAGTCAGCGAACGTATGGCTGAGCGCATCAAGATCAATGTCGGTGCCGCTTTGACAGAACTTGCTGATAATGCCCCGGAAGATTACATTGTGAACGGTCCTAATAAGATAACAGCTCTGCCTATGTCCATTCCGGTTTGCTATCAGGAAATAGCACACTGTCTGGACCGTTCAATAGGTAGAATTGAAACGGCTGTCCTGAACACCTTGGAGAATACTCCTCCCGAACTATATGCGGATATCCTCAAGAATGGCATTTATCTGTCAGGCGGTGGTGCTCAGCTTCGTGGAATCAGCGAACGTCTGTCGGAAAAGATTGGAATTGAATTCCATGTGGCAGCCGAGCCTCTTCTCAGTGTGGCCAGAGGAACAGGTATTGCCCTGAAGAATGTTGACCGCTTCCCGTTCCTGATGAGATAATCCTATTATCCGCGATACGTGCGTTCACTCCTGGATTTCCTGGTAAGACATGGCAGCGCCTTCCTTTTCATTCTATTGGAAGGCCTGTCTCTCTTTATGCTGTTTGGAATGAATGACCGTCAGAATACGGCATTCATGACATCGGCAGGGAATCTGTCCGGGGGCATTTTGTCTGTCAGTTCCGGAATAAGTGACTATTTCGGACTCAAGGCCGAGAACACGGAACTGGCAACGGAGAATGCTATGCTGCGTGATTATGTCGAGGAGCTTCTGGCCGATACGGTTTCTGAATTCCGCAATCAGGCATCGGCTTACGGGATAAATGTCCTTGCACGTGTAATTGACAATTCCATTCGGAAAGATGACAATTACATTACGATTGACCGTGGAACGGTTGATGGTCTGGAGAAAGGCATGGGCGTATATAATGCGCGTGGTGTCATTGGTGTCGTGATGCTTGCCGGAAGCCGCAATTCAATTGTCCTCCCTATTCTGAACAGCAAGTCGAGCATAAGCTGCAAAATCAAGGGAACAGACCATTTCGGTTTCCTTGAGTGGCATGGTGGCAGTCCATATGATGCCAAGCTTAAGGATATTCCTTACCAGAGTGAAGTCGCGAAAGGTGATACCGTGGTAACGAGCGGTTTTTCGCAGTCATTTCCCGAGAGCTCATTGGTGGGAATAGTGAACAGGGTGGAACGTCGGCAGAATGATCATACACTTGACATCGATGTAAGACTTGCTACCGATATGACCGATCTTGGCTGGGTGTATGTCCATACTCAGACCGACGATCCGGAAATTGAAGAACTGAACCGTCTTGTTGAAGGCAATTGAGACTGAGAATATGAACACGCTTGCATTTTTCCGTCATCTGCTGGCCATGCTGTTTTTCGCGGCACTGCAGGTCATGGTGTGCAACCGCATCAGTCTTTTCGGTTATGCCACTCCGTTCATTTATGTATGGATGATTCTGCGCTTTGATTCATTCATGTCCAAGGGCAGTGTACTGCTCTGGTCCTTTTTCCTGGGCCTTTCAGTTGATGTCTTTACGGCAACACCTGGTCTGAATGCCGCAACCGCCACTCTGACGGGATTGCTGCAACCATATTTCCTTGAGATATCTGTAAGAATCGACAAGCATGATGTGGTCAGACCATCATGTGCTTCCATGGGCAACAGCCATTTCGCACTGTATGCCTTCCTGCTTCTTTTCATTCACAGTCTGGCTTTTTTTATCCTGAAGAACATTCCGATTGATAACTGGGGGACTGTCCTTCTCAGTACCATTGGAAGCTCCCTCTTGAGTTTTGTCATTATTTTCTGTCTTGACCTTTCATTCTCCAGAAATAAGGACAGACGCTATAACAGCGGATTATGAACATCCACAAGTACGATAACCGCAAGTACCTGATTGGGGCCATGGCAGTGCTTGTGGCTGTTGTCTATCTTGTCCGTCTGTTCTCCATCCAGCTTCTGGACCATGGCTATAAGGATGCAGCTGAAAGCAATGCCCTTTATCATAAGACCATCTATCCTATGCGTGGTGCTCTGATGGACAGGAATGGCAAGCTGATAGTCAGCAATCAGCCATCGTATGACATCATTGTGACAATGAGATCGGTCCATGATCTGGATACGCTGGCTTTCTGTCAGTCGCTGGGCATTACCAGGGAGACTTTTGACAGCCGTATGGCCGATGTCAAGAACCTTCGCCGGAATCCGGGCTATTCGTCATGGACCCGTCAGGTTTTCATGTCGCAGCTTTCTGCAGCCGATGTATCGGACCTGAAACAGAATCTCTACATGTTTGACGGTTTCGAGATAGACAACCGTACCATCAGACGTTATGAGTATCCTGCCGGAGCACACATGCTCGGTGACCTGGGCGAGGTATCGAAGGCTGACATAGAGCAGGACCCGTATTATTCCAAAGGCGATTTCATAGGGAAGCAGGGAGTTGAGAAATACTACGAAAAGGAACTCAGGGGCAGCAAGGGGGTCGAGGTGCTTCTGCGTGATGCCCATGGCCGGATACAGGGCCATTACAATGATGGCGAACTGGATGTCGAGGCAGTTGCCGGTAAGGATCTGAAACTTAGTGTAGACATTGACCTTCAGATGCTTGGTGAAAAACTCATGCAGAACAAGATAGGAAGTATTGTCGCCATTGAACCTGCAACTGGCGAAATACTGTGTATGGTTTCATCACCTTCATACGATCCTTCGCTCCTGACCGGTCGTCACCGTGGTGAGAATTATACCGAACTGGCAGCACGTAGCGACAAGCCTCTTCTGAACCGTCCTATCCAGGGCACATATCCTCCCGGATCCACTTTCAAGACATCGCAGGCCCTGACCTTCCTTCAGGAGGGAATCATTGATCAGAATACGTTGTTCCCGTGTACAGGTGGATTCGTTTTCGGACGTCTGAAAGTGGGTTGCCACAGCCATTCTTCACCTCTGCCGCTGTTACCGGCTATTGCAACATCATGCAACGGCTATTTCTGTTGGGGGTATTACAGGATGATTGGTGCATCAAAATACGGATCTCCGCAGGCAGCTCTTACAGTCTGGAAGGATTATATGGTCGATATGGGCTTCGGTTACGCTCTTGGCGTGGACCTGCCCGGCGAAGCTCGCGGAATGATTCCCAACTCCGATTATTACGACCGCCATTACCGCCGTTCCTGGAATGGCCTGACCACAATAAGCAATGCCATCGGTCAGGGCGAGGTTACGCTGACACCGCTTCAGATTGCAAATCTGGGCGCTACGATAGCCAACCGTGGTTATTATATCAAGCCGCATGTCCTGCGGAATGTGGATGATCAGCATCCTGACAGCATATATCTTGAAAAACATTATGTCGGTGTTGACCGCAAGAACTATGAGATAGTGGTGAGCGGTATGCGTCAGGCGGTTCTGGAAGGAACCTGCCGTGTTGCCAACAATCCGGATTATATGGTTTGCGGAAAGACCGGAACGGCCGAAAACCGTGGCAAGGACCATTCCGTATTCATGGGATTCGCACCGATGGACAATCCGAAGATTGCCATTTCGGTGTATGTCGAGAACGGTGGATTCGGAGCATCGTACGGTGTACCGATTGGAGCTCTTATGATGGAGCAATATATAAAAGGTGGTCTCAGTGAGGAAAGCATGGCTGCTGCCGATGAAATGTCTCAAAGAAAGATAGATTATGGGAAGGAGAGGCGTTGACATTCTTGGACGTATTGACTGGCTGACCATCATCCTTGTGCTGGTTCTGATGGTATGCGGCTGGTTCAGTATAGTAGGATCCAGTTCCGATGTGTTCGGTCCCGGTCTGTTCTCATTCGATACCCGTCCGGGAAAGCAGCTGGTGTGGATTGGATGTGCCATTGTTCTTGGAATTGTCGTCATTTCGATAACACGCGATTTCTTCAGTTCGTACGCATACATCATCTGGGGCTTGATGATGGTCCTCCTGTTGGCCACAATATTTCTGGCTCAGGAACATAAGGGGTCGCGCTCATGGCTTGACATAGGTCCCGTAAGCCTTCAGCCGGCGGAGTTCGCCAAGTTCGCTACAGCACTGGCACTTGCCAAATATGTGGACCGTTATTCCTTCAATCCGCAGGATATGAACGATCTGGCCAAGGCGTTCGGAATATTCCTGCTTCCCATGGTCCTGATTGTGGCTCAGAATGAAACGGGATCGGCTCTGGTATATGTGGTGTTCATACTTGTCCTTTACCGTGAAGGGCTTACGGGAACAATCCTGTTTCTGGGAGCGTTGGCGATAGTGTTCTTCATTGTGGCAATAAAGTACGGACAGGTTCCGTTCGGAATCCAGAATTTCAGTGTGGGTACGTTTGCAGTCCTTCTCATCATACAGCTTCTCATACCTGTAATGGCATGGTTCGTGAAACGGGATACCCGATTCTGCATCTGGCAGGCACTTCTTCAGATCGTACCGCTCGTTTTGGGACTTTTTGTGGCCACTCTGGCAATTCCGTTCAAGGTTACAGCGCTTCAGGCTGTACTTATTGTGACTTCATGCGTATGGATGGTTTTCAAGGGCATCAAGGACATGACTCACAGGTATTTCCTTGTGTCGGCCATCAGTGTCCTGTCTATTGTCTATCTGTTTTCTGTAGATTATGCATTCGAGAATATCCTGCAGGATCATCAGCGTACCAGAATCAATGTCATTCTGGGACTTGAGGATGATCCGTTGAAGGCCGGATACAATGTGAACCAGTCAATGATTGCAATCGGTTCGGGAGGTTTTGCCGGCAAGGGTTTCATGAAGGGTACCCAGACCAAACTCAAGTATGTTCCGGAACAGGATACGGACTTCATCTTCTGCACTGTCGGTGAGGAGCAGGGTTTCCTGGGATCGGCTTTCGTGCTGCTGCTGTATATCTCTCTGGTGCTGCGTCTTCTTGTTCTGGCAGAGCGGCAGCCTACGGTCTTCGGTCGTGTCTACGGCTACAGCGTACTGTGCATACTCCTGTTCCATGTCTTTGTCAATATAGGCATGGTGTTGGGCATACTTCCGGTCATAGGCATACCGCTTCCATTCTTCAGCTATGGCGGGTCGTCCCTGTGGGGATTCACCATACTGCTTTCAATCTTCCTTAGAATAGACTGCGAACGTCTGGCAGATTACTGATTGTCTGGCTTGGAGTCCGATGCCTGACGTGCCTGTCCGCCCTGTCCCTGGTTACGCCCGCGTCCATGCGGGTGATGGTGCTGCTGGTTCCTCTTTTCCTGCTTACCTGACTGTTGCTGAACGGACTGTTGGGACTGTTCCGTGACCTGTTCCTGTTCGGCCGGTCTTGGGTCGTCTGCTTCCGGTTTGCCTTCAGCCGGACGCTGCGGTTTCTTTTTCTTCTTTTTCTTCTTCTTGTCGAAGCGTGACAGGTCACCTTCGTCAAGAATGTCAGCAGCCACTCTGGAATCAGTGCGGACCTGGGTCTCGTCAAGACTGAGCGGCTTCTGGCCTTCGCGGTTCATGCGGATTATCTCCATTGCCCTGTCGGCACTGATGGTCTCGATGTTGGCGGCAAAGACCTTGTCGGTGGAATAGGACAGCATGCCGGCCAGAATATCGGCCTTGAAGAAATAGTATGTAGCGTCTTTGGTTTCCAGTGGAATGTCACGTGAAGGGAACCGTTTCTGCGATTCCATATAGCAGTCGACTTCGTAGTTCAGACAGCATTTGAGCTTTGCGCACTGTCCGGCCAGTTTCTGGGGATTCATGCTCAGGTCCTGGAAACGGGCGGCTCCGGTTGAGACCGAAACGAAACTGGTCATCCAGGTGGCGCAGCACAGTTCCCTTCCGCAGGGACCAATACCGCCTATACGGCCTGCCTCCTGACGGGCTCCGATCTGCTTCATCTCAATGCGGACATGGAACGCTTCGGCCAGTACCTTGATGAGCTGGCGGAAATCCACACGTCCGTCGGCAATGTAATAGAATATGGCCTTGGCACCGTCACCCTGATATTCCACGTCACCGATTTTCATCTCAAGTCCCAGATCCTTGGCAATCTGACGCGAACGTATCATGGTGTCATGCTCCAGGGCTTTGGCCTGCTCGTACTTTTCCATGTCGACTTCGCGGGCCTTCCGGTATACGCGTCGGATTTCGGCATCTGGTCGGAGATTGGCTTTCTTCATCTGGAGTGCCACAAGACGGCCGGTCATGGTTACTGTGCCTATGTCGTGTCCCGGGTTGGATTCAACAGCAACAATGTCACCCTTCTCCAGAGGGAGATTGTTGGAATTCAGGTAGAATCCCTTGCGGGTATTCTTGAACTGCACTTCTACAAAGCCGCTTTCGCCCTGATTGCCGGGAATTCCGGCAAGATAGTCAAAGGAGTGGAGCTGGCCCATGCTGCGTCCGCAGCCCTTGCAGCTGATGCTGTCGCTTCCGTTTCCAAGTATGAATTTATCTTCAGCCATATATGTTCTATTGTTTCATTAGCATGATGGTCTTCAATGCAAGGTCAAAGAAAACCATCTTTGAATTGACGTTCTGTTCTATGTCCCTCTGAGCCGACTGGAGTTCTTCCACAAGTCCGAAAATGTTATTCTCATTGACGAAAGGAGAGAACTTGTTGGAGAATGTCTGCTCGCGTTCGGTCATGTAGTTGAGTTCCGGCAGGTGGAAATTCTGGATGAAATTCTCCCTGACCATGCGTTGGCAGTACTCCAGAAAGCGTTTCTGCCATTCGCGGGGACGGGTGGCCATGGCATCGGACCAGAGTTTCAGATCCTTCAGTCTGCGTGCGTAAGCGAAACGCATCAGCTGCATGAAGAAATCCAGGAATTCCTCACTTTCCTGTCCTATCCTGAGTGAAGCCATGGCTTTGAGCCAGCTTCCGGCACTAAGGTGCGCTATGCGTCTGGCATCGTCTGCCTGAAGTCCGATGCCCGGTCCCATGAGACGTTGTGATATCTCTGCTTCCGGAACCGGCGGGAAGTCAATGCGCTGGCACCGGCTAATAATGGTTTCAAGCAGCTGTCCTGGATTGTCGCTCACCAGTATGAAAATGGTTCCGGCAGGAGGCTCCTCCAATAGCTTGAGCAGTGAATTGGCACATTCCGGATTCATTTTCTCCGGGTGCCAGATTATCATTATCTTGTATCCGTCCTCAACGGATTTCAGTGACAGAGTCTGTGAAATTGATGTGCTCTCACTGACAAAGATATGTGCCTGCTTGTTGTCTCCGCCAAGCGCTGAGAGCCATTCCTCATATCCGAAGTACCGCTTTTCAATCAGGCATTCACGCCAAGGCACAAGCTCGTCGGTTGAAACGGTTGACTCCTCGCCTGATTTCTTTTTGTTGATGACAGGATAGACGTAATGCAGGTCGGGATGCACCTGCTTGTCAATCTTGACACAGGCAGGACATTGGCCGCAACTGTCACCGTCATGGTGCTGGCGGCACAGCAGGTAACGTGAAAACGCTACGGCTGTCTGCAGTTTGCCTGTGCCCTCAGGGCCTGCGAACAGGAGGGCGTGGGGCACAGTACCGCCGTCGGCCATAGCCCGCAGCCTGTCCTTTATCCTTTCCTGTCCTACTACGTCCCTGAAATACATCTTTTATCTGATTGTGCAGCCTTCGCAGGGCTTCAACTGCTTGAAGAAGTCATTTCCCTTATCATCGACAAGGATGAATGCGGGGAAGTCCTCAACCTCAATTTTCCAGATGGCTTCCATGCCCAGTTCCGGATATTCAACGCATTCTATCGACTTGATGTTGTTCTGGGCGAGAATTGCGGCAGGACCGCCAATCGAACCCAGATAGAAGCCACCGTGCTTCTTGCAGGCATCGGTAACTGCCTGTGAGCGGTTGCCTTTGGCCAACATGATCATTGAGCCGCCGTTATCCTGGAACTCGTCAACGTACGGGTCCATGCGTCCTGCTGTGGTCGGGCCCATTGAACCGCATGCCATGCCGCAAGGTGTCTTGGCTGGGCCAGCGTAATAAATGGGATGTTCCTTAAGGTACTGGGGCATGCCTTCTCCGGCATCCAGACGGGCCTTGATCTTTGCGTGTGCTATGTCACGGCCTACAATGATGGTGCCGTTCAGTGACAGACGTGTGCTGACGGGGTACTGTGACAGCTGCTTGCAGACCTCGCTCATGGGACGGTTCAGATCGACCTTCACGGCATCGCCTTCGCCGGCCTGACGCAGTTCCTCAGGAATAAGTTCGTATGGTTTGTCATCCATCTTCTCGATCCAGATACCGTCCTTGTTGATCTTGGCCTTGATGTTGCGGTCGGCACTGCAGCTTACTCCAAGTCCTATGGGGCAGCTTGCTCCGTGGCGCGGCAGACGTATCACGCGTATGTCATGAGCCAGATACTTGCCGCCGAACTGTGCTCCAAGACCAATCCTGTATGCTTCCTGCA
Source organism: Bacteroidaceae bacterium (assembly GCA_045640065.1). Lineage (GTDB taxonomy): Bacteria > Bacteroidota > Bacteroidia > Bacteroidales > Bacteroidaceae > Colenecus. Next base: position 13,171 of record JAZUEH010000014.1, read on the forward strand.
GAAGCTGTTTCTCAAGCTCGACATCGCGGAATGCGCGGCCTGTCTCATCGCCTGTGGTTGGCAGTGAGTCATAATAGTGGGTCGATGCCAGCTTCACGGTAAGCAGGTTCTTTTCGGCGCTGGTGCCGCCGATCACGAATGCAATATGGTACGGAGGACATGCGGCAGTGCCCAGACTCTTCATCTTTTCAACCAGGAAAGGAATAAGTGTTCCCGGGTTCTGGATGCGGGCCTTGGTCTCCTGATAAAGGTATGACTTGTTGGCTGAGCCGCCGCCCTTGGTAACCATGAGGAAACGGTATTCCATGCCCTCGCAGGCTTCAAGGTCTATCTGTGCGGGCAGGTTGCACTTGGTGTTCACTTCATTGTACATGTCCAGAGGAGCGTTCTGTGAATAGCGCAGATTCTCTTCTGTATAAGTCTTGTATACGCCCTTGGCCAGAGCCTCTTCATCGCAGAAGCCGGTCCATACCTGCTGGCCCTTCTCTCCGTGGATGATAGCTGTACCTGTATCCTGACACAGAGGAAGCTTGCCCTTTGCTGCAACCTCGGCATTGCGCAGGAAAGTCAGGGCTACGTACTTGTCGTTCTCGCTGGCTTCGGGATCGCTGAGTATCTTGGCTACCTGCAGGTTGTGTGAACGGCGCAGCAGGAAACTCACGTCACGGAAAGCGGCATTGGCCATCATGGTCAAAGCCTCGGGCTGAACCTTCAGTATGGGTTTGCCTTCAAACTCGCTTACGCTGACATAGTCCTTTGTAAGCAGATAATATTCAGTCTCGTCCTTACCGAGCTGAAACATTGGAGCGTACTTGAATTCCATAGTTCTTATTGTTTTAATTTTCAGTTTCCATATCGGGGTAGAGGAAATCGTTGTAGGGGTATTTCTGCACGTGCAGCTGTTTTACCCTTTCGTACAGCGTCTTTCTCATTTCTTCCAGTCCTGTTCTCTTCAAGGCCGATACAAACAGACATTCGCCGTTCAGCTTGGCCATCCATGTGCGCTGGAGTTCTTCCATCGTGATGTTCTCACGGGTCATCGGTGTCAGGTCATCGGCCTCCTTTTCAATCCATGTGTAGGCATCGGTCTTGTTGAAGAGCACTATCATGGGCTTGTCGCCGGCACCCAGATCAGCCAGAGTCTTGTCAACTGTCTTCATCTGGTCCTCGAAGTCGGGGTGCGAGATGTCAACGACGTGGACAAGGAGGTCGGCCTCACGGACTTCGTCCAGTGTCGACTTGAACGATTCGATCAGGTCAGTGGGCAATTTGCGTATGAATCCTACCGTGTCTGACAGAAGGAACGGCAGATTGCCTACAACTACCTTGCGCACCGTGGTGTCAAGTGTCGCGAACAGCTTGTTCTCGGCAAACACGTCGCTCTTGGCCAGCAGGTTCATCAGAGTCGACTTGCCCACGTTGGTGTAGCCGACCAGTGCGACTCGGATAAGACGGCCGCGGTTCTGACGCATGGTCGATTTCTGGCGGTCAATGTCGGCAAGCTGCTGTTTGAGCCAGCTTATGCGCTGGGTAATGATACGGCGGTCCATTTCGAGCTGGGTCTCACCGGGGCCTCGAAGTCCTACGGTACCTTTACCGCCTCCGGCACCGCTACCGCCACCCTGACGTTCCAGATGCGTCCACATGCGCTGAAGGCGTGGAAGCAGGTAACGGTACTGTGCCAATTCGACCTGGGTCTTGGCGTGGGCCGTTTGGGCACGCATGGCAAAGATATCCAGAATGAGCGATGTGCGGTCAAGCACCTTGACACCCAGGGCCTGCTCAATTGCTGAAATCTGTTTGGCCGTGAGTTCGTCATCGAATATTGCCATTCCCACAGGATTCTCCATGTCGTCCATGCGGTCAATGTAATCGCGCATCTCCTCAAGTTTGCCCTTGCCTACGTAGGTGGCGCTCAATGCCTGGGGTATCTTCTGGGTGAAGCGGCGCATTACACTCACACCGGCTGTCTGGGCCAGGAACTCCAGCTCGTCAAGATATTCCGTTGTCCTGCGCTCGTCCTGATTCTGGGTGATGATACCTACCAGAATGGCTGTCTCGACCTTGTTTTCGTGTATTACCTGAAATTCTTCCTTCATTCCTCTTCACTTTCCTTTCGGTTCTTTCCGGGAACTCCTCCAAGAACAATCACAATCTCGCCCTTGGGCTCGGTCTGCTGAAAATGTTCCAGCACTTCCTGAAGTGTTCCGCGTACGCACTGCTCGTGCAGTTTCGATATCTCACGGCAGACTGCCACAGGGCGTTCCGGACCGTATGCTTCAACGAACTGCTGCAGGGCCTTGACCAGACGGTATGGCGATTCGTAGAAGATCATTGTGCGCGGTTCGTCCTTCAGCGCGTTTATCCTGGTCTGGCGTCCCTTCTTCTGAGGCAGGAAACCTTCGAACAGGAAACGGTCACATGGCAGTCCCGAATCAATCAGAGCCGGGACGAATGCCGTCGGGCCGGGCAGGCACTCGACTTCAATTCCCTGCGCCACACACTCGCGGACCAGCATGAATCCCGGGTCAGATATCCCAGGCGTGCCGGCATCACTGATCAGGGCTACCGACTGTCCGGCCTCGATCCGCTTTGCCATTCCGGCCGATGTCTCGTGTTCGTTGAACTTGTGGTGAGACAGCAACGGTTTCTTTATTTCATAGTGGTTAAGCAGTACCGAACTGGTCCTGGTGTCTTCGCACAGAATCAGATCCACCTCCTTGAGAATACGCAGGGCTCTCAAGGTGATGTCCTCAAGATTCCCAACCGGCGTGGGTATGAGATAAAGTCTGCCTGCCATCTTATCCGCGCGTACTTCTATTACAAGTTGCAAAAGTAAGCATTTTCTGCTGAATGCGGCCATATTTTTTGTAAGTTTGCCACGCAAAGACAAGACAATTGACATGAAGAAAGACAGCAGATTACTGGCCTGGCTCCTGCCGCCGGTTTGTTTCGCAGCGTTCCTGCTCATCCTGCTTGCCTGTTCCAGTTACTGTGTGGGTTTCAAGGAACAGGCCGGCATATTCTTTTTCGGTCCGGACTGCCTGACCAGATATCTGGCAGAACCTGCTGTGCTGGCATCTGTACTTGGTGATTTCCTTACACGGTTCTTCATGTCGGAGTGGACGGGTGTGGCCATCAGTATGGTAATGATTGTCCTGCTGTGGCTAGGCATTGACCGTTTCATGCACAGCATCGGTGCCAGTGTGAACTCGCGTTTCCTGGCCATTGTTCCGGCTGCTATCGAATGTGCCTTCGTCACATATCCCAATTACCCTCTGTCGGCTACCATTAGTCTTGTCTTGGGAGTCTGGGCTGCTGTGGCTGTAGCTGCAGCCCGTAATCGGAATCTGATTTGGAAAATCGCCTGCATTGCTGGAGTCCCCGTACTTTATGTGATTGCCGGTGCTTCTGGGGCACTGGCTTTCGGATTCCTCATCATGTCACTGACTTATGAGAAACAGCTGTTCAGGATTATTGCTGTAGCTGAAATCGTCTTCCTGCCGATTCTTGGCGGATGGCTGTACAACATGTCGGGAAAGGCCGCTCTGGTATATCCGGTTCCTGTCGGATACATAACCCCGGACATTGCTCTGGTAGCGTTGTTGCCTTTGCTGATATGCATTCTGGCCTTCATCGCAAAGCACCGGCAGTTCAAATGGTGGCTTGCGCTTCCTGTAGCTGTCCTGTCGGTGGGACTGGTCTGGATTTCAAAGGCCGATGACGACCTTGAATACAGCATTGAGATAGGCACACACGCCTATTACGGTGAATGGGACAAGGTGCGTGAAATGGGTCGGGAGAACCATGGAAGCCGATATGGGCTTTTCTTCTACAACCTGTCATACGCGCGTGACGGTCAGCTTCCTGACAATCTTCTATCCATACGTCAGCATTACCTTGCCGACGGCCTGTTCCTTTCGGCAAGCAAGGGAGAAAACTATCTGTCTTCATTCTACATGCCTATGGCTCTGGTCGAGATCGGTGACTTCGCCCAGGCCAATGACTTCGCCCTGCTCGGCCAGACAGCCATGCCGGGAGGATACAGCAGCCGCATGATGGTAACTCTGACTGAAATAGCCATTGCTTCCGGCCAATATGATGTGGCATTGAAATATCTTGACATACTTTCCCGTACTCCGGGACACATGCGTTGGGCATCGGCCCTGAAGGGCAAAGTGCTGGAAGGCGACATACCGGAAAAATATCTGAACTGGCGCAGCCGCTCTTCGCAGGAGAACGATGTGCTTTTCGCTCAGGGCGACATCCGTTCTTCACTGAAAATCATAACCGATGCCACTCCGCTGAACAAGATCTCGGCTGACTACATGCTCTGTTCGCTGCTTCTTGAAAAGCGGGTCAACACTTTCGTGTCACTGTATGAACGTTGGTATCTGGGAGTTCTGGACCGTTTCGTTGAAGTTCCGGACATTTACGAGCAGGCCCTTCTGGTCAATGTCCATTCAAACGAGAGTCTGGAGGAATGTGTGGAGCGTTACTCCATTTCCGAGAAGACATACAACCGTTATATGGAATTCCTTGATGCGCAGATTGCTGCTCAGGGCAATCTGTCGCGACTGAAGAATTTTACCGATACATATTGGTATTACATCATGACTACAAACTTTGTCCAGAACGAACAGTAATGAAACGTCATATTTTTCTTATCCCGGCCATACTCATTCTGGCCGCATGTTCAGATAATGTTGCCGATGGGCCCATGTCGCTCACACCGGACTACAGCGACATAACCATTCCATGCAATATCGCGCCGTTGAATTTCAGGGTCAATGGTGCTTCGGACTTCACCGTAAGCGTAAAGGGCAGTAACGGCAGTTATGAGTTCAAGGGACATCGTGGACTGGTCAGTTTCGGACTTGGCAAATGGCATTCCATGCTTGAGGCCGAAAAGGGCAACACGCTGGATGTCTGCGTGAAGGCATCGGCCTCCGGTAAGGAACCTTTTGAAAGGAAGTTCACCTGGACGGTTTCGCCTGACAGCATAGACGCCTATATGAGCTACCGTCTCATAGAACCTGCGTATGAGGTCTGGAATGAGATTCAGATTGAAGAACGCTGTCTGGAGGATTTCTCGACCCGTCTGCTGGCCGACAATGCAAGTACAGACAAGAGCTGCATGAACTGCCATGTGACAAACGGAAACGGTACGTCATTCATGCACATCCGTGGCAGCCGTGGCGGTACCGTCCTGAACCGGAACGGTCAGATAAGCAAGATAAGTACGGCAACTGACAGGACCGGCGGTGGCGTCTATGGCGACATTTCGCGTGACGGACGCTATGGGGTATTCACTACCGCCGACATCACCTTCGCCATCCACAGCCGGACAGACATGCGTATGGAGGTCTATGACAAGCGAAGTGATCTTGTGGTAATTGATTTTGACAATCTGACAGCCGTGGACAGCCCTGTAACAAGTGGCAGCGAATATCAGGAGACATTTCCCTGCTTCTCGGCTGACGGTCGCATAATATATTTCTGCAGGGCACGGTCGTTCCAGCAGCCTGACAGTACAGCCAGCATGCATTATGACCTTGCAGCCGTACAGTTCGATCCTGAAACCGGAAAGATGGGCGATACAGTGAAGACACTGATTCCCGTTGGCGAGAATCTTTCATTCAGCCATCTCAAGGTCTCTCCAGACGGACGCTGGCTTATGGTTACAGCCGCCACTTACGGTACATTCCCGGTCTGGCATCCGGAAAGCGAACTCTGGCTCATTGATCTTAAGAAGCATTCTGTAGACATAATGCCTGAGACGAATGCCTATGGGGCCGATACCTACCACAGCTGGAGCAGTAACAGCCGTTGGGTGGTGTTCGCATCAAAGCGTGACGATTTGGTCTATGGCCGTCCGTATATTGTCCACATTGACGGACAGGGACATGCAGGCAAGGCATTCGTGCTTCCGCAGCGCGATCCCGTCCTGTACACCAGCACCATGAAGTCATTCAATATGCCTGAACTGTATCCTGTCCGTGAAGACTATGGAAGCCGCAGGATATCCAGACTGTATGACAGTCCTGACATCAGGCCGGTCATTTACCGTTGAGTGTTTCAGTGCAGCATGAAGAAGTGATCCACAGGGCCGTGACCATGCCCCATGCGGTATCTTGCGCCTGCCTCTATTGCTGCTGAAATATACTGCTTCGCTGCCTGTGCCGCATCGTCCAGTCCCATTCCCTGAGCCAGATATGATGCGAAAGCCGATGACATGGTGCATCCCGTACCATGTGTGTTCGGCGTATTGATGCGTCTTGACGGCATCTCAATGAAATGGTCCTCTTCGGCATTGTAGAAGCAGTCGATAAGGGTGCTGTCGTCAAGATGTCCGGCTTTCATGAGTACTGAAACCGGCCGTCCCTCCCTGCTTGATATTTTCCTTGACAGCATGCGCCCCACTCCCGCCAGTTCCTTCTGTGAAAAGATCTGTGTACCGGCCAGAACAATGGCTTCGTCAAGGTTCGGGGTGATGACTCTGGCCATAGGAGCCAGTACGTTCAGAAGCTGGCGGACGGCATCGTTTTCCAGAAGGCGGTCTCCCGATGTGGCGACCATGACCGGATCCAGGACTATGTTGCCGGTTGCACTGATTTCCCTGAGAGTTTCGGCAACAGCCTGGATCAGGGTGCCATTGGCCAGCATGCCGATCTTTATGGCATCGGGCTCCAGGTCGCTGCATACGGCTCTGATCTGGGCGCGTACCGTTTCAACAGGGATGGGGAAGACATCCTGGACACCAAGCGTGTTCTGGACGGTGACAGCCGTGATGGCACTTGCTGCGTAACTGCCCGTGGCCTGGATGGCCTTGATGTCGGCCTGAATGCCTGCACCTCCACCGCTGTCACTGCCGGCTATTGTAAGGACTGTGGGCATTCTCCTTGAGGTAATCCGTTTCAGTGTGGCGGCGGCCTGAGTGGGGTCGGGGGCACATATTATGTCCGATACCACAGCAATGCCTGCGACTCCGCATTCCATTACGCCTGCTGCGGTGTGGCTGTTCATGCCGCCAATTGCAACAACCGGGTGGACGGAACGTTTCACGAACTCCTGGAGTCCGCCCAGTCCCCATGGACGGGCCGTGTCGGTTTTTGTCGGAGTGGCGAAGACAGGCGATGCGGCAACGTAATCGACATCCATGCGGTTGGCCTGTTCCAACTGTTCGAAGTTCTCGATGGAAAGTCCTATGATGGCATCCTTTCCCAGCATCTGTCGGCATTTCCAATATGGCATGTCACTCTGGCCTATGTGGACTCCATTGGCCCCCACGGCCAGTGCCACTTCAACGTTGTCGTTGATTATGAGCGGTATGCCTGACGGTCTGAGCAGTTCCATCATACGTCTGCCCAGTTCAATGAATCTGGGGGTGGGGCAGTCTTTTTCACGTAACTGCACCATGGTTACTCCACCTTTGACGGCTTCGGCAACTATCTGTTCAAGATCACGGCCGGCAGCAAGACTGCGGTCGGTTACAAGATAAAGTTCAAGTGAACGGCTGTCTTTCATGACTTTCAGATTTTAGATAATTCATCGATGAAACGTAATGCAAAAGTCCCGGTACCCGGACAGTCATGAGCCGCAGCACTGCCTGCACGTGCCATCAGTTCCATGGCCTCGGTGGCGGCAGTGAACGGGTCTCCCTGTACGGCCAGGAATGCTGCGGTTATAGCTGTTGCGGTACAGCCCATTGCGGTGACTCTTGGCATCAGGGGACTTCCTCCTTCAATTGCGGTACTGTTCTCACCGTCAGTCACTATATCGGTAGCCCCGCTCATTGAGACAATGGCGCCCGTCACACGTGCCAGGAAGGATGCGCTTTCCCTGGCCTGTGCAGTGTCAACGGCCGAATCCACACCGCGGATGGCGACATTGGCCTTCACTGTGCTGCCGTCAAATCCCATCAGTGTTGCCAGGGCCATGATTTCGCCGGCATTGGCGCGAATGACTGTGGGGTGATAGTTCAATGCGAGGTCCGTTGATATGCGGTTCCTCAAGCCCGATGCTCCGGTTCCGACCGGGTCCAGGACCCATGGCTTTCCGGCCTGCAGGGCGGTTGCCGCCGCAATTCTGGCGGCCTTGACAAGCTGACTGTCCAGACAGCCCAGATTCACGGCAAGACTTGAACTTCCGGACACTATGTCGGTCATTTCATCCGGACAGAATGACATGATGGGAGATGCGCCTATTGCCAGCAGGGCATTGGCGCTCATGTTCATTGCAACAAAATTCGTGATGTTGTGTACGAGGGGCGCCTTACTCCTGATTCTGGCGCAATCCTCAATGAAGAGTGATTCGTCTGACATTTCCTTACGTCGGTATTAACCGCTTCAAGTTCAAAGGGTCTCTCTCAACCGGATTTTCCGGTACCCCTATGCATTCGCTTGCAAAGATACTGCTTTTTTTTGAGGGAACTGTATACCTGTTGACTGCAATATTGAATACAGGTTAATACAGGTTTTGCATGATGGATGGTGGGGTGTGCGGACTGCCGCTCCATGGCCTGCTCCTTCGGCCTTCCAGGCTGAAACGCGGAACTGGCGGCTTTGGCGCTCTGACAGCCGCGTTTCTCCACGCCTGAAAGGCCTTGGCGCTTTTCGGCCATTCCACGGAAAGCCCGCCCCCCCCACCATCCATCATGCAAAAATGTCGCGGGCTGTTTTGTACGGATATGCAAATTAAGTGCAGTTACGGGTTACGGTTACGCTTGGCCTGTCCCTCTGATGTTGGTTGAGTAGGAATGGAATGTAAAATATTTTCAAGAAAGCCTGTCCGGCGGTGGCGAAAAATGCCGAACCCCGCTCAGACACCCTTCTAGGGCCGTTTTTTGCCTTAACTTAAGACCGGGTTCGATCATAACTTAAGACCAAGGCCGGTCATAAGTTAAGACCAAAATCGGGCTTGGGTAATGCCTGGAATATGGCTTAAAATGTAAAGTAATTTCTGCAAAATCGGCAGTCCCGGCGAGACGATCAGGCGTAACCGTAACCCGTAACTGCACTTGATTATCCGTTGTATTTTCCCATGAACAGGATCAAGCCGTTGGCCTTGTCTACTATTGCATAGTAGAATGAGTGGTCGGCCAGGAATTCATTCTGCTTGGCCTGTGAAGCATCGGGATTGATTCCGTCCAGCCCTATTATGGTAACAGCTGCGGCTTCGGACCCATCTTCATCTATGCTGAGGCCTGTCTTATGAAGAATCTTTGATACTTGATACGATTCATCCGTTATAGGTGAGAAGTCGCTTGAGGCAAGAAACATCTTCTTCATCCCAAGGCTGTTTGCAATGGGTATCATATCATACGGCTTGCCCTGTTCCACCTTGAACTTGGGCAGATAGACAGACACGGTTGCTTTTGACAGGCCGGAAAACAGTCTGTTCCATCCGGCTTCATTGATGCTGGCCAGTGCCCTGGCGTTGGTCCCGTAATCCGGAAGCAGCACCTGGAAGGCAAAACTACCGTTTCCATATGGCAGTTCCAGGAGTGACATCCCATCCAGACGGGAATAGTTGAGTATCCCGGTCTTGTTCATCATCGGGACAACTGTCGTTGTTCCGTTGTCTTTCGTGAAGTTCCTGCTGCCGGTCTTCTCCTTCTCGAATCCATTGCTCCATCCACCCTTGAAATATATGGCGTTCATGATATACATCAATGCACTTTCCGATACTCCGTCAAGTATTTGTGGAATCATTCCGTGGGTCTTCTCGTTGCACCATCCGTTGATGTAGTTCAGCACAGAATCCGATTCCGAGAAATCGAACGATGATGCATTGGCATTGAAAACGGTCTTCAGCGTTTCGGCATAACTCTGCTTCATGTTCTTGTTCTTGTTTGAAACCAGAGCGTTTGCCGTTGACAGGATCACAGTCGAATCCCATGATGCTGACTTTGACAATATCTGATTGAAATAGTCGTTCACGGCATCGATGTTGTCGCCGTATCCTATGGCATCGATGATTTCCTTTGCCGTTTCACCTTGTGTGCCGTTGAGCAGCATTGACAGTGCCGTTGAAATGCTTATGGGAGAAAACAGATAACCGTCATCAGCATAGCGAGAGTCCATTTCAGACAGCAGCTTCATTGCAAAAGTCTTGTCTGCCGCATCCACTTCCTGTTGTGTGCTTGTCAGAGTCAATGGACCTGATGCAAAAAAATCCTCTTCCGGGGTGACGGTCTCTTCGGGCGTGATGTCTTCGGGATCGTCCGACTTGTCACATGAAATCAGAACTGTTGCAGCCAAAGCAAGAGTCAATGTGAAAAGAACATGTTTTTTCATAATGGTTTGATATTATGTAAATGGTTAATCGTTAAATATTTCGGTGGATAAAAGTACACAATGTTTTTGTATATCATCACATTGCACTGCTGAAATTGTATATGATCTTTTTCGAATGATCGAAATTGTATGACGAGAGATGCCATTCTCCAGCAGGATAATACCATCCGGCATCGTATGGATAATCGTCACCCCATCCCCAATTCATTGTAATCTGGTGATTGATAGGAAGACTATATCTGATTACTATCCGATCATCATAAAATTGGGGAGTCGTCTGAGGATTGTCCGGTACCCATGTGTATATTGTAGAAGTTCTGACCCGCGAGTTCTTATATCCGTCAATAATAAAAGCATGTCCTGCCGATACTCCATTTGTTGTACATTCGGCTCTTGCAATAACAGGTAACCCACTTAATATGTTGGAATAAAGGGCACTGTAAGTATTGTTGTCAAGATCACTGTAACTGCAGTCAATACCATTATTGTTGAAACATGGAATGACAAGGTCGCCAATTGATGATAAAGAAACTGAATTAGAATATTCCATTGATGTGCATATTCCGACATGGGCAATAAGAGCTGCTATCACATCGTCATCGGTTTCCATTTCGTCCCACGCCGTTGAGCTGAAATTGTAGGCATACATTTGAGGATCATCGTAATATGCTATGTACCAACCCGTAGATGATGGGACTTGAGCACTGCAAAATGCATAGAGTGGCGCTCTTTCAGGAAGACCTATTTTATTATGAAGAAAATATTCTGTTTGAGCTCCGGCTATTGCAACACATCCGGCCGGTGCTCTGTATATCGATGAATATGATGTTAAAGGACAGTAGGAATTGTATGGAGCATCCTGATGCCAGTGCGTTGTAATAAGGTGTTCCACTTTTTCATATCCGATAGTGTCCGTAACAACTTGCAGCAATTGCCACGACCCACCGCCAGAACCAATATTTTGTCTCGTCATATGGCGATTTGATTCTATATAGTCTTGGTCTGCGGTTATGATTTTCCAGAATTCCTGGTAAGAATCCATTATTTCGAAAGAAGACTCCGTGAACACTTCACTTAAATTCTCAGATTGTCTTAAAAGCTCAATATCTTCAAAACATGAGTTCAGCCAGACAGCTATGGGTTCAATAGTTTCTTCATATTTAAAGCATCCAACTGCAGATTGACCTATGACAGGAGGGTATCGCTTGTCTGCGGAGATTATTTCCCATCCTTCGGAATAATTGATTGCATACGCACAAATATTTCCATTTTCATTTGTGAGTGGAGCGATTTCTGATACTTTTATTTCATCCTTTTTTTCTGCCAGTTTTTTGAACTGCAGGTACGAAAGAATATCATCTTCTGAAACGAAATAATTGGAAATACTGTCATTACCTTTGACAACTTTCGTTAAACCGGGAGAGACGACCATATCGTTCTCATTGCAGGAATCAACAAAATAGTAATCTCCTGTGCATCCTATCAAACTTATTGATAGAAGTAATGACATTAATGTCTTTTTAGAAGTAGTCATGTTTTGTATGTTTTAATAAATTGATACTTAACCAAACAGATATTATAAAACGAATGTCCCAGTCCACCAGCAGCCGTAGGCATACACCTCCAAACGATAAGTGCCGCTGGGGATATTGACTGGAAGGTCAAACTCGGTTGTGGCTCCGGCCGGGAAGCGGCCACAGCAGATTTCAATTCCGTTTGATACGTCAGTGACTCTGTACTCTACACCGGTAATGACGGTGAGGTCAAGGGTGATGGTGCTGCCGTCTATCGAGGCTGTAACAGTTGGGCAAATTGTTCTAGCATCACCATCGTGATCATTGATAGGTTCTGTCATTAATGGAATATCGTTGCCGGCAAGCATTGACAGCGGTAGAAATAATGACGCAATAGCTAATAGTGTTCTTTTTGCTCTCATAGTGTTTTCTGTATCTGAGAACAAATTAAAATAATAAATTGCGACAAAATACGAAACATGCCCGTTACATTTTGTAACACAGGCGTTGTATCAGCTGAAATATACGATGGAATCGCTGTATTTTGATTTTATGCGGCTTCGCATGGTACGGCAGTTGGAATCGGACAGACAGAGTATTTCTTGAATCACGGTACTGTCCGCTCCCATTCTTGAAAGGACACAATAGCAGAATTCCTTCCTGTTCATCTCGTTGCCTTTGTTCAATTCATGGGAATGAAGTTCGGCAAAACAGACAATGATATCATGATTCACCATTGACCTCTCATTGGAGACAATAGGTCTGATATTGTCCTTTAATGATTCAAGCAGTGCGTGTGAAGGCGTTGAACTGAATAATGTCAAACAATAAGTCCATATTTCGTCATCAGTGGCTTCCTGAACCAGTGAAAGCCCGGCCGTTCTGGTCTCGTCACATTTGTCAATGTAATACTGTCTGACACGCTTGCCCCGCCTATAAGCCAATGAGGCACATGCCCTTATTATCGCTGTAACAATCATTAGGGAAATGAGGGCTACGGTCCTTCTGGTTTCTTTAAGTCTCAGATCATTCATCTCATCGGCATGTGCCATTCGCAGTTCCGTAATTTTGTCCTGATTGCGAATCAGCGCAATGGAGTCAAGAGCTTCCGAGTATTTTTCTGAATATTCATGAGAGAGTTCATATTCGCCTTTCATCACCGCCAGATCAAGCAAGCCCTTGTAACATCCGCACCGGGAATAAATATCGGATTGTACGCTCAGCGATTTTTCATAGTAATGGTATGCGGAATCATATTCATGTTTATTCTGGTATGCCTGAGCGAGAAAATCATAGCCTGCACCTCTTGCTCTTGGTTCAGTATTTTGTATATGGAGTTTTGAATAGTATATGGCCGAATCGCATTCCTGAGTGTAGAAAAGCTTTATTTTGGCTATTTCAAGAAGACAATTGCCGGATTGCGTTCTTGTCAAGAATGGATTGCCCATCAAATCCATGAATTCTTTGTAAGCCGTGTCATAATTCTCCATGTACAAATGAAGTTGTGCTGTCCTGTAATCAGCCTGACTTATAAGAACCGAATCTGTAAGCACACTGCTAATTGAACGCGATGAACTGTATGCTGACAGCGCATCATGAAATAGGTGATGTCTGGTATAATGATTTCCGATTTTCTGCAAGCACAGAGCATAAGACCTGGTCAAACTGTCCGGAAAAAGATCCTTGGCTTTGAGGTATGCGTCAATGGCTATGGTATCGTTCCCGTTCAGGTCACTGACGCACCCCAGCGAGTACCAGCTCATTGCGGCATGCCAGTCCTTGTGGCGGGTTCCGTACCAGTCGGTGGCTATGCGTATGAGGCTGTCGCTGGGTATGTCAACGTAACACTTGTAGTCCGCCTGGGTCTTGAGCATGGCGTACCGGGCAAGATGCTGTCCCTTCAGGGTGGTGGCATCGATGCTGTCAAGGCTGGCCTGGGCTGCCGCCGGGTCAGAGTCCAGTATGGCCTCAATGCGGGACAGCGTGCGTATGGGGTGGTTCCTGCCGCATGATGCACAGACAAGTACCATTATCAGGATTCTTATTATCTGTTTCATTGTGACGGCAAAGACAATCAGC
>JAZUEH010000015.1:0-7068 GCA_045640065.1 Bacteroidaceae bacterium
CTTTCCTCAAGCCAGCTTGACGAGGACATTGAGCTGAGCTGTGCGACAGCCGTTGAGCTTACCGAGGAAGGCGTTCCTTTCCACATTGCATTGCCGGCACAGGACTATGCCGACATGCAGATGACAATCTATGACGATGGCTCATACAAATGCGTCAGATCACTCGGCACAGGCAAAACACTGACCGTGGAACGCAGTCTGATAACCCCGGTCAGCCTCACGGCCAAGTCATGGGAGTTCTTCGGTCTCTGCTTCACTGCAGCCGAGGAATCGACAGTGAGCTTATCCAACAATGGAGGTGCCTTGGAATATTCGTTGAATGATGGAGAGTGGACTGAATGGGCAAACAACACACCGATTTCCATGGCAAGCAATGACAAGGTATATCTGCGTCTTAACATAGGTAAAACATGGGGTTATAACGCAGGGTTCTCAATGACTGGCAGTCTGGCAGCCAGTGGAAATATCATGTCTCTTGTTGACAGGACCGGTCTGTCAAAGGTAATTCCTTTTGAAAGCTGTTTCGAAATGTTGTTTATGGAATGTATTTCATTGACAAGAGCCCCAGAACTTCCTGCTACGACTTTGACTGATTATTGCTATTTTGACATGTTCTATAAGTGTTCGTCTCTTACCACTGCTCCGGAACTTCCTGCAACGACATTGGCAAACAGATGCTATGATTTCATGTTCGCTGATTGTTCATCTCTTACCACTGCTCCTGAACTTCCGGCTATGACATTGGCAGAATATTGCTATGCGAGTATGTTCTATAAATGTACATCACTTGCTACCGCACCGGTTCTACGCGCTCCAATGTTGACGAGCTATTGCTATGATGGCATGTTTAGCGGTTGTAAAAAAATCAAATCAGTCACATGTCTGGCAACAGATATAAGTGCTACAGGTTGTTTAAACGGGTGGCTGAGCAGTGCAGCAGCCACGGGTACCATATATGTTGCAAAAGGCATGAAAGATAAGTGGGCAGCTCCTTCACGCTGGTCAATAGCTGAAATAGAATAGCCCTCAGCTTTTGTCTGGTGACGGAATCAGCAAAAACTAATGGTCCGGGCCTGGGCGACAGCACGCAGGATTTCACTACTTTTGCGGACTGATGGTTTATCTGTTTCACCCTTATCTTCTGCTTTTCCTGGGCTTGGTGTGCCTGGTGCTGCTGGCTTGCCGCAAGTGGGTGGCTGCGGGGGTGTTCGGTGTGGCGTTCGTGGTGCTGAACTGTCTCACGCAGAGTTTCGGCTTCAGGCCGTTCCATTTCAGGTCACGCAAGGCCAGGGGCACGATATCGGTTCTTGCCTACAACATTCATGGCAGCGGCGAGGATTATGATGCGCAGGCCTTGTGTCGGGTGATTGGACGGATACGGCCGGACATGCTGTTCCTGAGCGAATACAGTGCATCGGACAAGGTGCTGCTGGAGTTTGTGGATTCACTTTATGGCGGTAATGCCGATGTGTGCGGCGAGCAGCTGGTGGCCAGCCGCTTTGAGATGACGGAGATGAATATGGTTCCGTTTTCGCATTTCATACGGTTGACGGCCGGGGATTCCCTGACGGTGGTGACCTGCCATCTGCCGTCGAACAATTACCTTGACAAGCAGTATTTCACGCCTGACAGCATTCAGGACATGAATGGTCTGAAACGCTATCTGCTGAACATTGACAGTGTGGCGGTGGAAAGGCAGGAGGCCGCAAGGACCATCAGCGATTCCCTACCCCAGTCCATGCCATGCATTGTGATGGGCGACATGAACGATGTCTCCGGTTCGCCGGCTCTGGATGTCTTTGCCGATGCCGGTCTTGAGGATGCATGGTGGAGGGGCGGTCTTGGTTTCGGTCCCACGATTTACAATCCTATGCCTTTCCGCATTGACCACATTCTCTATACTCCACGGTCCCTGCGCCTTGTCAAGGTTAGTCGGATAAAGTCCCGCGGTCTGGGGCTGGACGGCAAGCGGCTGTCCGATCATGACGGTCTTTTTGCGGAATTTGAGATTTGATATGATAATTTTCCTAACTTTGCCGAAATTAACTAAATAGCAGATAATTATGACGGCAGACCAAGGGAATACGGGGTATCAGCAGGATGTGAATTATCGTCAGTTGTTCGAGTTTTTCTGGAGGCTCAAATGGTGGATGGCGGCATCGGCTTTCTGCTGTGTCCTGTTGGCTTTCCTGTATGTTCGGCTTCAGACGCCCATGTTCCAGCGGCAGTCCTGGATTGTGCTGAACAATGGCGACAGCAAGAGTACCCAGATTGATGTTCTGGCTGATCTCACGGGAACATCAATGTCAAAAAAGATTGATGATGAGGTACTTATCTTGAAGAGTCCTACCATGATGAGCAAGGTGGTGCAGCAGCATGGGCTGAACAAGCGTTTCTATGAGGCCAGGATTCCGGTGGCTGACCGGATGGAGGTGATGCGTAACCTGCTGGCGGTAAAATATGTTGAGCTGTATCATGAGAATGTGCCTTTTGCCGTGGATTTCTCAACTGATGCTGAAATGCCGTCTTCGGTCAGGTTCGATTTCCGTGACAACGGACTGACCGGATTCACTATCAAGGAGATGTATCTGAACGGCAGGAATTACAAGCCGGCAAAGAGCACCTTCAATTACGGTGAGGCCATTGAGCTGCCCGGGGTGACCATGTATGTGACGGTCAGCAATCCACAGACAATGCGCAAGGACAACAAATACCGTTTCGCGTACTCCAGTCCGTTCAGTTGCGCCCAGGCCATGCTGAAGAACCTGACTGTGAACATTGACGGCACAAAGACGGCGAAGGGCAACGAGGTGACCTTGATTTATGAGGATGCCATTCCCGAACGTGCCGAGGATATTCTGAATTCGCTGTTCGTGCTGACCAATCAGGAGTCAAAGGAATATTCCAATGTGGCTTCGCTCAATACCATCAAGTTCATTGACCAGCGTCTGGGTGAGATATCGGCCGATCTGGGTTCGGCCGAGGGCGACTACAAGCAGTATCATGCCGCGAATGCGGTGGTGAACCTGGAATCGCAGGGGCAGCTGGCCATGAACAGTGACATGTCTTACCAGAACCAGCTGGTCGAGGTGCGCCTGCAGCTGGATGTGCTGGATATGGTGTCGGAGTATCTGAAGAATGACAAGCCCGGGGAGTACAATGTGATTCCGGCCAACATTGGCATTTCCGATGCCGGTGTGAACAATATCATTGATTCATACAATGCTCTTGTTGCCGAGCGTAACAGGATGGTGCTGAATTCCAGCGCATCGAACCCGCGTGTGCTGAGCATGAACAGCCAGCTTGAGGACAGCAAGAAGAGTATAGGCCTTTCCATTTCGAATCTTATAAATATCTACAAGATCCGTGAACGCGAGATACGCTCCACCCTTGATGACAGCCGCCGCAAGATGTCAGAGATTCCGCAGCAGCAGCTTGAGGTACAGCAGCTGAGCCGCAGGATTGACATTATTGAGCCTTTGTACCTGATGCTCCAGCAGAAGCGTGAGGAGGCCCAGATTGCCATGTATTCGCAGACGGACAATTTCCGCCTGATAGAGGCTGCATTCGGCTCCAACATACCTATCAGTCCCAAGAGCCGCCAGATTTACCTGCTGGCGCTGATCCTGGGCTTATGCATTCCTCCGTTCATTGTTTGGGCGCGCATGCAGCTCAGATCTGATGTGGAGACCAAGAAGGATGTCACGAATGTGGTGAATGCCGATGTGATTGCAATGCTTCCCCATTGTGAACCTGACAACAAGTTGCTGAAGACGGAGAGTCGTGACAACATGAGTGAGGCTTTCCGCATGCTCCGTTCGAATCTGATGTACATGAAGGGGGTGAAGGTCATTCAGGTTACTTCGTCTACTCCGGGTGAGGGCAAGTCGTTCGTGGCTTCGAATCTGGCGATTTCACTGTCTCTGATGCAGGGAAGCCACAAGGTGCTGCTGGTTGGTCTGGACATACGCAAGCCTATGCTTGCCAAGATTTTCCCCGATGTGAAGACTGAACGGGGCAATTCGGTGGTTGGCTGGCTGACGGGACACTGTGATGACATCAATGCCCTTCCCCACCCCAGCGGTGTGAATGACAATCTTGATGTGGTGTTTGCCGGCACCATTCCGTACAATCCCACCGAGCTGTTGGGACAGCAGGAACTTGGTACCATGATTGCCCATTTCAGGGAGAAATATGACTATGTGGTCATGGACTCGGCTCCGTACCTGCCGGTTTCCGATGCAGGCATTGTGAACACCTATGCTGACGTGACTCTGTACGTTGTACGTGCCGGTGTGACGAAGCTCAATATTCTGCCCGAAGTGAACGAGGCCCTGTTCAATTCCACCAAGCCCGTGAAGCATCCGGTAATGGTGATCAACGACCTCAAGCTGGATTCAAGGAAGTACCGTTACGGATACGGTTACGGCTATGGATACGGATACGGCTACGGCTACGGTTACGGCTACGGCTACGGCAACGACCAGAAGGACAAGGACAACAGCTGATGTCAGGCGGTCTTGCATGACAGCAGCATTTTCCGGCCGGAGGGCGACATGCCTGTTCCGGCCGGAAGTGCATATGGCGGCAGGTCAGTAACTGATTTCGGCCTGCTGCTCCCACTCTGTGGTGTAGGTGAACGAGCCTCCGCCACTGGCCGTGAAGAAGTTGCCGCTGGCCACGGTCATGCGGTTCTGTTTCATGGGCACGTTCAGGAGCACATGACGGGATATGAGATTGCCGTCGGCATCATAGGCCGATGCTGTGACGTCAACTTCCTGGGTCACATCGGTCAGGAACATGTTGGCACTGATTGTGACTCCTTTCATGCCTTTTGATGCCGAGATGTCGAAACTGCGCTCATACTGCCGGTCCTCAAGCGCAAGGCCGTTGGCGGGATTGACTTCGGGATTGCCATCGGCCTCTGCAGCCGAACTGTTCACGACCAGCTTGAACTGTTTTGTTCCTGCCGGTATGGCATCGTTCAGAGTGATTCGGAAATAGGAATTCACGCGCGGGAGCGACATGCCGGCTGAAAAATCGGTGCTCGGCAGAACGGTGACGGTCTTCACTCCACAGAAGCTGTCATAGACATTGGCTTCGGGGAACACTACCTTTCCGGATGAACTGATGGTGGCGGCAAAGTCATCGGCCAACGATGCGCTGGAGAGGTCATGGGCCACAGCAACAAACGTGTAGTCACCGGGAGAGAGCTCGAACTGGACTGTGCCGAACCCTTCACTGCCTGCTGTCTGGACCGTTTCCCAGGCTGTATTGCCATCGGAGTCCAGTGCCTTGAACACCAGCCTGTGAGGGGGTACCGATTCGCTGGCTCTGGTCGGGATGTCAGACTGCTCCAGGTCGAAGGTCCGCACATTGACACAGACCTTTGACGTCTGTTTCATTGAACTGTTGTTGATTTCTTCCTTAACCGAACAGGAAGTGAGGACGGCCGCCAGCCCCACCAGGGCCGCAAGCATGGAATCAGATAAGTTTTTCATAGCCTTGTATCAGGTTCTGTTACCAAGTTTCAGGTCTATCGGCAGCAAATATAGACCAATAAAGGAGACAGGACTATAGCGATTCCGCAAATTCAGTGCTGTCTCCTGTAAACGGGCTTGACCTGCCCCACTCTCAGTGAGGATCAGTCGCGACGGAAAAGGTCGCGGGTGTAGACTTTGGACTGGACGTCATTGAGGCAGGGGTCATAGCGGTTGGCTATGATGGCCTGACTCTGTTTCTTGAACTCGTCAAGGTTGTTCACTATGGTGCTGCCGAAGAAGGTGTCTCCGTCAGGAAGGGTAGGCTCGTAGATGATGACCTTGGCGCCTTTGGCCTTGATGCGCTTCATGATGCCCTGGATGGCGCTCTGGCGGAAGTTGTCGGAATTGGCTTTCATTGTGAGGCGGAAAATTCCCACTACCACTTCCCTCTCCTTGCCTGACTCGTACTGGCCGTTCTCCGAGTAGTAGCCTGCCATCTTGAGCACCTGACTGGCTATGAAGTCCTTGCGGGTGCGGTTGCTCTCGACTATGGCGGTCATCATGTTCTGCGGGACATCGGCATAGTTGGCAAGGAGCTGCTTGGTGTCCTTGGGCAGGCAGTATCCTCCGTATCCGAATGAGGGGTTGTTGTAGTGTGTTCCTATACGGGGATCAAGTCCGATGCCGCTGATGATGGCCATCGGGTCAAGTCCCTTGACTTCGGCATAGGTGTCAAGTTCGTTGAAGTAGCTGACACGGAGGGCCAGATAGGTGTTGGCGAACAGTTTGACGGCCTCGGCTTCCTTCATGCCCATGAAGAGGGTGTCGATATTCTCCTTGATGGCGCCTTCCTGAAGGAGTGCGGCAAAGGTGCGGGCGTATTCCTCGGCTTTGGGATTGCCGATGGCGGTTATGGCTGCGTTCTCTTCGTCCCACTGGCGGTCGTTTCCGGCCGGAAGGACCTTGGGATAGCCTACGATGATTCTGGACGGGTAGAGGTTGTCTTCAAGTGCCTTGCTCTCGCGCAGGAACTCGGGCGAGAAAAGCAGGTTGAAGTGCTTTCCCTTGAGCGATGGGTCGGTCAGGAACTTGAGGGCGTATTTGACGTAGAGGCTGCGGGTGTATCCCACGGGGATGGTGCTCTTGATGACCATGACCGCATCGGGATTGACGGAAAGGACCAGATCAATGACATCCTCAATGTGGTGGGTGTCAAAGAAGTTCTTCAGGGGATCATAGTTGGTGGGGGCCGCTATGACTACGAAATCGGCATCACGATAGGCGCTGGCACCATCAAGTGTTGCCGTAAGGTCCAGCGGTTTCCCGGCCAGGTACTTCTCAATGTATTCGTCCTGTATGGGCGATATCCGGTTGTTGATTTTCTCAACTTTCTCCGGAACAACGTCCACTGCCATTACCTGATGGTGCTGTGCCAGCAGTGTGGCAATGCTGAGTCCCACATATCCGGTGCCGGCCACCGCAATCTTCAAATCGTCAAAATTTCTCATATGGCTGTAAGCTTTTTCCACTATACCGCCACAAAGATACTAAATGTTGTAAGCTTTTCAAATATCAAATGACCTGT
>JAZUEH010000016.1:0-27162 GCA_045640065.1 Bacteroidaceae bacterium
TGGATAATGTCACCTGTATCTATCTCGTGTTTGAGGAAGAATGTGGTCACACCCGTCTCACTGTCACCGTTGATGATTGCCCAATTGATTGGAGCCGCCCCCCTGTACTGTGGCAGCAATGATGCATGCAGGTTGAATGTACCCATTGGCGGCATGTTCCAGACCTGTTCGGGAAGCATACGGAAAGCCACTACTATCTGAAGCTGTGCCCGGTATGAGGCAAGCTGCTCCAGAAAGTCCGGATCCTTGAGACGTTCCGGCTGAAGTACAGGTATTCCGGCCTCTAAAGCGTATTTCTTTACCGGACTGCTCTGCAGCACACTGCCATGACGTCCAATTGGCTTGTCAGGCATGGTTACAACTGCGACCACATTACAGCCATATCCGACAAGACTGCGCAGGCAGGCCTCTGCAAACTCGGGTGTTCCCATGAACACTATCCTCAAATCCTTAATATCCATAATCATTCTTCTGAAAGTTCAAGCAGGACACTTCTGTACGAACCGAATATCTTTGATTTTGACACGAATCCCACATATTTTCCCTGTTCATCCTCAACTGGAAGATTCCACGCACCGGTCTCATCAAACTTCTTCATTACAGTATCCATGGAGTCGTTCACATACAAGCGGGCAGGAGGCATTTCCATGAGTTTGCGTACCAGGAAACGATGATACAGTTCCTGACGGAACATTATATTACGAATGCTTTCAAGACTGACCACGCCCTCCAGACGGCCCTCACCATCAAGAACAGGGAACAGGTTTCGCTTGGAACGTGCTATCTCGCCCACCAGCTGTCCCATATCCATATCAGGGCTGACCGGCACGAAATCTTTCTCAACCACGCTGTCCATCTTCATGAGCAGCAACACCGACTGGTCTTTGTGATGAGTGAGAAGTTCTCCCTTCTGTGCCAGACGCATGGAGTAGATGGAATGCGGTTGGAACAATCGGACTGTCAGATACGAAACGGTCGAAACGATCATGAGCGGCAGGAACATGGAATACCCGCCGGTCAGTTCGGCAATCAGAAACACGCCGGTCAAAGGCGCATGCATGATGCCGGACATGAGTCCCGCCATGCCGAACAGGGCA
The DNA here is from genome assembly GCA_045640065.1 of Bacteroidaceae bacterium. Taxonomy (GTDB): domain Bacteria; phylum Bacteroidota; class Bacteroidia; order Bacteroidales; family Bacteroidaceae; genus Colenecus. Next base: position 1,098 of record JAZUEH010000016.1, read on the forward strand.
AAATTCTGAGCAGAAAGATCGGCTCCGGGAATGAAACTGTTGACAAGCTCACCGAAAACGAATCCTGTAATGCAGCCCAGGAACAGACTTGGTGCAAATATACCGCCACAGCCTCCACCGGCATTGGTCGCCGTGGAAGCAAACACCTTGGTCAGTATAATCAGAACAAGATACAATATAAGGTGGTTGCCCGATTCGAAGAGAGAGTCCTCCATAACACGGCCGGTATTGCGGTTTATGTCAAGGATATCATTGATTGTATCATAGCCTTCACCATATAATGACGGGAAGAGGAAAATAAGAACGCTCAGCATTAGAGCCCCTACGGCAAACTTTGACATGGGATTCTTGAATTTGGAAAACCACGTTTCGAGCCAGTGCATGGTCTGCGAGAAATACAGAGACACAGCTCCAGCTACAACGCCGAACAGCAATGCATATGGAATGCGTGACAGGCTGAATTCATGGGCCGATGCGAACGAGAACATGGCATCGGTTCCGGTCATGACATATGACAGTGTTGCTGCTGTTACCGAAGACACCAGCAACGGCATGAGCGAACCCATGCTCAAATCGAACATCAGGACTTCGAGAACGAACACCAGGCCCGCTATCGGAGCCTTGAAAATACCGGCTATGGCACCTGCCGAACCGCAGCCAACCAGCAACATAAGCGTTCTGTGCTCCAGATTGAACATACGGCCTATATTGGAACCTATGGCAGAACCCGTAAGCACTATAGGTGATTCAGCTCCGACCGATCCGCCCATACCGATGGTAATGGCGCTGGCAATGACCGACGAATACATGTTATGCGGCTTGATACGGCCGTTTTTCTTAGACAACGCGTACAGGATCTTTGTGACCCCGTGTCCTATGTCATCACGCACAAAGTACCTGATGAAAAGCCCAGACAGCAGTATTCCTGCCACAGGAAAGAGCAACAGTCCGAAATTGTAGTCACCTATCACGAGACCGTCCTTGAGAAGTCCGTGAACAAGCTGGATCAGGAACTTCAGCAGGATGGCAGCCAATGCCGTAAGCACACCTACGACAAGGCTTAATACCAGGATGAACTGTCTCTGGCTGATATGATTCTGACGCCAACTGTTGAAACGGCTGAGCAGTGTCCGGTTTTCGCTTTCCATGCAATTACTCCCTGATTACCTGAACAAGCCCCCCGGAACCGAGCTTTATTATACTCGACGCTTTTGCAAGACCATGGTCGTCCTGACGGTATGAGACCACATAATCGACACCTTTTATAATTGCCTCATCTATTTCAGAAAAATTACGGGGCGATGGGCTTCCGCTTATGTTGGCCGATGTCGAAACCACCGCTCCGCCAAGAAGCCGGCACAGGTCACGGGAGAACTCCTCACGGGTAATACGTATCCCGGCACTTCCGTCCTGGGCAATCAGCTCGGGTGCCAGATGCCGGACTCCGTCATAAATGATGGTCAGCGGCTTTTCCGAGAGATCCATCAGATCATACGCCACATCCGGAATGTCCGGCACATAATAGCCAAGTTTGGCATCGGAATCCAGAAGAGAAAGCATGGCCTTGCTGTCGCTGCGCTGCTTGAGTTCGAAAATGCGTCTGACTGCTTCTGAATTTGCCGCATCACATCCTATTCCCCAAATTGTATCTGTGGGATAAAGGATTATCCCTCCACGGCGCATCACGCTGACGGCCTGCTTCAGATCATCATCATAAACCGGCTTTGCCATCTCAGAATTCGCTTGTAAAATGGAACTTTATATGTTTGAAATCAATCTGTGCCATCTGAAGCACATAGTTGCTGTCGGCAAGGAACACATCACGTCCGTCCTTGTCAGTAGCCATGAACTGGTATTTGCGTTTCTTGAATGACTCCAGTTCCTGAGCGTCATCGCTCTCGATCCAACAGGCCTTGTACAGGTTGGCCGGCTCCCAATGACAGGTGGCTCCGTACTCATGCTCAAGACGGTACTGTATGACCTCGAACTGCAACTGTCCTACCGTGCCTATGAGCTTGCGGCCGTTGAACTGGTTCACGAACAGCTGTGCAACGCCCTCACCCATGAGCTGGTCAATGCCTTTGGCCAGCTGCTTGGCCTTCATCGGATCTGAATTCTCAATGTATTTGAACATTTCCGGTGAAAAGCTTGGCAGGCCCTTGAAGTGAAGATGCTCGCCCTGGGTCAAGGTGTCTCCGATCTTGAAGTTACCTGTATCAGGAAGTCCGATGATATCACCCGGCCATGCCTCTTCGATGGTACTCTTGCGCTGGGCCATGAACTGAGTGGGAGATGAAAAACGCAGAGTCTTGTCCAGACGAACATGATAATAAGGTTCGTTTCTCTGGAATCTGCCGGAGCAGACCTTGCAGAATGCTATGCACGAACGGTGGTTGGGGTCAATGTTGGCGGTTATCTTGAAAATGAATCCGGTGAAACGGTCATCATCAGGATTAACCGTACGTTCCACAGCCTGGGTCGGACGAGGACTCGGTGCAATCTTGACAAAGCAGTTCAGAAGTTCCTGAACACCGAAATTGTTCAGAGCCGATCCGAAGAAGACCGGAGCAAGCTGTCCGTCAAGATAAGCCTGATGGTCAAACGGTTCATAGACACCGTCAATCAGTTCCAGGTCCTGACGGAGCTTTGCGGCATTGGCCTCTCCCACATGCGCTTCCAGATCTGTGCTGTTTATATCGACTGTAACCCTTTCGGTCACCACCTGCTTGTTCGGTGTGAACAGATTGAGCTGCTGTTCATAAATATTGTAAACGCCCTTGAAACGTGTGCCCTTTTCTATTGGCCATGACAGCGGACGGACATGTATCTGAAGTTCCTCCTCCAGTTCATCCAGCAGATCGAACGGATCGTTACCTTCACGGTCCAGCTTGTTCACGAACACAATCACCGGAGTGTTGCGCATGCGGCACACCTCCATGAGACGGCGTGTCTGCAGCTCGACGCCCTTTGCGCTGTCTATCACAATGATGACACTGTCAACAGCCGTAAGGGTGCGGAATGTATCCTCGGCAAAGTCCTGGTGACCGGGAGTATCCAGAATGTTTATCTTATAACCCTCATAATCGAATTCCATGACCGATGTGGTCACTGAGATACCACGCTGCTTCTCTATGTCCATCCAGTCCGATGTTGCGGTCTTGCGTATCTTGTTCGACTTGACCGCTCCTGCGACCTGAATCTGGCCGCCGAACAGAAGGAACTTCTCGGTAAGTGTGGTTTTACCTGCATCAGGGTGCGAAACTATCGCAAACGTGCGTCTTCTCTCTATTTCTTCCATAATTATCCTTTATTCCAATTCCAGAATGCCCGCTTTCTCCTTCCTGTAATACGATGCGAGCATGGCTATCATTGCCGATATCGTCCCGGCGGCCCGGGTTGTGGATTCGGAAATTGTCCTGTGCTGAAGTCTCAGCATCCAAAGTCCGTACATCAGGTCAAAGCAGTCTTCAAGTTCATTACCCCGGCTTTCACCCTTTCTGGACCTGATCTCCACTATGAACGGGAGCGCCTTGTAGTAGGCATCGTGATACTCAGGCACCTTTTCCGATTCGAGCAGTCTGCGGTGAAGGTCCGTGAGCATCTCAAGCAGATTCATGTTCACCTGAAGATGTCCCGTCTTCTCCTTACCTTCACGACGCATCATGTCAATCATGTCCTGATACCAGTCTCTCCAGGACGCACAGTCCGATTCACTGCGGCCGCTGCCCTTGGCTACCGAGGCCATGAGCACATCGGCATCCAGTCCGGCCGCACGGATGGAATCCTCGACCTGCCACATATAGAGCAGGTATTCGGCAATATTTGTTTTTCTCAGTTCTTCTGAAACGAACATGTCTATCCAATCATCAACAATATGAACCAGCCCAATGATACGATAATCAGAGCTGTTCCAAGTATTCTGTTTATCATCCAGATTCCTCGCAGGTCAAAACGGTTCCTCAGTCTGTTGATAAGGAACGTAAGCAGCAGCCACCAGCACACATCACCGGCAACGGTAAGCAGCAGCACCTCCATTTTCATTCCATTGGCAAAGCTGTCAATGGGAACGGAGAAGAAGGCGAACATGCCCATATAAATGAAAACGACCAGAGGATTCACCACTGCCACAAGGAATCCGGAAAGCGTATTATGCCATAAGGTATCCTTTCTGACTGGTCTGTCGACACGAGAACTGGCCAGAGGATTGTTCCTGACAGTACTGATACCGAAAACCATGAGCAGGACAGCCCCTGTCAGTTTCACAACCAGAGCAATCTGCGGATCTTCAAGATACCCCAGTACCATGGACAGGCACATCATTGTAACGAAAATGTAAATGGCATCGCTCATGGTGACACCCAGACCGGTGAGAAAACCTCCGAATCGGCCCTTGTCCATGGTTTTCCGAATAACCAGCACACCGGACGGACCAGTCGGGGCAGCTGACAGAAAGCCAACCGCCATAGACTTGATTATAAGTTCCAGTGTTATTACAGCCATCAGTACCTGAGTGATGAAAATGCGAATCTTATACCGGTTCTGAAATCAACGGAAAAACCGTTCACAGGTATCATCTGCGGATTTACTTCCAGCTTTGACATGTCAACGGCAAAGAAGAAGTCCAGCCACGCCGGATGGAGATTTATCATTCCGCCAAAACTGTGACCTGAATTTGAAAAGGCGACATTTCCTGACAGTTCAAGGAATCTGAAAAGAGACAGATTCAGTGACGTTCGGGATTCGCTGATGTCAACATTTCCACCATATCTGGTATAAAGTTCGCCAATTGACAGACAATTCAGGAATGGCAGCGAATATTCGGCTCCAACTCTCAATGTCGCATCCAGTTTCTGTGTCATTGTTCCGACTCCCGCATCATACAGGGACATCATATCCTTAAGGTCATCACCGAAATCTTCGATGGAACCGTCTGGAAGAAAGCCCCGGAATTCAGCACATTTACTGACATCAGTTCCAAATATCTGCAGTTTTGTCCAGTGGATTGAACCCAAGTCCGAAATTGAAGCCGATGCCTTCAGTCCTGGAACAATGCCTTCAAAATCATATTCGACACCCAAATCAATGGCGAAACCGTTGGGCGGACCCAGTCTGAACTTTCCATCAGTACGGACATCGCTTATCTTTCCTTCTTCAAGCACGACTTCTGCAATTGGAACTCCGCTCCTTACGGTTGCGTCTGCCATAACAATCCATGAAGAGCCCGCCGTACTGGCATATAATCTATCTATACCTGCATCGGCATATGCGAGTCCCAGGAGGGGTTTTAAAGCAGCTCCGACACGTAGATGCCTGACCGGCTCATACTGGAAACCCAAAGCGGTCTCAAGATATGATGCGGCAGTGACATTCATGTCCTTGATTTCATATTCCCCCCGCGAAAGCCCTGCTTTCATGAATGAGAACATCTCCTTTGGAATGGACATTCCGACTCTGGCGACCAGTCTGGAATCAAACCAGGCATACCATTTTTCCCTGCCGAACCCAAACGACAGGACGTCAGTTCCATATTCGGAACTTAATCCTGACCTTTCCGGCAATCCATTAAGAAAACGGTCAGAACTGATGTCGCTGCTCATGAACGTGGTCAGTTTTCCCGGATGGGATTCTGACTCGAAAAGGAAATCGGCCAGTCCTACATTCATTTCCGCATTCAATCCGTTTCCTCCCAAAACAGGAAGTGCAAGGAATGACCTTTCGGGAGAGAATGCCGGATTCAGTCTATAACGATCAAATGACCCTTCAAGGAAATAGGCCGATGCACTTGTCTGACACATTGCCGCCGATGCCCAGAAGACTGCGACAAACACAGAAATAAGAAATCTTACCCGTTTCATCTCTCATCCTCATTTGTAAGGTCAATATCCACTCCGCCTTCAAGACTCAGAACCATATCTCTGATATGAAGGAAATCCGTTCTCTTCAATACTTTACTCTCACCATCCTGCGATGCAGAACACCGTGCAGAGCAGACAATTCCGTCCAGTTGCCCCAATGTTCCTGCAGCCATATCGACTTTAATCCTGACAAGGTTTCCGGCATCGGCATCATTATTTCCTGCAGGAATGCTCAGACGGTCAAATGAAATTCCATCAAGCACATTACCCAATGAATCAACGGCAGACATATCCAGGTCAATTCCTAAAGGTATAGTATTGACAACTGTTGCACTAAGAGCAGCATCCACTTTTCCCACATGGTCACTGAAGCCGTCAATTTCGGCTGAAATGCCATCAATGGTATCGGAATAACAGACCGACAATCGGCTGAACTCAAATGGTATCGTAAGTTCATATCCCCCATTAAGGCTGTAATCGGCAAGCATGCTGATACGATAATCCCTATCATGATACAGTTCTTCCTGCATGGTGAATACGACTCTTTCAGGAATACGGGATGCAATTTCCGCGAGTCGGCTCACGTAAACGAATACCGTATCATCATCCTGATGAGCCTCAATATCACTGTTATTGTAGATAAAGACGGTAACAGTCCGGCTTTCCATGCTTTCGGGACAGCCGGGAACAGTAATCCGGCCATCGTCCGGAACGAGATTGCGGCAGATATAATCGCCATCGGAATCCAAAGAACTGATTGACATGTCCAGATACACCGGAACAGGAACATTCGAATTCAGATTAATTGCAAACTGGATATTGTCAAGTTCAAAAAAACTGCTCTTGTCAGAAAGGAAGTCCAAATCTTCATCAAGAGTCATTTCAAACGTTTCGCATACCGTATCCAGTTCGGGATTGAATTTCCCTTCAAGGAAACCGACAGACAATGTGGAAACACTTATTTCCGGAATCACCTTCAAGCCCTGCAGTTCGCTTATGTTCAGCTGTTGGTCATGAATGCTGACTATTCCCTCTATTGAGACTTGAGATTCCTCTACCTGGAAAAAGGTCTTGCCGTTACTTCTGACGACAGGATTCTCCACGAATGCCATTCCTGTCACTTCAAAACCTTCAACTGCGAACCCGATTTCCCCTGACGCAAGTTCCCCTCTATCTACTGTGCCTCTGACAGTCATCATATGTTCTGCAGCATCGAAGCTGATACGCTGATCGTTTCCCCGGTATTCCAGTTCAACATACTCGGGAAAACTTATGTGCATAAGATCAATGTCAATGCTGCCGACCTGGGACGGAACGCCGGAGAAACAGACGCTGACATTCACCGGCACCGGTTCAGAAAGTCCCAATCTGCTTATGGAAAGAATGGATTCATCAATTTCCTCCGTTATGGAAACCGGTGCCGAACTCTCTATGTAACTCAAGAAGGTAACACCCTCCTTATCTTCAGCATCTACATTGAAAGCCGCTTCCATAGGCGGCATATCAGGACCGTCGAAGGCAGTCTGGAAGCCCGGAATTTCAACCCTGACCGAATTAAGGACAGCATTGTCCCGATAACCCAGAACGTCATGCTCCAGAATTCTGAACACGGCATCGGGATCTTCATTATCTGTCCGGAAAAGAGAATCCACATGAATCGTATCAAGTGTTCCTATCGGAATATCTATTCCGTCAGGAGCCAATCTGATATCCAATGACAGTTCCTTGTCCAGATCAAGACTGTGTGAAACTTCCACGCAGGAGATCATGCTCAGGAAGACAGCCAGACATAACAATGCATCCGGTTTGATCTTCATATTCACTTGCTTTTATCATAATTTCGGCAAAGATACAAAAAACGTCCGACCCTCACACGCACATGAACAATAATAAAAGGCGGCCACCTGTCCAGATAGCCGCCAATGTCAAGACAAACATGTCTTCAGTCTGCAAAAATGCCCGTCAGAACGGAATTTTAGGATTTCCTGCCTCGGGCTGAACTACCGGAATTGGTTGAGGCTGCGCTACAGGCTGCACCGGTTGAGTCTGGTTTCCCTGTGCACCTTCCTGCCGTTGCTGGTTCCTCGGAGTCAGCATTTCCAGATTATCCACAAAGATTTCAGTCACATAACGCTTGACACCGTTCTGATCATCATAGCTACGGTTCCTGAGACTGCCCTCTATGAACAGCTTATCCCCTTTGTGTACATATTTTTCCACAGTCTCAGCCAGACCGCGCCAGAATACGAGACTATGCCATTCCGTTCTGTCCGGTATTTGAGTTCCATTCTGTGCGACAAACCCTCTTTCAGTAGTAGCCAGCGAAAGGGTAGCCATGCAAACATGATTGTCAAGATACCTTACCTCAGGATCCCGACCGGCATTTCCAATGAGTATTACTTTGTTTACTGACATAATTATTAGGTATTAAATGTTTCAAAGGCAAATATAATCACTGCATCCAGTCCGACCAAATGGAAACCGCAATAATTGACATGCAAGACCGATATGATTGTTTTTTGAATAAAAATCAACCAAATGTTTCTAATGTCAATTGAATGACCTATCTTTGCGGTCCCGTAAAAGAGAAAAGAGATACCTAAATTTAAGACTAGTAATTATGACTAAAGCAGATGTTGTTAACCAAATTGCTCAGAAGACAGGTCTGGACAAGGCTGATATTCTGACATGCGTTGAGGGTTTCATGGAGGTTGTCAAAGAATCATTGGAAAATGATGAGAACGTCTACCTGAGAGGATTCGGCAGTTTCATCACCAAGAAAAGAGCGGCAAAGGCTGCCCGCGACATTCTCAAGAACACGACAATCACAGTTCCCGAGCACAAGATTCCAGCATTCAAGCCAGCCAAGACCTTTGCAATTGCTGTTAGAAAAGAAAAGTGATAATTAACCCTTAATATTTAGAATCATGCCAAGCGGAAAGAAGAAGAAAAGACATAAGATGTCTACGCACAAGCGCAAAAAAAGACTGAGAAAGAACAGACATAAGAGCAAATAATAGTCTGTTATTTACCCATCGAAGAACAAACTTGCCGTATAAAGTCAATGCGCCGGGTTTGTTCTTCGCTTTTGAAAACATAACGCCACACCTACAATAAATGATCAGCGAACTGACCGTCAACGTACAACCCGAAAGCATACAGATAGCAATTACCGAGGACCACAATCTGGTTGAATACCAGAATGAAAGCCGGGAATTGTCATTTGCTGTAGGCAACATGTATCTTGGAAGGGTAAAGAAGATGATGCCCGGACTTAACGCATGCTTCGTTGACATAGGTTCCGAAAAGGATGCATTCCTGCATTATCAGGATCTTGGCCCTGAATTCGTAGCACTCCAGAAATACCTCAAGCAGGTTCGAAGCAACCGCCGCAAGCTTTACCCTTTCAGCAAGGCTGCGCCTGCATCATCGGCCTTTGACAAGGACGGTTCAATCACATCGGTTCTCGAACAGGGAGACGAGGTGATAGTCCAGGTGGCCAAAGAGCCCATTTCGACAAAAGGTCCCAGGCTTACCGGTGAAATCTCATTTGCCGGCAGATTCCTGGTTCTCATACCTTTCTCGGATAAGGTTTCGATTTCATCCAAGATCAAGGCCAGCGAGGAACGTGGCCGTCTGAAACAGCTGATCACAAGCATAAAACCCAAGAACTGCGGTGTAATAGTACGGACCGTTGCCGAAGGCAAGCGAGCCACAGAACTCGACAATGAGCTTGGCATACTGTACAAGCGCTGGGAAGACAGTCTGATCCTTGCACAGAAGGCCGAAAAACCGGCCACGCTCATATTCGAGGAGACAAGCCGCACCATCGCCATACTGCGGGACATGTTCAATTCGTCATATGAATCCATTCATGTCAATGACGAAAAGACATACAATGAAATTCGCGATTACGTGGGAATGGTTGCCCCCGAAAGGATTGACATCGTCAAACTGTACCAGGGAGAACTGAGCATATTCGACCATTTTGCCATAACCAAACAGATAAAGTCATCGTTCGGACGGGTAGTATCATATAAGAGCGGAGCATATCTGGTCATCGAGCACACTGAAGCTCTCCACGTGGTGGATGTCAACAGCGGTCACCGCGTAAACAAGAACAGTACCCAAGAGGAAAACGCGCTTGAAGTGAATCTTGGAGCTGCCGATGAACTTGCCCGACAACTTCGACTGCGTGACATGGGCGGCATCATAGTAGTTGATTTCATTGACATGAGCCTGGCCGAAGACCGTCAGAAACTGTACGAACGCATGTGCCAGAATATGGAACGCGACCGCGCCAAGCACAACATCCTGCCATTAAGCAAATTCGGTCTGATGCAGATTACCCGCCAGAGGGTGCGTCCTGTGATGGACGTTCCTGTCGATGAAACCTGTCCCACCTGTTTCGGTAAAGGAACCATCAAACCGTCAATTCTCTTTACGGACCAGCTTGAAAACAAGATTACCTGCCTTGTCGAAAAACTCGGGAATTCCAAGTTCAAGCTTTTCGTGCACCCCTACGTATATGCCTACATCAACAGCGGGATCATGTCACTCAAGCGCCGCTGGCAGTCCAAATTCGGTTGGGGCATCAGAATTCTTCCCGACCAGAACCTTGCAATTCTGGCTTACCGTTTCACTGACCGTAACGGCATCGAGCTGGATATGAAGGAAGAACATGAAATTATCTGACCCCGATTCTTAACATTTTGTGGTCTGGTGCGTCTAATTGTCAGAACCTGCAGAAAAAAAGGACAAGGATATGACAAGTCAGATGTTGACCGATGCGTTTTCGTCAATCAGTGACGGACTGTACCGCATAGCCTTCCATCTGCTCGAGTCGGAGGACGATGCCCACGACTCAGTCCAGGACCTGTTCATAAAACTGTGGGGGCAGAAAGACTCTCTTGATTCTGTAGTAAACTTTCAGGCATATTGCACAACGCTCATGAAGAACCTGTGCATTGACCGTATCAGGAAGGACAGTCGGATAAGTCGTCAGGAAATTGATGACCATGATATGGAGACGTCAGCCGAAAGCGCTGAAAAGGATTATGAATCAAGAGAAAGACTTTCAATCGTCATGGATGCCATCAACAGACTGCCGGCAAGACAGCAGGCTGTAGTGAAGATGTATGTGCTTGAGGAAAAGTCTTATGACGAAATAAGCAAGGAAACCGGAATGTCGAACCTGACTCTAAGGGTGCTGCTCAGCAACGCCCGGAAATCATTAAGGAAAACATTGGATGAAACGTATTGAAGACATTATGGAAATGGGACCCGATCGTCTGACTGAAATTGCACAGGACAGAAGCATCAGGGTACCGGAGACTCTGAAGCATGATATCGGGATAACCGCCAGAACTCTGGAACTGCTTGAAGAGGAACGGTCAAAGGAGGCCACGAAACGCCACAGGTATTTAGGACTGGCAGCCGGCTCAATCGCAGCGGCAGCCTCGGTTACACTTCTTCTGACTTTAGGTCTTTCATACCCCAAGGACACATTCCAGGATCCTGCCCTGGCATATGCCCAGCTTGAAGAGACTTTCAACCTTATTGGAAGCAAAATGAACCCCGGACTGGAAATGGCCCAATCTGTCCAGCCCATGATTGACAACACGATAACAAAGGTACTGAAATGAAAAGAATAATGGCAATTGCAGCTGTAACGCTGCTTCTATCAGTCGGTGCAAAAGCCCAGACTGCAAAGGAAATCTACTCCAGGTATTCAGACAGCGAAGAAGTGAGCGCAGTCTATATTTCGTCAGCAATGTTCAAACTCATGGGCAAGCTTCCAAGCATGTCTGTCGGAGGAGAAGACGTGAACCTGTCAACTCTTGTCAAAAGTCTTCAAAGTATGTATGTTATTGACTGTGAAGACAAAGAGACAATAAGTCACATGAAGGCCGACGTGAAGAATCTTACACAAAAGCGCAAGTTCGAACTGCTGATGGAAGCCAAAGATGAAGGTGAAACCGTCAGGATTTTCACTCAAGGAGACGAAAACATTGTGGAATCGTTCATCATGACAGCCGATGATGGCGATGACGGATACACTTTCATATCACTGGAAGGTACCATGAACCGCGCCGATCTGGAAAAGGTGATAGCGAAGACCGCAAAGACCATCCAATAGGAGACGGCCGGCTTTACCTGAGTTTCAAGACCTGCCCCACATAAACGCCGGAATCCCTTTTCAAGCCATTGCGGCGCATGAGAGCGGACATTCTCACGCCATAACGTTGCGAAACATTCCAAAGACTGTCATCCGGCCCGATTTCATACGTGCGGAAATCCTTTTCCGCACGTGCTTTTTTACGGTCAATGTATATGACAGAACCATCAGGTGCCTTCATATTGAGAGTCATGTCATTGAAGCGGCGCAACTTGAGGCGGGAAATGCCACTGATCTCAGCAATAGCCTTGAAAGTGACACCGTCTTGAAGTCTGATACACCTGCAGCCGTTGATTTCCAGCACTTCGAAAACGGCATTCTCAATGATGTTTTCCGCCTCACGGCTCACTCTGCGTTCTGCAACAGCAGTGAGAGGCTTGTCAAAACGGTCCAGACCATAACGGTCCACAAGACTGACAAGCTGGTCTGCATATTTGGGATTGGTCGCATAGCCAGCTGCCTTCAACCCTTTGGCCCAACCCTTGTAATCAGTCCTTGAAAGAGTGAAAAGGTCTGCGTACCGGCTTCCGTTCTTGAGAAAGAGCGAATGGTCTTCAAATGATTCCTGAGCAGAATCATAACAGCGGAAACACTCGTTTCTTGAATCATCGTCCTTATATGTGCGTCCGCCTTTCCAATCACTGTGACACTTGATGCCGAAATGGTTATTGCAACCCACAGCCAGGCTGCTGCGCCCGGCATCGGACTCCAGCAGGCCCTGAGCCAGAGTGATGCTGGCAGGGATTCCATAACGCTCCATCTGCTCTATTGCCGTTGCACTGTAACGGTCAATGTAAAGCACATAGGCATCGGAAGCCGAAACCGGAAGAAGTTCCACATTATCCTTGTCTTCTACAGTCTTCTGACCTCCGGAAAGCTGTCGTGAAGTGGAACAGGATACAGCAAACGCGGCAAAGGCCAGCACAGCAATGTCAAGCAATCGTTTCATAGTTCGGATATTTTACCTATTTACCATTCGTGGTTTTCACCACAAAGGTACTTTTTAATTCCATCACACTGACTACTTGTCTTCAAAAAGTCCGGAAACTTCTGCCACAGTGTCACAGCCTGGACAAATGGCATGAGGTTTGCTGACACAAAGGCAAGAGGATAAAAATAAAAGATGAATAAAAGAAAACGCGCTATGGAAGAAAGCAGCCAGGAATCCATGCAGGAAAAGGCCGGACAGGCCATGCAGGAGCAGGAGAACATCAAGCAGGAGCAGAAAGACGACCGGCAGCCGGACGAACACGCTGACGACAGCGGACAAACCGATGAAAACGGAACTGGAAAGCAGGAAGATAGCGTAGAAACACAGTTGGCCGACGCAAAGGAACAGCTGGCACAGATGCAGGACAGACTGCTCAGACAGATGGCTGAATTCGACAACTACCGCAAGCGCACCATCAAGGAAAAGGCAGAACTTGTCATGAACGGTTCAGCAGGCATTGTCACAGACATTCTGCCTGTCATCGACGACATGGAACGCGCCATAAAGAACGCAGCGGAATCAACTGACTACAACGCCCTTAAGGAAGGCATCGAACTTATCTACAACAAGCTCATGCACACTCTGGAGCAGAAAGGCGTCAAGAAGATATGCCCCAAGGGCGAACCGTTCAATGTAGACTTTCACGAAGCCATTGCCATGATACCTGCACCGGATGCCGAATCCAAGGGTCTGGTCATCGACTGTGCCATTGACGGTTATATGCTCAACGACAAGGTGCTGCGCCACGCAAAGGTGGCAGTTGCCCAATAACAACATAAACACTTTCAAGTCATTATGGCAAAAAGAGACTACTATGAAGTGCTTGAGGTCCAGAAGACCGCAACAGCCGATGAAATAAAGAAGGCATACCGCCGTCTCGCCATCAAATATCACCCGGACAAGAATCCGGGAGATAAGGAAGCCGAAGAGAAGTTCAAGGAGGCAGCCGAAGCTTACGGTGTCCTGAGTGACCCGGACAAGCGGGCCAAATATGACCAGTTCGGATTTGACGGTCTGAACGGAGCCGGAGGATTCGGCGGAGGCGGATTCGGCGGTCAGGGAATGTCAATGGACGACATTTTCTCCATGTTCGGTGACATATTCGGTGGTGGCGGTGGATTCGGCGGATTCGGTGGATTCGGAGGCCGTACCCGCCAGCGCGGTGAACGCAAGTCTCAAGGTGCCGATGTCAGAATATCCGTTCCCCTGACACTTGAGGAAATCAACACCGGAGTGACCAAGAAGTTCAAATTGAAGAAACTTGTTCCCTGCCAGCACTGTCACGGAAGCGGAGCCAAGGATGGCGCCGGCACTGATACATGTCCTGACTGCCATGGTTCCGGCACGATACTGCGTACCCAGCAGAGCATATTCGGAATGGTCCAGACCCAGAGCGTGTGCCCGCGCTGCGGCGGTGAAGGCAAGATCATCAGGGAAAAATGTCCGCATTGCTCCGGTGACGGCGTCGTCTACGGCGAAGACATTGTCGAGGTGAGCATCCCTGCCGGTGTTCAGGAAGGCATGCAGCTATCAGTAGAAGGCAAAGGCAATGCCGGCAAGCACAACGGTTACAACGGGAACCTTCTCATCCTCATCAAGGAGCAGCCGCACAAGGATCTGGTACGCGATGAGAACGACCTGGTCTACAACCTTCTTCTCAGTGTACCTCAGGCATGTCTTGGAGGCGCCGTAGAAGTCCCCACCCTTGACGGTGCAGTCAAAGTGAAGATAGAACCGGGAACACAGCCGGGCAAAATGCTCCGTCTGCGTTCCAAAGGTCTGCCGGAACTTCACAGCAACCGCCGTGGCGACATGATTGTGAACATCAGCGTCTATGTTCCGGAAAACCTGTCCCGTGACGAAAAGGCTGCAATGGAAAAGTTCGCCCAGTCAGACCACTTCTCGCCATCGCTTTCCATCAAAGAAAAGATATTCAAAAAATTCCGCAGTTATTTCGACTGATTCCAATGGATTATCAGCAGGCAGTTGACTATCTCGTCAACAGAACCCCCATGTTCCAGAACAAAGGAGCTGGAGCATACAAGGAAGGACTCGAAAACACCTTGGCTTTAGACCGTCATTTCGGCAGCCCGCACCGGCTGTTTGACACGATCCACGTTGCCGGAACAAACGGCAAAGGCAGTGTTTCCCACACTCTGGCGGCAGTTCTCCAGGCTTCAGGACTTAAGGTAGGACTTTACACTTCACCCCACCTGACTGACTTCAGGGAACGCATCAGAATCAACGGAACACCCGTCAGTCAGGACTTCGTGAGCCGCTTTGTAAGCTACAATCTGGAATTCTTCGAAAAACTGCACCCTTCATTCTTTGAAGTTGCCACAGCCATGGCATTCTACTGGTTCGGCATGGAAAAGGTCGATGTGGCTGTCATAGAAACCGGATTGGGCGGAAGGCTGGACTGCACCAACATCATCACGCCGAAACTGAGTATCATAACCAACATCGGCTTTGACCACATGCAGTTCCTGGGTGACACGTTGGACAAAATAGCCGGTGAAAAGGCCGGAATCATCAAACGCGGTGTCCCCGTTGTCATTGGAGAGGACTGTCCCATCACCCGTCCTGTCTTCCAGGCCAAGGCCGACGCCGAACATGCGCCCATCATCTTTGCCCAGGACTCCAACAAGATAATTTCAGTTTACCGTAAGGATATTTCCACAGTCACCTACCAGACCGTCCAACTCAATGACCTGGACAGTTGTCTGGCAGGATTCTGTCAGGAGAAGAACGCCAACACCATTCTGCACGCCATTGACTGCCTGCGGCTCCAGGGATTTGGAATCAGTGACAGGAATATCAGGGAAGCATTTGCCGACGTATGTGAAATGACCGGCCTGAAAGGACGCTGGCAACGTGTTTCAAGTTCACCTGCAGTCATTTGCGACACCGGGCACAACAGTCATGGAATCAAGTACATTGCAAGGCAGCTTAAAGAAGCCATCGATTCTCCTGAATATGACACCGTACGTATCGTCATGGGCATGGTAGGTGACAAGGATATTGACCATGTACTTGAACTCATGCCGGCAAATGCTGTCTATTACTTTACCCAGGCCTCGGTGGAAAGAGCCATGAATGTAAACACTTTTCAGCAGAAAGCCAACGGATTCGGGCTCATTGGCAATGCATATTCCACTGTAGATCAGGCTTACCATGCAGCTCTGGCCGACGCATCGGACCGTGACCTGATTTTCGTAGGGGGAAGCACTTTCATTGTAGCCGATATGATGAAGTTGCCTGAATTTTCCTCATTCTGAGCACTTTTTTACCTTATACGCTTGCAGTTGTATCCTTTTTTGGCTTAATTTGCGTGGTTATACACCTAATAAGCCAATTAACGCATAAACATACAACTATGAGCAACTTTTTCGTTGAAGACAACCTGTCCGGGCTCAAGAGACAGGATTTCCAGAAAACAGTACAGGGAAAGCAGACCGACCTCTACATCCTCAGGAACAACAGAGGCGCCGAAATAGCAGTGACCAACTTCGCCGGAGCACTTCTATCCATCATGATGCCGGACCGTAACGGCAAGATGGAAAGCGTGGTATGGGGTCATGACAGCATTGACCACGTGATGGAAAGTCAGGAAACATACTTGAGCGTGCTGATAGGACGTTACGGCAACCGCATAGCCGGCGGACATTTCACCATTGACGGAAAGGAATACACACTGGCAACCAACGACGGCCCCAACAGCCTGCACGGCGGGCCTACCGGTTTCCACAAGCGCGTTTTCGATGCCCAGCAGACTGAAGCTTCAACACTCAGGCTCCACTACCTGTGCAAGGACGGCGAAGAAGGTTTCCCCGGCAATCTGGATGTGAATGTCACATACCGCCTGACTGACGATAACGAACTCGTGATCGAATACGAGGCAACCACAGACAGGAAGACAGTCGTATGTCTGACCAACCATGCCTACTTCACGCTGAACGGAATGAAGAAGAATCCGGCCGATATCCTGAACTACGATCTGACCATCAATGCCGATCACTACGTTCCCATCGATGCCACCTGCATTCCGCTTGGCAACATCGACAAGGTAGAAGGCACACCGTTCGATTTCCGTACTCCACACAAAATCGGAGAACGCATTGAAGAAGGACAGCAGACAGCAAACGGTCACGGTTATGACCACTGCTGGGTGCTGAATAAGCGCGAACCAGGTGAACTCTCATTCGCTGTCAGATGCGCAGATCCCGCAAGCGGCCGCACCCTTGAATGCTGGACCACCGAACCTGGTGTACAGTGCTATACCGGAAACTGGTGCAGCGGCAGCATCTGTGCCCACGGCTCCGACCTGCCACGCCGTTGCGCCGTCTGCTTCGAAGCCGAACACTTCCCTGACAGTCCCAACAATCCTCATTTCCCAAGCGCCACACTCAACCCCGGTGAAGTCTACACACAGACCACCATTTACCGTTTCGGAGTAGAATAAGCGTTGGAAATGGACAACATCGGACTCAAAGCCAGGTTCAAGGAACAGTTCGGCCATGACTGCCGCCTGTTCTTTTCCCCGGGCCGTATCAACCTGATCGGTGAGCACACCGACTATAACGAAGGATTTGTCTTTCCGGGTGCAGTTGACAAAGGCATAACCCTTGCCATAACGCCCAATGGAACCCGGACAGTCAACGTCCTTCCCATTGACCTTGAAGACGAGCCTGTCTGCTCATTCAGTCTTGACACCCCATCAAAGCCCAGCCAGCGCTGGGCCTGTTACGTTTTCGGAGTATGCATGGAACTGGCCGCACGCGGCTTCCGGTGCGGAGGCTTCGATGCCGCATTTACAGGGAACGTGCCGTTGGGGGCCGGAATGTCCTCATCGGCAGCCATTGACTGCGTATTCGCATTCGCGCTCAATGAGCTCTTCTGCGAAGGCCGGATTGACAAATTCGAACTGGCACGCATAGGTCAGGCAACCGAGAACAACTGGCTGGGACTGAAATGCGGGATCATGGACCAGTTCGCATCGGTCTTCGGCAAGAAAGGCCAGCTCATACGTCTGGACTGCCGTTCGCTTGAATATGAATACTTCCCGTTCAATCCCAAGGGCTACAGCCTGGTACTGGTCGATTCATGCGTCAAGCACATGCTAGGCGGCGAATACAACGAACGACGTGAAAGCTGCGAGAAGGCAGTGGCGGCCATAGCTGACCGCTGGCCGCAAGTCAAGGCTCTCAGGGACGCCACACATGACATGCTGGATGCAGTACGCGGAAACATGACCGAAACCGACTACCAGCGTGCCCTCTATATCCTGGACGAAAAGGAGCGCGTTCTCGAGGTCTGCGCTTCGCTTGGGAAAGGCGACTACGAGAACGTAGGCCGATGCATGTACCGCACCCACTGGGGCATGAGCCGCCAGTTCGGCGCCAGCTGTCCGGAGACCGATTTCCTGGTCGAAACCGCAGCCGGGTGCGGTGTGGCCGGAAGCCGCATCATGGGCGGAGGCTTTGGAGGATGCACCATCAACCTTGTCAGAGACGACATGATGGAGTCCTTCCTTGAAAGCGTACGTTCGGCTTACAAGGAGAAATTCAGGATTGAACCGAAAATCCACAAAGTCACGGTAAGTGACGGATCGCACGAAATAATTCATTAATAATCAACCAATAATCAAAACAAAACAATGAAAAAGAGTTCCATTTTGCTCGTTGCAGGAATGATTGCTCTGGCAGCCTGCACACAGAAGGAGGAAAAGACGCCCGTACTCAACAAGGCCGATTTCCAGACTGAATTCACAGGCAAGCAGACCGATCTTTACACGCTTACCAACGCAAACAACTGCGAAGTCTGGGTCACCAATTTCGGTGCCCGTATCGTTGCAATCATGGTTCCTGACAAGGACGGAAAGATGCAGGATGCAGTCATCGGCTTCAAGAACATCCAGGACTACACCACTCTGGCAAGTGATTTCGGTTCAACCGTAGGCCGTTACGCCAACCGTATCAACCAGGGCCAGATCACCATTGACAGCGTTCTCTACCAGCTTCCTCAGAACAACTTCGGCCACTGCCTGCACGGCGGTTGCGACATCACCATTCCGCTTGGATGGCAGAATCTCGTATGGGATGTCAAGGAAGTTTCAGGAAATGCAATCACACTGGTCATGAATTCAGCCGACGGTGAAGCCGGATTCCCCGGCAACGTCGTTGCTACCGTCACCTACACCCTCAATGACAACAACGCCATTGACATTGTATGGAAGGCCACAACTGACAAGAAGACCGTCATCAACATGACCAACCACAGCTACTTCAACCTTAACGGTGACCACTCGATTCCTATCACCAACCACATTCTCACTCTGAATGCCGACAACTTCACACCTTGCGACAGCACTTATATGACAACCGGTGAAATCGCTCCTGTAGCCGGTACTCCTATGGATTTCACCAAGGGCCGCAGAATCGGTGAGGCAATTGAAGGACTCGAAGGTGCCGCATTCGAAGACGAGCAGCTCAGAAACGGCAACGGCTATGACCACAACTGGGTTCTGAACACCAAATGTGACGACACCAAGTGCGCAGCCAAGCTGTACAGCCCCATCACCGGCATCTTCGTTGAGGTCTATACCAACGAACCCGGTATCCAGTTCTATTCAGGCAACTTCCTTGACGGTTCAGGCAATGACAAGCAGGGTAACCCCATGGTTATCCGCACAGGCTGCTGCCTCGAAACCCAGAAGTTCCCGGACAGCCCGAACAAGGCCGACCTTCCCGGCTGGTACAGTGCAATTCTGGAACCCGGTCAGGAATACTACAGCCACTGCATCTACCAGTTCGGCGTAGAATGATTACAACGCAATTATTAACCAATCAAATAAACACCAAATGTTTTTACAATCAGTTTCAGTGTTGGAAGGCCTCAAGACCAACGGCTTTGCAACCATTGACTACATCGTAGTCATTGCCTATCTGGCACTCCTCATTTTCCTTGGATTCTTCCTGTCACGCAGCAAGAACGGTAAAGAAAAGGACTCAAAGGACTACTTCCTTGCCGGTAACACCCTGACATGGTGGGCAGTAGGTGCATCACTCATCGCAGCCAACATCTCGGCCGAGCAGTTCATCGGAATGTCCGGAACAGCTTTCGCTTCAGGTATCGCAATTGCAGCTTACGAACTTATGGCAGCAGCCACACTTATCGTTGTAGGTAAGTTCCTGCTTCCTGTCATGATTGAAAAGAAGATCTTCACCATTCCACAGTTCCTCCGCGACCGTTACAATCCGGGAACAGGTCTGGCCTTCTCGATCTTCTGGCTTTTCCTTTACATATTCATCAACCTGACATCAGTCGCATGGCTGGGTGCCCTTGCCATCGAGCAGATTCTGGGACTCCGCGGCTGCGTTCTCATGATTGGCAGCACATCAATCTCAATCCGTCTGGTCATCATCCTGATTCTCTACATCATTGCAGGTGTATATTCAATCTACGGCGGTCTGTCATCAGTTGCATGGACCGATGTAATGCAGGTCACCTTCCTGGTAGGCGGTGGTCTGATTACCGCTTATGCAGCCCTGAAGGTCATCTCCACCAAGCTCGGTCTTGAAGGCGGTGCTCTTGCAGCTCTCGGTCATGTGTTCCAGAGCCTCAAGGACGTTCCGGGTGACACACACTTCAACCTGGCTGTCCAGCGTAACGCTGCCATGTACCCGGGCATTACCGATGACCCGTACTTCACACTGCCTGGCATTGCCCTTATCGTAGGTGCCCTGTGGCTGACCAACCTCGGTTACTGGGGCTTCAACCAGTACATCATCCAGAAGGGTCTTGCAGCAAAGAGCCTTGACGAAGCCAAGAAGGGTATGATCTTCGCAGCATTCCTGAAGATTCTGATCCCGTTCATCGTATGTATCCCGGGCGTATGCGCATTCTACATCAAGACCCAGCAGCCGGAAATGTTCGCCCAGCTGGCTGGCGGCATCTCCATTTCCGATGACGCTTATCCTTTCCTGATCCGCAACTTCACACCGGTATTCATCAAGGGTCTGTCGTTCGCAGCACTTGCAGCCGCTGTCATCTCATCACTGGCTTCGATGTTCAACTCGACATCGACCATCTTCACAATGGATATCTACAAGCAGTACATCAACAAGAACGCATCCGAGAAGAAGCTCGTCAACGTTGGCCGTATCACATCAGTCTGCGCACTGGTCATCGCAATGATTGCCGTTTATCCTATCATGGGCGGTGCCGACCAGGCATTCCAGATCATCCAGGAGTACTCAGGCTTCGTATATCCGGGCGTTGTAGTCATCTTCGGACTGGGTCTGCTGTGGAAGCGTGCTTCAGGTCCTGCAGCCGTAGTTGCAGCCATCGGCACATTCTTCTTCTCAATCCTGTTCAAGTTCCTGCTGCCGGAAGTTCCGTTCCTGCTCCGCATGGGTTACGTATTCCTGGTACTCGTTGCCATCTTCGTTCCTATGTCACTGCTTAACAAGAACGGCCGCATCGAGGCTGAGAAGCTTGACCAGCACACCATCGACACACAGCTCAAGTGGTCAAAGGTTCTGTTCATTGCAGCAGGCGTTTCATTTGCAGTGTTCATCTGGGGCATGTGCTCACCGGTTCTCCGTTCATGGGGCTTCGAGGCAATGCTGTTCTTCGCAGCCATTCTGGGCGTGCTCGGCCTGTACCTGCGTTCAAATGCAAAGGACAAGTACCAGAATGCCAAGACCGTCGGTATTGACCTGGCTCTGTTCCGCACAGACCGCACCTTCAACATCGGTGCCATCTGCGTCATTGTAATTCTTGCCATCCTTTACGTATTCCTTTGGTAAGATGCTGGAAGAACTGAAAGAAAAGGTGTTTCAGGCCAACCTTAACCTTGTACGTCAGGGACTGGTCATATTCACCTGGGGCAACGTTTCAGGCATAGACCGCGAAAAGGGACTTGTCGTAATCAAGCCCAGCGGTGTGAGCTATGATGAGATGAAAGCCTCTGATATGGTTGTAGTCTCCCTCGAAACCGGCAAGGTTGTCGAGGGAGACCTCAATCCATCATCGGACACCCCTACCCACCTGGTACTGTACCGTGCCTTCCCTAATATAAAAGGTGTGGTTCACACCCACTCCACTTATGCCACGGCATGGGCTCAGGCCGGCATGGATATTCCCAACATAGGAACCACCCACGCAGACTACTTCTACAAGGACATTCCCTGTACCGGTGACATGACTGCCGATGAGGTTCACGGAGACTATGAGAAAGAAACCGGCAACGTAATTGTCCGCCGTTTCGAGGGAATCAACCCGGACCATACACCCGGTGTCCTGGTCAAGAACCACGGTCCGTTCTCATGGGGCACAAGTCCGGCCAATGCAGTTTATAACGCAAAGGTCATGGAGCAATGCGCCAAGATGGCGTACATTGCCAAGACCCTGAATCCGGATACGACAATGAACCCGCTGCTCATAGAGAAGCACTATATGCGCAAGCACGGTCCCAATGCGTATTACGGGCAGAAGAAAAAATAATAAAAGATAAATTTTTACTGGAAAATTATGTTTGATAATTATGAAATATGGTGGGTGACAGGCGCACAGCTTCTTTACGGAGGCGATGCGGTCGTAGCAGTTGACGGTCACTCAAAGGAGATGGTTGCCGGACTGAACCAGAGCGGCAACATCCCCGTGAAAATTGTGTACAAAGGCACAGCCAACTCCAGCAAGGAAGTCGAGGCCGTAATGAAGGCAGCCAACAACGATGACAAGTGCGTAGGAATCATCACCTGGATGCACACCTTCAGTCCCGCCAAGATGTGGATCAAGGGTCTTCAGGACCTCCAGAAGCCACTTCTGCATTTCCACACACAGTACAACGAGGAAATTCCATGGGACTCGATCGACATGGATTTCATGAACCTGAACCAGAGCGCACACGGTGACATCGAGTTTGGTCACATCTGCACCCGCATGCGCACAGCCCGCAAGGTTGTGGCTGGTCACTGGAAAAATCAGGACGCACAGAAGAAGATTGCCGTATGGGCACGAGTTGCAGCCGGCGTAGCCGATGCAAAGAACGTACGCTGCCTTATGTTCGGCATGAACATGAACAACGTTGCAGTCACTGACGGTGACCGCGTCGAGTTCGAGCAGCGTCTGGGCTACCATGTGGACTACTACCCTGTTTCATCCCTGATGGAATACTTCAAGAAGGTTACCGATGCCGAAGTTGACGAGCTTGTAGCCGAGTACAAGAAGCTCTACACCATCAAGATCGACGAGTCAGGTGAAGAAGTATATTGGGAGAAGGTAAGAAATTCGGCAAAGGCCGAAATCGCCCTGCGCAGAGTATTGAAGGATGAAGGCGCCACCGCTTTCACAACAAACTTCGATGACCTTGGCGGAGCTGACATTGACGATCCTAACTTCCTTGGCTTCGACCAGATTCCAGGACTCGCATCACAGCGTCTCATGGAAGAAGGCATAGGTTTCGGTGCCGAGGGTGACTGGAAGACCGCATGTCTGTACCGTACTCTGTGGATCATGTCACAGGGTCTGCCTACCGGCTGCTCATTCCTTGAGGACTATACAATGAACTTTGCAGGCGACCGCAGCTCTATCCTTCAGTCACACATGCTGGAGATCTGCCCGCTCATTGCTAGCGACAAGCCAAAGCTCGAGGTCCATTTCCTTGGCATAGGTATCCGCAAGCAGCAGACCGCACGCCTGGTATTCACATCAAAGACCGGACACGGCATCAAGGCTACAGTCGTTGACCTTGGCAACCGTTTCCGCCTGATTACCCAGGAGGTTGAGTGCATCGAGCCGAAACCGATGCCACATCTGCCGGTTGCATCGGCCCTTTGGGTTCCGCAGCCCACATTCGAGATCGGTGCAGCAGCATGGATTCTGGCAGGCGGCACACACCACAGTGCTTTCTCATACGATATCAACGCCGAGTACTGGGCTGACTTTGCCGAGATGACCGGTATTGAGTATATGCAGATCAACGGCAGCACCAACCTTGAAGACTTCAAGAAGGAGCTCCGCATGAACGAGGTTTATTACATGCTCAACAAAGCCCTGAAGTAAGTTATGGCATATAATCCTAAACAAGTTATTGAACAGGGCAAGGCCATTCTGGGCATCGAGTTCGGTTCCACCAGAATCAAGGCTGTCCTGATTGACCCCGAGTACAAGCCTATTGCCCAGGGAAGCCACACCTGGGAAAACCAGCTGGTAGACGGTCTGTGGTCATACAGTGTCGAGAGCATCTGGTATGGTCTGCAGGACTGCTACGTAAACCTGCGCAATCAGGTTCTGGAAAAATACGAGTGCGAAATTGAGCACCTTGCCGCCATCGGCATCAGTGCCATGATGCACGGTTACATGCCTTTCGACAAGAACGGCAACATTCTGGTTCCGTTCCGTACATGGCGTTGCACCAACACGGCCAAGGCCGCAGCCGAGCTGTCAAACCTGTTTGTGTTCAACGTACCACTCCGTTGGAGCATCTCACACCTGTATCAGGCAATTCTGGACGATGAGCCACACGTAAAGGACATTGATTTCCTGACCACACTGGCCGGTTTCATACACTGGCAGCTGACAGGCAAGAGAGTCCTTGGCGTAGGCGACGCTTCCGGCATGATTCCAGTCGATCCGGCCACCAAGACCTACAATGCCGAAATGGTCAGCAAGTTTGACAAGCTGATTGCCGGCAAGAAATATCCTTGGAAACTGCTTGACATTCTGCCCGAGTCTCTTGACGCAGGTCAGGACGCAGGCTGTCTGACCGAAGCAGGTGCACGCAAGCTGGACGTTTCAGGTCATCTGAAACCGGGCTGTCCCATCTGCCCTCCGGAAGGCGATGCAGGCACAGGCATGGTTGCCACCAACGCCGTACGCCCACGCACAGGTAACGTATCGGCCGGCACATCATCGTTCTCAATGATTGTTCTTGAAAAGGACCTGAAGAAACCGCACGATGTCATTGACATTGTCACCACTCCTGACGGCAGCCCGGTTGCAATGGTTCACTGCAACAACTGCACATCGGACCTGAACGCATGGGTCAACCTGTTCAAGGAATATCAGGAAGTTATGGGATTCCCGGTCAAGATGTCTGACATATTCACCAACCTGTTCAACGCTGCCCTGAAGGGAAACAAGGACTGCGGTGGAATAATGAGCTACAACTACGTATCGGGCGAGCCTGTCACCGGTTTCGCTGACGGACGTCCGCTGTTCGTACGCTCATCATCGGACAAGTTCAGCCTGCCCAACTTCATGCGCGCAATCATCAGCGGTGCAATAGGTGTCCTGAAAATAGGTAACGACATCCTGTTCAAGGAAGAGCAGATCAAGGTTGACCGCATTACCGGTCATGGCGGTCTGTTCACCACCCCTGGCGTAGGTCAGAGAATCCTTGGCGCAGCCCTCAACTCACCTATCTCGTGCATGGAGACAGCCGGTGAGGGTGGACCTTGGGGTATGGCCATTCTTGCATCGTACCGTATCAACAACACTGCAAACCAGTCACTGGCAGAATTCCTTGACGACAAGGTATTTGCCGGCAACACAGGTACATCGGTTGCTCCTGATCCGGAAGATGTCGAAGGTTTCAACGCCTACATTGAGAACTATAAGGCATGTCTGCCCATCGAGGCCGCAGCCGTTCAGTACAAAAAGTAATTTTTTTACTCCACAAGTGTAGCAGGCACCTGATTCAGATGCCTGCTACTTTTTTATCACTCAGGCTCGGCTGGTTGTCTTTTTACAATATTCAATAGAAGTCAAATAACCGAGTGACTTGCGGGGCCTGTTGTTCAGTTTCCATTCTATCTCAGCAATCTTCCCGTCAGTCTACTCATTGAATGATTGTTCGGAAAGCATCCATCGCATAATTAGCTTATATTTGCGAATCAAAAAACTCACCTTTTATGAAGCAATAGTTCGTTAGTTTTATAAAAATCATCCTGCGGCTCTGACGCCGTAGAACAAAAGTTCTTTGAAATCAGTGTTATTAAATCTCATGTCCGCATGTATTCCGGACATGGAAATAAA
>JAZUEH010000017.1:0-8835 GCA_045640065.1 Bacteroidaceae bacterium
GGTTCCACCTCTTCCCATTCCGAACAGAGAAGTTAAGCCCGTTCACGCCGATGGTACTGCGCAAGTGGGAGAGTAGGTAGCCGCCGTCTTACGAGGAGAGCTTCAGGCAATGCGCCTGAGGCTCTCTTTTTTTGTCTCTATATCAGTGGCACCTTTTGCAGGTTTGGATTTTAATCTTATTTTTGCCAGTAATAAATGAAATTATAAAAAATTTATATGATATGAGTGAAAAATATAATTGGTCGTTTTCCACAATTGGTGGCATTACGCGTGTTAATATTTCCAAAGGTGAAGATATTCGCCATTTGGATGAACTGGACCAGAAATTATGGACCGTTTTGAGTTGTCCTGTCAGTGGTCTTGAACTTGATGTGAAGTCACTTCAGTTCATGGATTCAGATGCTGACGGTAAAATTCATGTGAAGGATGTCGTTGCTGCTTCAAAGTGGCTTACCACAGTACTTCGTAATCCTGATATTCTTTTAAAAAGAGAAGATGT
Organism: Bacteroidaceae bacterium; assembly: GCA_045640065.1. Lineage (GTDB taxonomy): Bacteria > Bacteroidota > Bacteroidia > Bacteroidales > Bacteroidaceae > Colenecus. Next base: position 500 of record JAZUEH010000017.1, read on the forward strand.
ACTTCCTTTATCGGAAATTAATTCTGATGATCCGGAAGGTGAAAAACTCCTGGCATCGGCCAAGCAGATTCTGGATAATCTTGGTCTGAAAAAAGATTGCATCTCAATTGCTGATACTGAAGATAGTGTGGCAATATTCTCGAAAACTGCACTTAATGGAGATGGAATTGTAACAGAACAATCTTCTGATGATGCTTCTCTGAAAGATGTCATAACGAAGATTATTCAGACAGTTGGATCTAAGACTGATAGAAGTGGCCTTCCCGGTGTTGATGCTGATTTGGTAACACTATTTTATGAAGAACTGGAAAAATATGCTCAGTGGCAACAAGTCTCAGTAGATTCAAAAGATGTCATTTTCCCATATGGAGATAATACAGCACAGGCATTTGATCTGTTTAATGAATTGAAGCCTAAGGTCGAGGATTTCTTCATGCGTTGTAAGTTATCTGCCTTCGATGAAGATCTTCAGGCTGTTTTAGATGTGTCTGCTGGAAAGATAGAGACAGTCAGCGGAATGGATCTTTCTGCATGTAACGATGAAATTGCCAAGTATCCGCTTGCCAGACTCAATAAGGATGTAAAATTGCCCCTGGATTCAAGAATCAATCCGGCATGGCAGACAAAAATGTCTCTCATAAAGTCTATTGTGTTTGATGTTGAGTATCCAGATGCAAAGGAGATATCTGAAGCTGAATGGAATGCGGCATTAGCCAAGCTTGACAGCTACGCAAAATGGCTTGCTGATAAAGCCGGAAGTATTGTGGAACCTTTGGGTGTTGAATGCGTTCAGGGACTTTTGGCAGATTCAAAGAAGGATGGTATTCTTGCACTTATTGAGGCAGATAAGGCACTGCAGAGCGAATCGGAATCCATTGACAATGTCAACAAACTGCTTCATCTATACCGTGATTTCTATAAGCTTCTTTGCAATTTTGTTTCATTCAAGGACTTCTACAATCCCAATGAGAGGGCAATATTCCAGGCAGGACGCCTGTATATTGATGAGCGTTGTTGCGAATTGTGCATCAAAGTCACCGATATGGGACCTCATAATGCCACAGCAGGTCTTAGCGGCATGTATATCATGTACTGCAACTGCGTTTCCAAGAAGAGCGGTGCGGCAATGACTGTTGCGGCTGTTCTTACTGACGGTGACGTGTCAGACCTTCGCGAAGGAAAGCATGGTATTTTCTATGATAACAATGGCGATGATTGGGATGCAACTATCGTAAAGATTATTGATAACCCAATCAGCATACGTCAGGCATTTTGGTCACCTTACCGTAAGCTGGGCAAATTCATTGAGGAAAAGATTGGCAAGAATGCCGATGCCAAAGACTCCAAGGTGGTAGGCGATTTGACAGCCAAGGCCGATAATCCAGAGGGCGCAAAGCAACCGTTTGACATGTCCAAATATCTTGGCGTATTTGCTATGGTCGGTGTCGCATTCGGTGCTATTGTTGCCGCATTCGCTGCTGTGGTTAAAGCAGTTTCGGGTTTGACGTGGTGGAAGTGGCTTGTTATCATTGCTGTCATTATGCTTTTGATTTCAGGTCCGGCAATGATTAAGGCATGGCTGAAACTGAGAAAGAGAAATCTTGCTCCTGTTCTGAATGCTAATGATTGGGCCGTCAATGCAGCAGTTAAGGTTAATACTCCATTTGGAGCTACTCTTACCGAGGTTGCTGAAGTACCTGCCGTAGCAGTTGGAAAGGATCCTTATGCTGAAAAGATTCCTTTCTGGAAGAAACTGATAGGTTTTATAATTGGACTTGCAGCAGTTTTCGCACTGCTGTATTTCAACAATTTCTTCGGTTGGGTAGGTTGCGACTGTCTGAAGTATGAAAAGAAGGCCAAAGCTCAGGTTGAGCAGGTTGTGGAAGCGCCTGTTCCACCAGTAGCCGAGGCACCTGCAGTCGAATCTGCTGCAGAATAATACAATCTCAAGAGCATAAAGAAAGAGGTCCTGAAATAAGGACCTCTTTCTTTAGTTGCGGAGGGAGGGTTCGAACCTCCGACCTTTAGGTTATGAGCCTAACGAGCTACCACTGCTCCACTCCGCGATATTTGATGTTGCAAAGGTAGACCCTTTATTTTGAAAAACCAAGCCTTACTGCATGGAAAATGTATTTCTTTTTACAATTTTAGTACTTTTGTAAGCCAAATAATAGAAATGGACAGTAGGAAGACCAGGGATGTGCTGCTAGATGCTGCCAAAAGGCAGTTTATCAGAAATGGATACGAAGCCGTGTCTATGATGGATATCGCCCAGGAATCTGGAATGAGCCGCCGAACGCTCTATGCATATTTTGAAAGCAAGGCAGATGTCTATAAGGCTGCAATTGAGAGGGAAACATCCATTGTAATAGACAAGCTCAAGACTATTCCAGCCGATGATTCTCCGGTTGAAATCAGGATAGTTGATTTCGTATTCGGTCGCTTTGCCATAATTAAAGATATGGTTGACCATAATGGAACGTTAAAGTCGTTCTTCTTCAAAAACAGTTGGAATCTTGAACATTTCCGCAAGGATTATGACCGTCAGGAAAGGCAGATGCTGGTAGATATGATTGTGGATGGCGTCAATCGGAAGGTTTTTGATGTATCAAACGTCAATCTGGCTGCCGATATGATTCAGAATTGCATTCGAGGTTTTGAATATCCGTACATTAAAGGCATACTTTGGAAAACTGCCAGTCGGGAGGAAATAAGACTGCAGTTTAGCAACATTGTGTATGCTATTGTCGGTTATGATTATAAAAACAGAAAATGAATATGATGGGACAACTTAATGGCAAGACTGCGCTTGTAACAGGTGCTACACGTGGAATAGGTCTGGCTATTGCCAGGAAAATGGCTTCTGAAGGTGCGAATGTGGCATTCGCATATCTGAACAGCGATGATAAGGCAATGGCTCTTGAAAGGGAACTTACAGAAATGGGAGTCAGGGCTATGGCTTGCAAGTACGATGTATCGGATTTCAAGGCCGTTACTGAGATGGTGCAGAGTGTCCATGCTGAATTCGGCCGTATTGACATTCTTGTGAACAATGCCGGAATAACGCGTGACGGACTGATTGTGCGTATGGACGAACAGCAGTGGGACCAGGTCTTGGACACGAATCTGAAATCGGCCTTCAACTGCATAAAGGCCTGTTCACAGATTATGATGCGTCAGAGAGGTGGAAGCATTGTGTCGCTGTCATCGGTTTCCGGATTGCACGGAAATGCCGGTCAGGCCAATTATGCCGCATCAAAGGCAGGTCTGGTAGGATTGACAAAGTCTGTTGCCAAGGAACTTGCCTCAAGAGGTGTGAGGGCTAACGTTGTGGCTCCAGGTTTCGTCATGACCGAGATGACGGAATCCCTGCCTCAGGATAAGTTGGAACAGTGGTGCAGATCCATACCTATGGGCCGTGGTGCCAAGCCGGAAGAAGTGGCAGAGACGGTGATGTTCCTTGCATCGGATAAGGCATCGTACATTACCGGGCAGGTGCTCAGTGTGGATGGTGGCATGGGCATGTGATTCATGTATTCAGTTTGAAAAAGATGAAGGTTCTTTACGAAGACAACCATATTATCATTGTCTCCAAACAGTCCGGCGAGATTGTTCAGGGTGACAAGACCGGTGATGCACCTCTTTCGGAAGCCGTTGCCCAATATCTGAAGGTCAAGTATGCAAAGCCGGGCAATGTCTTTGTCGGTGTTACACATAGGCTAGACCGTCCGGTAAGCGGTGTCGTAGTGCTGGCCAAGACCAGCAAGGCCCTGTCAAGGATGAATGAGATGTTCCGCGTAGGCAGTGTGGACAAACGCTATCTGGCTATTGTCAGGAACCGGCCTGCAAATGATGAGGGGCAGTTGGAGAACTGGCTTGTGAGAAACGAGAAGCAGAACCGTTCATACGCATATGACCATGAAGTGCCGGGGAGCAAGAAGGCTGTACTGCGTTACAGGCTTGTTGCCAGTTCTGTCAATTACCACCTGCTGGAGGTGGAGCTCATGACAGGCCGTCATCACCAGATACGCTGTCAGCTTGCCAAAATGGGATGTCCCATCAAAGGTGATCTGAAATACGGTGCGGAACGTTCAAACCCCGATGGCAGCATTTCACTTCATGCCTGGCATGTGACCTTCGAACATCCTGTGTCACATGAGATGATAGACGTGTATTCTCCGCTACCTGATGAAACGCTCTGGCAGAGCTTTGCAGACATAATCCGGATTTACTGATTGTCCGTTTCCGGCTCTTCGCCCACAACGTAGGCGCGGGTAATCCTGACGTCCGGATCGGGACGATAGTTGCGGTCCGTGTGCATGTTGTTGATGGCCTCGACTACTTCAAGACCTTCTGTAACCTCACCGAAGACAGTGTACAGGCCGTCAAGTGACGGAACACCTCCGTCATACAGATACTGGTCAACCTGTTCCTGACTGTAGAGGAACGGCTTGCGGGTGGCCATGATGGCATCGGTCTCCTTGTTCAGCTGGTCGTTGAGCTTGCTTATCTGCTTGTTCTCCTTGTATTTCTGCCATTCCAGAATCTGCTTGGAGTACGGACGCGTCAGAGAGTCCTTGACTTCCTTGCGGTAGCGCTTGTTGATGGTCTTCTCCTGGTCAGTCAGCTGGGCGACCTTGGCCTTGCGGCCGGTCACTATATAGAACTGCTGGCTTGTGGAGTAGTCAAACTGGGTTACACTGGCCTGTCCCACAGCACCACGTTTGTGGTAGAACAGTTCCGGCTGGATTTCGGACATTATGGTATCCTCCTTCTCGTTGATGCCGAGCTGCTGGCCCGGCTGGGCATTCTTGGAGTTCACATCGCCACACTGGATCTTGTAACCCTTCTGGATGCCGAAGAACAGCTGGCCGTCATAGATGCCGTGGCGGGCGTTGCGGACCATGTTGTGACGGTGCAGCGGAGTCTCGCGGTACAGCTTTATGGTAAAGTTGCCGGCAGTAGTCTCAAAACGTACGTACTGGTCCTGGTCCAGGATTATGGTATCGGCATCAAAGGCGCTCATTTCATTTGTGGCGGACTTCTTCCCACCACAGGCCGTTGAGAACAGAACGGCCAGAATTGGCAGTATGGCTATGTATTTCTTCATAATGCTATGGTTTTTCTTTTTGCACAAAGGTATACATTTAATTAACTTTGCACAAAAATAATGATTTACTGAATATGAAACCTGCACTTGTTGTTCTTGCTGCCGGAATGGGCAGCCGTTATGGTGGTCTGAAACAGTTGGACGGACTGGGTCCCAATGGTGAGACCATAATGGATTATTCTGTGTTCGATGCCATTCGTGGCGGTTTCGGAAAGGTCGTGTTCATTATCCGCAAGGATTTCGAGGCCGATTTCCGTAAGCTGGTGCTTGCAAAATATGAGGGCCATGTGCCAGTTGAAGTGGTGTTCCAGAGCATAGATGACCTGCCCGAAGGATTCGTGCGCCCCGAGGAACGTACCAAACCATGGGGAACCAACCATGCCGTTCTAATGGCCAAGGATGTTGTCAAGGAGCCTTTCTGCGTGATCAATGCCGATGACTTCTATGGCCGTGACTGCTTTGCCGTCATGGGAAAGTACCTTTCGGAACTGCCTGATGGTGCTGAGAACAGGTATGCCATGGTGGGATTCCGTGTGGTCAATACCTTGAGCGAGAACGGAAAGGTGTCACGCGGTGTCTGTTCGGTCAATGAGGAGAAACATCTGACAACCGTTGTTGAGCGTACTGAGATCATCCGTCGTGAGGAGGGTATCTGTTACAGGGACGGTGAAGAATGGGTCCGTATTGAGGACAACACTCCCGTTTCAATGAATGTATGGGGCTTCACTCCTGAGTATTTCCAGTACTCGGAAGAATATTTCAAGGGTTGGCTCAAGGAGAATATTGAAAAGCCCAAATCAGAATATTACATTCCTCTCATGGTCAACGAACTGATTAATGGCGGAACTGCCACCTGCGAGGTTCTTGACACCACATCCAAATGGTTTGGTGTGACATACGCTGAAGACCGTCAGGGAACGGTCGACCGCATTGCCCAGTTGGTAAAGGACGGAGTCTATCCGTCACCACTGTTCTGACGTTCTGATGGTTTCAGTTGACGGCCTCAGTGTAGAGTTCGGTGCCAGGCCCCTGTTTACGGGGGTGAGTTATGTCATTGGAGACAAGGACCGCATTGCCCTGGTCGGCAAGAACGGAGCCGGCAAATCCACTATGCTCAAAATCCTGGCCGGATTGCAGAAACCGACCTCGGGAACCGTATCCATATCGAAGGAGAGCACGGTAGGCTATCTGCCGCAGGTCATGAAACTGGCCGATTCCCGCACGGTCCGTGATGAGGCGGAACAGGCTTTCTCGGGCATACGCGAACTTGAGGCTGAGATTTCCCGCCTGAACGATGAACTTGCCCGGCGAACGGACTTCGAGTCCGATGACTACCGCCTGCTCATAGAGAAGTTCACCCATAAGAGTGAGCATTTCCAGATGATGGGCGGCAGCAACTATCAGGCCGAACTGGAACAGACATTGCTGGGACTTGGATTCCGGCGTGAGGATTTTGACCGTCCCACCAGCGAATTCAGCGGCGGCTGGCGCATGCGCATAGAGCTGGCAAAACTGCTGCTCATGCACCCGGATGTGCTGCTGCTGGACGAGCCGACCAACCATCTGGACATTGAGAGCATACAGTGGCTGGAGGATTTCCTGGCACACCGCTGCAACGCTGTCATGCTGGTCAGTCACGACCGTGCATTCCTGAACAACGTTACTACACGCACAATAGAAATAACCTGCGGAACCATTCATGACTACAAGGTCAAGTATGACCAGTATGTGAAACTGCGTGCGGAACGCCGCGAGCAGCAGATACGCGCGTATGAGAATCAGCAGAAGGAAATAGCCGACATCAAGGATTTCATAGAGCGGTTCCGTTACAAACCGACCAAGTCAAATCAGGTCCAGAGCCGTATCAAGGCATTGGAGAAGATTGTGCCCATAGAAATTGACGAAGTCGACAACCGTCATCTGCGGCTCAAGTTCCCGCCTGCCCAGCGCAGCGGAGATTATCCGGTCATCTGTGACGGAGTGGCCAAAAGCTATGGCGAGCATACTGTATTCAGCGGAGTCGACCTGACCATCAAGAGAGGCGAGAAGGTCGCCTTCGTGGGACGTAACGGTGAAGGAAAATCCACTCTCGTCAAATGCATAATGGGTGAGATTCCCTTTGACGGAAGCCTCAAGATAGGCCATAACATCAATATTGGCTATTATGCTCAGAATCAGGCACAGTTGCTTGATGAAGAGCTTACCGTGTATGACACCATTGACAATGTGGCCGTAGGCGACATCCGTACCCGTATCAATGACATTCTTGGCGCCTTCATGTTCGGAGGCGAAGAGAACCAGAAGAAAGTCAAGGTCCTGTCGGGCGGTGAACGCAGCCGTCTGGCCATGATCCGTCTGCTGCTCACTCCGAACAATCTGCTCATTCTTGTCGAGCCTACCAATCATCTGGATATGGTGACCAAGGATGTCCTGAAGGAGGCCATCCAGGCCTTTGACGGCACCGTAATCGTGGTCAGCCATGACCGCGAGTTCCTGGACGGACTGGTCAGCAAGGTCTATGAGTTCGGTGACGGCAAGGTACGTGAACATCTTGGCGGCATCTATGATTTCCTGCAGCGCAAGAATATGGACAGCCTTGCGGACATAGGCCGGATGAAGGGGGCATCGGACTCCGCAGCACATGCCGGTCCAAAGGCTGATGCCAGACCCTCCGTTGGTGGCAAGGAGGATTTCGAGGCCCGCAAGGAACAGGAGAGAAAACGCAAGAGGGCCGAAAAGAAGGTGGCTGACTGCGAGAAGGAGGTTTCTCGCATCGAGAATGAGATCAAGGAGCTGGAAGGGTGGATGGCTACTCCCGAAGGTGCTGCCAACCCGGCCATGTTCGAGGCTTACGGCAAACTCAAGAGTGAGCTTGAAGCGGCAGAGTCCCGCTGGGAAGAGGCAATGATCGAAGCCGAAAACCTGTAATCTGAATACAGTTTTTGCATGATGGATGGTGGGTGGGCGGACTGCCGCTCAGACAGCCGCGTTTCTTCACGCCTGAAAGGCCTTGTCGCCAATCGGCCATTCCGCGGAAAGTCCGCACACCCACCATCCATCATGAAAAAATGTCGCGAGCCATTTAAAGAAAGGGTACTATATACCAGTTAACTATAATACAGGAGAAGCGTCCGAATCGGACGTTTCTCTGAACGGGCGAAGACGCCCAGTCACTGGAACCCTATATCCAATTTAAATAATGCCGCCGTTTTTCTCTCAGACCCAC
>JAZUEH010000018.1:0-28575 GCA_045640065.1 Bacteroidaceae bacterium
GGAACGGTTCCTGTCCCCTGTACGGCTCGGCACTTTCAGTTGTCGGTAGTCTGGAGACGATACTATTTGAAGCCAACTGGCATGTAGTACCCTGGTTTTGAGTATCTATGCAAATAATTTGTAATATATTTGAAAATATACAAGCATTATGCAAAGGTCTTTATTGCTGGTTCCGGCACTGGCGCTGATCGTGTCGGCATGCGGTGAACAGAATGGTTATGTGTTCAACGGAAAAACAGGTGATTTGAACGGCAAGGCTGTTCTTACGTATTATACTCCAAATCAGGAACTTGTGAGAGATACCGTGAATATGGAGAATGGCGTTTTCACATTCCGTGGCTCTGTCAGTGAACCGGTTCGTGGTACAGTATATATTATTCCCGATGGCGAAAGTGAAATTTCGGCATCGGTTTTTGTTGAGAATGCGGTTCTGAACGCTGACTTTGATCTTGACAATGTTGTCGATTACGGTCGCCATGGTGGTCGCGGTTTTATAGACAATGCCATAACCGGCGGCCCGAACAACGAATTCTGGTGCGGAATCAGACCGATGTTGGACAAAAGGTTCAGCAACGATCCCCAGTATTCCGAACTATATGCCGGTGAACAGGAGATAATGGCTTTGGGCTATTCTGATATGGCCTTGTATGATTCACTTTCCGAGGCCCTTGTCAACAGGTTCAGCGACATTCTTGACGCATATTCGGCTGAACAGGATAAGGCACAGGCCGAGTATGCTCTGGCTCATCCCGATATAGAGGCTGCGGCTTATCTGTTCCGTTCGAACTGTGAGGGATTTTCTTTGGATGAAATCGAAACCGCTTTTTCATCATTCACTCCTGAAGTGCAGCAGTCATATCTGGCAGAAAAGCTCAGAGTGGACATTGCCGCAATGAAGGCTACGGCTCCGGGTGCTGAAGCTCCGGACTTCACTCTCAAGAATCCTGAAGGAACTGACGTGACTCTGTCATCATTGCGCGGACAGTATGTGATAATTGACTTCTGGGCATCATGGTGCGGCCCTTGCCGTCAGGGTATGCCGGCCATGAAGGAACTTTACGCAAAGTATCACGAGAAGGGACTTGAAATCATTGGCGTTTCAGATGACTCCAACGAGAAAGACTGGCTGAAAGCCATTGAAGAGGATGAACTTCCGTGGATTCAGACCATTGATGAATTCCCCGTAAAGAACGAGCCTGCCATAGTGGGTGCACTTTACGGCGTGCATTATATTCCGTCTTATTTCCTGCTGGATAAGGAGGGAAAGATCATAGGTAAGATGGAACATGATGAACTGGAGGCTAAACTCGCAGAACTACTTTAACCTTATTAAATTATATGAGAAAATCATTGAACGACTATGTAGGAAAGTCCCTCAGGGCCTTTCTTGCAGCGGCTGTCATGCTTATGGGCACAACGCTTGCGTATGCCCAGTCCGGTACGAAAGTGTCCGGAAGCGTAACAGACAAGAATGGCGAACCTATTGAAGGTGTTGCCGTCCAGGTGCAGAATGAGAACAGTCATGCAATTACTGATGGAAGCGGCAAGTACACGCTGAACGTTTCCGATCCCAAGAAGGCTGTTCTGGATTTCTTCTATCTTGGAATGCAGCAGCAGACTGTTGAACTGAACGGCAAGACACAGCTCAACGTGACAATGCTTGAGAGCAACCAGTACCTTGACGATGTTGTCGTAATAGGCTACGGTTCAGCTCTCAGAAAGGACCTTACCGGTTCTGTATCTACTGTCGATGTCGAAGAACTCAAGTCACGTCCCGTCACAACCTTTGACGAGGCTCTGCTCGGTAAGGCTGCCGGTGTCCAGGTAACCAAGAACGACGGTGCCCCTGGCGGCGGTTTCAGAATCCGTGTCCGTGGCGGTTCTTCACTGCAGCGTGGTGTTGACCCTCTGTACATCATTGACGGAATTCCTACTGAGGTCCACAACCAGTATATAGAAGGTGGAGCAGATCTGTTCTATATGTTCTCAGGCGACATCAGCGCAAGTGCCACCTCTGAGGCATATACCCGTACACTCAATGCTCTTGCAGGTCTGAATCCTAACGATATCGAGTCAATCACAATCCTTAAGGATGCTTCTGCAACCGCCATATACGGTTCAAAGGCAGCCAACGGTGTCGTTGTGATTACAACCAAGCGCGGTGCAGCCAACAGCAAGCCGAAGATTGACTTCAACTACAGTTATGGTTACAATGTGGCATCACCACAGGAGGTTCTTACAGGCGATGAGTGGATCAAGGCATTCACCCAGGCATGTGAAAACGACCTCAAGATTCTGGAGAAGAACAAGTATGCCTTGAGCGAAAGTTCATTCAACAAGCAGACAAAGAAGCTTAATGATCTCATGGCGGAACTGGCTGAAGTCAAATCAGCCAACACAGACTGGCTTGACCTCCTTCTCCGCAATTCAGCAACCCATAACGCCGATGTCTCGATTTCTGGCGGTAATGACGTGTCACGTTACTACACATCGCTTTCATATACGAATCAGGAAGGTACTGTAATCAATACCGGATTCGAACGCTATGCCGGAAAGATCAGACTTGACAACAACCTTTCCAAGAAGGTCAGAACCAATATCAACATCAACTTCAATTACACGAATAACGATGTTACCAACGGTTCTTATGGCCAGGCTCTGGCTGCTCCTTCAATTCTTCCTGCATATAACGAAGACGGCACCCTTGCCGATTACAGTGATGCATCGAAGTATTCATTCGGCAAGTATTTTGCCAAAGCATATGAGGGATATCTGAACCCGCTTGCAGTAGCTCAGGCTGTCAACAATGCCAAGACTTACGGCTTCAAGGGTTCAATGGGCCTTGAATGGGATGTTCTGGATGAACTGATTTTCCGTACAACCGGATCATTCGATTACAGCAATTACAATCAGTTGAACTACATTCCAAGTTATCTGCAGCTTGGCAATGCCAGCAACGGTTCAAGAGAAAACCACAAGGGTAGCGGTACAGAAGCCCAGTCCATCACAACCGGTATCTTCTGGGAGAATACCCTTAGCTACAACAAGATATTCAACGGCATACACCACATTGACGCTGTGATCGGTCATGCTTGGGAAAGCCGTCGCGCCAGCTTCTTCTCTGCAAGCGGAACCGGATATCCTGATGACAATACTCTTACAGGTCTCAGCTCAGCTATGACTGCCACACGTGTAAGCGGTGCCAATCCTTCAATTTCAAATGCACTCCTTTCATTCTACGGACGTGTCAACTACACTCTGTTGGACAAGTATCTGTTCACATTCACTGGCCGTTCCGATACATCATCCAAGTTCTCAAAGGCACACCGTACAGGTTATTTCCCCTCAGGTGCCATTGCATGGAGAATCAGTGAGGAGGGTTTCCTTAAGGATGTGAAGTGGATTGATGAAATCAAACTCCGTGCCAGCATAGGCAAGACCGGTACTCAGGATATTTCAGATTACATGTACATGACTCTGTTCGCATGCGATTCATATGCAGACGCTTCAGCCCTTTACGCTTCCCAGCTGGGTAACGATGATATCAAGTGGGAGTCAACCAAGCAGAAGGATCTGGGTATTGACTTCTCATTCCTGAACGGACGTCTGGGTGGTACTTTCGGAGGATACTGGAAGAATACTGACGGTGCCCTGTTCAATGTCGTAGCAGCTCCAAGTTCAGGTTTCCCCGGTTATATCTCCAATTTTGCCGAACTGTCCAACAAGGGTCTCGAACTCGAACTCTTTGCTGATCCCATCAGAACAAAGAATTTCACATGGCATGTAGGTTTCAACGTTTCACGTAACATTTCATGCGTTGAGAAGATTGCAGGCGAAATTGATGTTTACGAGGCAGGTACCGATGTCCTTGTACAGGGTATGCCTCTTGGCGTCCTCTATGCATACAAGGCCGATGGCATCATCGAAACCGAGGAAGAACTTGAAGAATACAAACAGCAGTTCTATGACATCAAGGGAATTGAAAATTACTGGAGCAGTGACTATCCCTGCCTTGCTGTAGGTGATCCTAAGTTCGCACTCAACGAAAGGGCACGTGACTATCGTGACGTGATCGGTGATATCAATCCTGATTTCTACGGCGGTTTCAATACTCAGCTCAATTATAAGAACTGGTTCATGAACGCATCATTCACATACGCATACGGCAACCAGCTTCTCTATGTAAGGGATAAGGACGATATGTCATTCGGATACAGTTCAAACGGCCAGATGGCCAACCGCAGCCCGCAGGCTCTGAATCCGGAAGAGGGTCGTGCAAACGTTCATGCCAATCCGAGTCACAGACTTATGCTCAGCAGCGTCAATATGTACGATGCTTCATACATGAGAATGAATTCACTTTCAATAGGTTGTAACATTCCTGCAAAGTTCCTGCAGAAGGCCAGCATGACAAGTGGTTCAATCTATCTGTCGGGAAGCAATCTGTTCACTCTGACCAAATATCCGGGTGCTGACCCTGCAATCTGCAATGACCCGTACAGCATCAGCGGCGGTGGACTTGACGTGAGCTCATATCCTTACTCACGTACTTATTCATTAGGAGTTCGTTTCGGTTTCTAAAGCATGAGATAATATGAAAAAGATTAATAGAATATTGGTAATTGCCGGTTTTGCCGGAGCGGCAGTACTTGGTACAACATCGTGCGAAGACAAGCTGAACGCTCTTCCAAGCCAGGAAGTGGTTTATGAAAACCTTATTTATGACAGCAATTCGGCCGAAGTTGCTTTGAACGGTGTTTATTATTCTTATGCACTCTGCTCGGAAGACTACAACGGAATCAAGTGCGCAGGCAATCCTATGTACACTGAAATTCTTCCGTCATATTTCGCAGGAACATTGACATCGGATAACTGGTGGGGTGAAATGCTGGAGCCGGGTGCATCATCCGATGAGAATGTCAACTATCTCTGGACCACAATCTACAACAGATTCGTTTCATCGAACTATGTGATTGAAGGTGTCGAGGGTGTTGATTCAAAGCTTTTCAGCGGAAACAGAAAGAATGAGATCATTGCCGAAGCCAGGACAATCCGTGCCATCGGACATTACAATGCCCTTCTTTATTTCGGCTACAGCTGGGACATCAACAGCCAGTATGGTGCAATCCTTCGTGATAAAGTCATGTCTGTAAGCAACGTTCCTGCAGGCAGGGCAACAGTGAAGGATACATATAACAGCATTCTTGCTGACCTTGATTTTGCCATTGCAAATGCATCGGACAACTGCAGCAACTACCGTTTCAGCAAGTGGTTCGCTGAAGGCATGAAGGCAAAGGTCCTGCTTCACAGAGGACAGGAAGGTGACTATGCCGAAGCTGCAAAGCTCTGCAAGGACATTATCGACAATGGCCCGTATGAGCTTGAAGGAAAAACAATGGACATCTATCGTACAAAAGGTCTGGGAAGCAAGGAAATCATCTTCGCCATCAAGCCCAAGACAGAGCAGTCCACAGTTATGGAAGGCTACTTCACCTATGACAAGGATATGTTCAACCTTACTCCTGCCGTTGCCGGACTTTATGCCGACACCGATACAAGAAAGGCTGACATAGAGCAGGAACAGGATGTTGTGGATAATGCAATGGTCGTCATGTCTGACGGACTTGCACTTAATCTGCGCCATTACACGGTTGACCAGATTGAAAACTATGATCTTGATGAAGTGGCCGAGACCATGGTCGAGATGAGACTGTCTGAGATATATCTGATGTATGCAGAGGCTCTTATCAGACTCAATAAGGTGAATGAGGCCATGCCGTTCATCAAGGAGGTCGAGATGCACGCAGGTGTTACTGATTTCACTGCATTCGATGCAATTGATTCGGCTGACGGAGCAATGGCTGAACTTTTCAATGAGTTCATCAGAAACTTTGTGTGCGAATCAGGTGTTGATGCTGCTGTAATGCTCAGATTCCCGAAGAATCTTGTTCAGACCGTTTCTTCAAAGTTTGAAAAGGAAGAGTACTATATTCTTCCAATTCCGACAGAGGAATTCGATGCCAACAGTGGTCTTGACCGTATTGCGGATCAGAATCCCGGATATTGATTTTCAATTGACTTGCGGTCACTTGCGACCGCAAGTCAATTCCTTATTTGGATTGTCAAAATAAAAGGCCCTGCCAAACGGCAGAGCCTTTTATTTTCGCTTTCAGACTGGATGCTTAAGCTTCTGCGGGAGCTTCTTCCTGTGCGGGAACTTCTTCCTGGGCTGCTGCGGCTGCTGCTTCAGCTGCCTGAGCTGCTGCCTCGGCCTTCTTGGCTGCTACCTTCTCGGCGATAGCCTCGTTGACCTTCTTTTCAGCTTCGAGCTTTGCCTTGCCGAGTTCACGCTTTGTCTGCTCGTCCTTTACGACGATAGCCTTGAGTGAACTTTCCTTGGCCTGCTTCCATGCGTCGAACTTTGCCTGTGCTGCGGCTTCGTCGAATGCACCCTTCTTTACACCACCCTGAAGATGCTTCATCAAGTACACGCCTTCACGTGAAAGGATGTTGCGGGCTGTGTCTGTAGGCTGTGCGCCAACGTTTACCCAATACAGTGCTCTTTCGAAATTCAAATCTACTGTAGCAGGATTGGTGTTAGGATTGTAAGTACCAATCTTCTCAATAAACTTTCCATCACGTGGAGCTCTGGTGTCTGCAATAACGATTGAATAGAAAGCGTAAGCCTTGTGGCCACGTCTCTGCAATCTGATCTTTGCTGCCATAAGTTTTTGTTTTTATTGATTAATTAATGATTTGAACAGCCGCCAACTCGTAACGGCGCCGCAAAATTATTACATTGTATCCATTTCGGCAACTTTTCCATACTATTTTTTGGAGTACATGCCAGTCTTGACGAAAACGCAAGCTTATGGCATAAAAATACCATGAGCATTTGAGCGGTGATGTAAATTTTGGTATTTTTGCATATTGTTATGGGTAAGCGCGCAAAGCAGGATATCGGAATTTCCCATCCGGGAACGGTCATGGCTGTAAATGGCAATGCCGTCATCGTGAAGATTGTCCAGGTATCGGCTTGCAGCGGATGTCAGGTCAGGAATCTGTGCCGTATCTCTGAAATGAAGGAGAAATCGGTTCAGGTTTCCGTCGCGCATCCGGAGAATTACCTTGTGGGTCAGGAAGTGACGGTGACAGGTAGCGAAAGCCAGGGAATGAAGGCTGTTCTGCTTGCTTTCGGACTTCCGCTGCTGATGCTTCTTGCGGTTCTTTTTGCCGTTATCGGTATATGGAACAGCGAAAAGGTCGCGGTTCTGGCCGCTGTGGTCGTTCTGGCGTGCTACTATACGGTGCTGTTTCTGAAGAGGGACAGGATCGGGAAGGAATTCGAGTTCTCGATTCGGGACTGAAAGGATGCTGCAATGCTTGTTTGAATTGAAAACGAAACAAATAATAATAGTAACATGTCACCAATTTTGACGGCAATTCTTGTCCTTGGCGCCATCGGACTCATTCTGGGTCTGGTGCTGTTCCTTGTGGCAAAGAAATTCCATGTTGATGAGGATCCCAGAGTGGGGCAGATCATCGAAATCCTTCCTGGAGCCAATTGCGGAGGCTGCGGCTATCCCGGCTGTGCCGGTTTTGCCCAGGCCTGTGTGAACAGCGATTCAATGGACGGACTCAAGTGTTCGGTATGTAAGAGTGAGGTAATGCAGCAGATCGCGGCCATAACAGGTCATGCTGTTCAGGAGTCTCTGCCTAAGGTTGCTGTAGTACGATGCAACGGTTCCTGTCAGAACCGTCCGCGCCTCAATACCTATGACGGTGCACGCAGTTGTGTCGTAGCCGCGCTTCAGACTGGTGGCGAGACAGGATGCTTCTATGGCTGTCTGGGCTGCGGTGACTGTGTGTCTGCATGTAAGTTCGATGCCATCCATATGGATCCGGAGACCGGACTTCCTGTTGTCGATCAGGACAAGTGTACCGCCTGCGGTGCATGTTCAAAGGCCTGTCCTAGAAATATCATCGAACTAAGGAACAAGAACAAGCTTGATCGCCGTGTGTATGTGAGCTGTGTCAACAAGGATAAGGGACCTGTTGCCAAGAAGGCATGTTCTGCAGCTTGCATAGGTTGCGGAAAGTGTGTCAAGGCCTGTCCGTTCGAGGCCATCAGCCTAGAGAATAATCTTGCATATATTGACTTTGAGAAGTGCCGCCTTTGTCGCAAGTGCGTTGACGAATGTCCGCAACACACGATTCTTGCAGTCAATTTTCCTCCAAAGAAAGTCGTGACCGAACAGCCGGCAGCCGATGTCCAGCCGGCTGTTGCACCGGTTCAGGACCAAGAACAGAAAAACAGTTAAGCGTATGTCGAATACATTTAAAATAGGTGGTGTCCACCCGAATCCAAGCAAACTGACAGCCAACAGAGCCATTGAGCCTGCAGCGCTGCCTGTTCAGGCCGTGTTCCCGCTTTCTCAGCATATCGGTGCTCCGGCCGTTCCATGTGTTGCCAAGGGCGATCAGGTTCTGGTCGGTACTCTGATTGCCCAGCCCGGCGGATTCATGTCGGCTGCAATTCATTCGTCTGTTTCAGGAAAAGTTGCAAAGATCGATACTGTTGTCGATGCCAGCGGTCAACGCAAGCCCGCAATTTTCATTGATGTGCAGGGTGACGAATGGGACCCCTCAATTGACAGAAGCAACACTCTTGTTCAGCAACTCAATCTGACTAAGGATGAAATCATTGAACGCATCAAAAATGCAGGTATCGTAGGTATGGGTGGCGCATGCTTCCCGACTCATGTGAAACTGTGTCCTCCTCCAACATGCAAGATTGACACTCTGATAATCAATGCAGTGGAGTGCGAACCTTATCTGACTGCTGACCACCGTCTCATGCTGGAATATCCTGATCAGATAATAGTCGGTGTCCGCATAATCATGAAGGCCCTTGGCATTGACCGTGCCGTTATCGGCATTGAGGAAAACAAGCCCGATGCTATAAAACTCCTGCAGGAAAAAGTCATGATGGTAAGCGGAATCGAGGTTATGCCGCTCAAGATGAAGTATCCGCAGGGTGGTGAAAAGCAGCTTATCGAAGCAGTGACAGGTCGTCAGGTTCCGCCTCCTCCCGCCCTTCCCGCCAACGTGGGCTGCGTGGTGCAGAACGTCGGTACCGTCTATGCAATCTACGAGGCTGTAATCAAGAACAAGCCACTCATCGAGCGTATCGTTACCGTTACCGGTGACAGCGTCAAGAATCCATGCAATCTGAAGGTCCGTATGGGTACACCTGTCAGCCAGATCATAGAACAGGCCGGTGGCATGCCTGAAGATACCGGCAAGCTCCTGTCCGGCGGTCCGATGATGGGACGTCCTCTTCTCGGGACCGATGCTCCTGTAGTCAAGGGAACATCGGGCATTCTCATGCTTCCCGAAAAGGTGGCTGTACGTCGCGAGGAACGTAACTGCATACGTTGCGCCAAGTGCGTCGACGCCTGTCCTATGGGACTTGAGCCCTATAAGCTGGCTACTGCCACACAACAGCAGGATTGGGAAAAATGCGAACAGGATTGGATACTGAGCTGCATTGAATGCGGCTGCTGCCAGTCCACCTGTCCGTCACGCAGACCTCTGCTTGACTGGATACGCCTGTCAAAGAACAAGGTGAACGGAATTGTCCGTGCACGTCAGGCAAAGAAATAACCGTCAGAAAAGATTCAGACAATGGCACAGAAACTGTTCATATCGACATCACCTCACATTCACTGCGGTGATACAATAGAAAGGAACATGCATTGGGTTATCACGGCTCTCATGCCGGCTCTCATTGCATCGTTCATAGTGTTCGGCATAGGAGCCCTGATAGTGACTGTTACTGCAGTGGCATCGTGCATGCTTTTCGAGTGGCTCATCTCCAGGTTCTTGCTTGGAAGGGAACACAGCACTCTGGGTGACGGCAGCGCCATCATCACAGGTATGCTGCTGGCGTTCAACCTGCCTTCGAACATTCCCCTTTATCAGATTGTCATGGGCTCGCTTGTCGCTATCGGCATTGGCAAGATGGTGTTCGGCGGACTGGGCAACAACCCGTTCAACCCGGCTCTGGTAGGCCGCGTGTTCATGCTTATCTCATTCCCGACCAGAATGACATCATGGCCGGAACCGCATCAGCTGCTCTCATACACCGATGCCACCACCTGCGCAACACCGCTCAACCTGATAGGTCAGATTTCCGGCGGCAACGCTGCAGCCGCAGATTCACTTCCTTCAGTCTGGAACCTGTTCTTGGGTAACACTGCCGGATGTATCGGTGAAGTCAGCGCACTGGCACTGCTCATCGGCGTTGTCATTCTGCTCTGCAAGAAAGTCATCGCATGGCATATTCCTGTTTCCATACTTGCAACTGTCGCAGTCCTGACAGGAATCATGTGGATTGTCAATCCGGATCTGTATGTGAATCCTCTGTATCATCTCTGCTCAGGCGGTCTCATGCTGGGTGCTTGCTTCATGGCAACCGATTATGTGACATCGCCAATGACGCACAAGGGTATGGTCTGGTACGGAATTGGAATAGGCTTCCTGACTGTGATAATAAGGTTCTTCGGTTCCTATCCTGAAGGAATGTCATTCGCCATTCTCATCATGAACGCTATAGTTCCGCTTATCAACAACTGGTGCAAACCAAAACATTTCGGGGAGACAGCAAAATGAAGAAACTTGAATCTAACATACTGAACATGGCACTGGTACTCACCCTCATCGCAGTGGTGGCTGCCGGTCTTCTGGCATGGGTCAACGATGTTACCAGCGAACCCATCAGACAGATTAACGAAAAGACCGTTTCGGACGGTGTGAAGAGTGTGATTCTGGGCGACAGGGATGTTGAGTTCACCGTGGCTCCGGCACAGGAAAAGAACGGTTTCGTTTTCCATAAGGTAATGGATGCCAACGGCAATCCTCTTGGAACTGCAGTAGAATCAGTCGATCCTAACGGTTTCGGCGGCAATCTGAAAGTAATGGTCGGCTTCGGTCCTGAAGGTGAGATTCTGGGATATCAGGTTCTTGAGCACTCCGAAACACCTGGACTCGGTGCACAGGCCGATGCCTGGTTCCGTCAGGCAAGTCAGGATGTCAAGGAACAGTCCGGTGTCGCTGACGTGATCCTGGGACGTCCTGCCAAGGCCGGCAACCATAATATCATAGGCATGAATCCCGGTGATGACATGCTGGCAGTCAGCAAGGACGGAGGTCAGGTCGATGCCATTACAGCTTCAACAATCACTTCAAGAGCGTTCCTGAACGCAGTCAATGCCGCATACAAGGAACTGTTCGGATACACTGCAGCCGATGCTGTCAGCGGAGCCTCATCACAGAACTAAAAACCGTTTCAAGACATGAATTACTTCAAGACCATATTAAACGGAATCATTAAGGAGAATCCTACTTTCGTTCTCCTGCTGGGTATGTGTCCGACACTGGCCACCACGTCATCGGCCCTCAACGGTATGGGGATGGGTGTGGCGACAATGTTCGTGCTCATCTGTTCCAACGTGTTCATTTCACTGCTGAAGAACCTCATTCCTGATGGAGTGAGAATACCGTGCTATATCGTTGTCATAGCTTCGTTCGTTACCGTATTGCAGATGCTAATGCAGGCATACGTTCCGGATCTGTACAAGACTCTGGGCATCTTCATTCCGCTCATTGTGGTGAACTGCATAATTCTGGGCCGTGCCGAAGCTTTCGCAGCCAAGAACAA
Organism: Bacteroidaceae bacterium; assembly: GCA_045640065.1. Taxonomy (GTDB): domain Bacteria; phylum Bacteroidota; class Bacteroidia; order Bacteroidales; family Bacteroidaceae; genus Colenecus. Next base: position 11,723 of record JAZUEH010000018.1, read on the forward strand.
TGTGCTGGCTTCACTGTGTGACGGTGTCGGTATCGGCATTGGTTTCACCATTGCACTGACTCTGTTGGGCATGGTTCGCGAACTGCTTGGCAAGGGTACATTCTTCGGTATGGAAGTCCTGCCGGCATCGACCAACATGCTGGTATTCGTGCTGGCTCCTGGCGCATTCATCACCCTTGGCCTGCTCATTGCGATTGTCAACTCATTCAAGAACAAAAAAGCATAACCGGACATGGCATATTTTCTCATATTCATCTCGGCGATTTTCGTCAATAACATTGTCCTTTCGCAGTTCCTTGGCATATGTCCTTTCCTTGGAGTGTCAAAGAAGATATCTACCGCTGCCGGCATGGGAATAGCAGTGACATTCGTGCTGGTTTTTGCTGTCATAGTAACCTATGCACTGCAGACCTGGGTGCTCAATCCTCTGGGACTGGGCTATCTGCAGACCATTCTGTTCATTCTGGTCATAGCCGGTCTGGTTCAGATGCTGGAAACCGTACTGAAGAAAATGTCCCCGTCGCTCTATCAGGCACTTGGCATTTTCCTGCCGCTCATCACTACCAACTGCTGTATCCTTGGCGTTTCAATTCTGGTAGCCAACGGCACATACAATGCACAGGGTCTGGAACCGTCACTTCTGGTCGGTGTACTTTATGCATTCTCAACGGCATTAGGTTTTGCTCTGGCTCTGATAATCTTTGCCGGAATACGTGAGCAGCTTGCTACAGTCAACATCCCGAAGGGCATGCAGGGCATGTCAATCGCCCTTATCACAGCCGGTCTGCTGGCAATGGCGTTCATGGGCTTCAGCGGTGTTGACCATGGCCTTGCTTTGGCATTCGGTCATTGATAATCAATTGAAACAAAACCAAAACCAAAACCCGACCCAATGAAAAGACTCTCACTGATTTTCCCGGTTCTTCTGCTGGCTGCCTGTTCTCAGGCGCCTCAAGATGGAAATGTTCTGCAGAACGGTAAATACACGGCTCTCGGATTGAATTTTGAAGAGCCGGTTCAGGCAACCGTCACTGTCCGCAAACACAGGATTGCTGACATTCAGATTACAGACGGCGGAAAGACTTACGACCAGTATAAGTCTGCATACAAAATCGTTTCGGACCGCATCATTGAGGCACAGAACACTGACGTTGACGGTGTGACATGTGCAACCTATTCATCAAATGCAGTCAAGGAGGCTGTTGGGCGCGCATTGGCACAGGCCCGCGGTGAAATGCCGGTTGCCAGGGAAAAGGATCCCATCAAGTTCAATCCCGGTACATATACAGGCCAGGCTAAAGGCTATGGAGGCCAGGTACAGGTCAAGGTAACTTTCAGCGAGGACTCGGTCACAAGCGTTTCTGTAGGTCAGCAGCGTGAGACTGCTCATGTTGGAGATGTGGCATTCAGTCATATGACGGACCGTATCGTCAAGGCAAACGGAACTGGAGTTGACGGTGTGACAGGTGCAACATTCTCAAGTCATGCAGTCAAAGCCGCTGTCAATGATGCAGCAGTCCAGGCAGGTGTCACTAATCTGAATGCATTCATGCAGAACAGATTCGAGTATCCTGTTCCCGAGCCATGGGAAATTTCCAGGGATATCATTATAATAGGTGCCGGTGGAGCCGGACTCTGTGCCGGAGCTCAGGCCGCTCAGGACGGAAACTCAGTTCTTGTCATTGAGAAGAACTATGAGATGGGTGGAAACACTCTTGTTGCCGGAGGTGTTTACCAGAGCGTTGACCACAGTCTTGTATGGGAGGCTGACAGACCTGAGGCCACAACAGCAGTCGGCTTTGACGGAAAGATGCACAATAAGGTACGTTCGACAGTCGGTTGCGTGAATGACCTGAAAGTCATTCTGGGCTGGAACGAGAAACCTTTTGACGAATCCTACTACAAGGATCACGAGTTCGTGGCCGGCGATATAGAGGAACAGGCAAAGCATGGTGTTCATCAGGAATTTCTGCCAACTCTCAAAGAGCTCAAGGGCGAGATCTCCGCATATCTCAAATATGCCGAGCCCAAGCTTGCAAAGGGAATGCCGGAAAACCAGCTTATCCAGTTCTCCACTACCAATCTTCATATCTTCCAGACATACTATGGCGGTTTGCGTCAGAGCGTGGACAAGAGCGAATGGATTCATGGTGACTATGAACTGATCAGACAGTTTGTCGAGGAAGGCGAACAGCTTAAGCCATGGCTCATGGAGATGGGTGTCGGCTTTACCGACAGTCAGTCAACGCTGGTCGGTGCTCTGTGGTACCGCGGAAATACAATGACCGGATGGCATGGTACGTTTATGGGTAAGGAAGGAAGTGCTTCTGGAAATTGGGGATCATATGTCATGGCACCGTATTCTACGATCATGAATGCCAATGCCGATAATATGGTCATGCTTTATACCGGTGCTGAGGAACTGATTTTCGAGAATGGACGTGTCTGTGGAGTCAAGGCTACACGTGACGATGGAACGAAGGTGATTGCCCATGCCAATAAAGGCGTCATCATTGCAACAGGTGGATATGCAGCGAATATCCAGAAAGTTCTCAAGACCAACAGGTATTGGTCACGCCAGTATCTGTCACCAACAATAGGTACTACCAACCGTTCATCGCTACGTGGTGACGGTATTGAAATGGCTCAGGCGGTCGGTGCTGCAACTGTCGGTGAAGGATGGACACAGCTCATGCCTCTTGGCTATATGGACGGGGCAATAGCATTCGGTGGTGTTGAGAATGCGGTTTTCATCAGCCCTGTTGATGGAAAACGTTATGTCGATGAATGTTCGGAGAGAGATGTCCTGTCCCTGAATGCCTTCAAACATGGTATTGAGAGGGAAAACGTTCGCGGATTGTTCTTCTATGTGACCAAGGGCTTCGGCGGCTTTGGAGGTTTTGGAGGTTTCGGCGGCTTTGGCGGAGGTGATACCCCAAATCGTCAGTACAGCCGTAAAGTCAGCGAACTTGGCACATTCCTTCGTGAAATGGGATTTGAGACTGATTCCGCATCGATGGTTGAATCGATTCGTGAGTATGATATGGCAGTGATGAAAGGTGAACAGCCGGCAATAGCCAAGCGTCACGCTACTTCAATCATTGGCGATGCACGCCGTGGGGCTGATGGAAAGTATGATCCGGACAGCTACTCTCTTGACAATACTTCACTTCAGATAAGACTTCTGGCTCCTTCGACTCATCACACTATGGGTGGACTTAAGGTTGACCTTGACCGTCACGTGCTTGACGAAAACGGCAAGATTATTCCCGGACTCTATGCAGCTGGCGAAGTTACCGGTGGCTTCTTTGGCGGTAACCGTCTTGGAGGTAATGCTCTGACAGAAGTTATGGCATCGGGCCGAATTGCCGCCCGTTCAGTTCAGAAGGACAATTGATTTGAAACAATGATAGCATTCCCGAATGCAAAGATAAACATAGGACTCAATGTCGTGCGCAAGCGTGAAGACGGTTACCACGACATAGAGACCGTGTTCTATCCTGTGAACCTGCAGGATGCGCTTGAGGTGTCGCTTATGCGCCCTCTTGATCCGTCGCAGCTTATTGCACGTATCGAGGCCGGCAAACTTGTTCAGCCCGACGATGCGTTGCCGTTCTTCAAGTCACGTCGAAAGAAGGAAAGCCTGCCGTGTTGCCAACTCGAGATGTCGGGTATTGACAATCCTTTTCCTGCACAGGACAATCTGGTTGTCAAGGCTTATATGATGATGCTTGAGGATTTCGATCTTCCGGCAATCGACATCAGACTCTACAAGCATATCCCAACTGGTGCAGGACTTGGTGGCGGGTCATCGGACTGTGCGTCCATGCTGGATCTGCTGAACCGACGCTTCAATCTGCGACTCAGGGACAGCGCTTTGGAACGTTATGCCGCACGACTGGGTTCGGATTGCCCTTTCTTCATTTCCGGTCAGCCGTCACTTGCTACCGGCCGTGGAGAAATACTCAAGCCGGTCAAACTGTCGCTTGCCGGCTATACCATACTTCTGGTAAAGCCTGATGCGCATGTGAGCACGTCGCAGGCATACGCAGGCGTGACTCCACATGAACCTGAGCTGTCGCTTGAGGAAAGCATTATGCGTCCTGTCGAAGAGTGGAAAGATTGCGTCAAGAACGATTTTGAACCGTCTGTCTTCGATCGTTTTCCGGTGTTGGCTGAGATTAAGGAGAAACTTTACTCTCTGGGAGCTGTCTATGCGTCAATGACAGGTTCAGGTTCGACTGTCTATGGCCTGTTCAGCAAACCGTTGGATTATCCACAGGATCTGTTCAAAAATATGTTCACATGTCAGCGTGAACTCTTTTGAATAATCCGGGCCAATAGTCTATCTTTGTCGTCCCGTCTTTAGAAAACGGGCCCTAATTCACGTCAATATTGGAAGCCGCCATGCCTGAACAGTCACAGAAACGCCGTCGTCCCCAAACGGACCAGAATATAGTCCTGAATCATTTGCAGCCGCAGGCTCTCGAACTTGAAGAGGCCGTTGTGGGCGCACTTATGATTGAACAGGATGCGTTTCCCAAGGTCAGTGACATACTGACACCGGAATCCTTCTATGATCATAGGCACAAGGTCATATATGAGGCGGTGGCCAACCTTTCGCTGAACCAGCGCCCTATCGATATCCTGACAGTTACCGAACAGTTGCGTTCCAGCGGCACGCTTGAAGAGGCTGGAGGCCCGTTGTATGTCACACAGCTGGCAGGAAAGGTCACGTCATCGGCCCATATCGACTATCATGCCCGTATCATTGCGCAGAAGGCAATGGCCCGTGAGCTGATAAGTTTTACCAGCGAAATCCAGAGTCTGGCCTTTGATGATACTGTTGATATTTCCGAACTTCTGAACGATGCTGAATCGCAGCTGTTCCAGATAGCCCACAAGAACGTGAAGAAGGATTTCGAATCAATCGAAACGGTCCTTGATGAATCAATGAAGCGAATCCGTACGGCATCCACACGTGCTCAGGGTATGAGCGGATTGGCCAGCGGATTCAATGATCTGGACAACATCACATCGGGCTGGCAGAACTCCGACCTTATCATTCTGGCAGCGCGTCCTGCAATGGGCAAGACCGCTTTTGCCCTGTCCATGGCCAAGAACATTGCCGTGAACAATGAGCAGCCGGTTGCCGTGTTCTCGCTAGAAATGAGCAATGTGCAGCTGGTCAACCGTCTTATTTCAAGCGTGTGCGAGATACCGGGAAACAAGCTGCGTGACGGACGTCTGGCTCCATACGAATGGAAGGTGCTTGACAGCAAGGTGAACGCACTGCAGAATGCTCCTATTTATCTGGATGATACGCCATCCCTGTCAATTACGGAATTCAGGACTAAGGCAATCCGTCTTAAGACAGAACATGACATCAAACTCATAATCATCGACTATCTGCAGTTGATGAATGCCAGTGGCATACGTTTCGGAAACCGTCAGGAGGAAATCAGTACCATTTCCCGTAATCTCAAAGGCATTGCCAAGGAACTGGATATACCTATCATTGCATTGTCGCAGTTGAACCGTGGCGTAGAGGGTCGTGAAGGTTATGAAGGCAAGAGGCCGATGCTGAGCGACCTGCGTGAATCTGGCGCCATTGAACAGGATGCCGATATCGTATGCTTCATACATCGTCCTGAGTATTATAAAATATATGAGGATAACAACCATAACGACCTTCACGGTGTCGCAGAGATTATCATAGCCAAACACCGTAATGGTGGGGTGGGTGATGTCCGTCTGTCATTCCGCAGTGATCTGGCTCTCTTTGACAATATTGGCGGTGGAGGTAAGGGCAATGTCCGCCGTTCCAAAATGAACGAGGACGAGCTGCTTCCTGATGATCCGCTGGAGGGCTCATCTCCGGTCCCTGACAATATGGGCGACTATCCGTTCTGATACCTTCTTTCTATGGCCGGTCCCTCGTGCCCGGCTTCAATTTTGTGCATTTGTTTTTTCTATAAGGTGCAAATAATTTTGTACCTTTGCCCAACTGTACACAAAAACGGATTTTTTACACTATGAACGTTTCATATAAATGGCTCAAGGAGTATGTTGATTTTGACATGACTCCGGACGAGGTTGCTGCAGCGCTTACATCGGTAGGTCTTGAAGTTGACGGTGTTGAAGAAGTCCAGTCTGTAAAGGGCGGACTCAAGGATATAGTGATAGGTCAGGTTCTGACCTGTGTGGAACATCCCAATTCTGACCATCTGCATGTCACGACAGTTGATTTGGGTGATGGCGGCGAACCGCAGCAGATTGTCTGCGGAGCTCCCAATGTGGCACAGGGTCAGAAAGTCGTGGTTGCCACACTGGGCGCCAAGATATATGAAGGAGACGAATGCTTCACGATAAAGCCGTCCAAACTGCGCGGTGTCGAATCAAAGGGCATGCTCTGCTCCCAGAAGGAACTTGGACTTGGTGCCGATCATTCCGGTATCATGGTATTGCCCGATGACGCAGTTCCCGGCACTCCTGCTGCACAGTATTTCAATCTGGAATCGGACTTTGTCATCGAGGTTGACATTACCCCGAATCATGCCGATGCTTGCTCACATTGGGGCGTAGCACGCGACTTCTACGCATGGCTCCTGCAGAACGGAAAGCAGACTGCTCTGCACCGTCCGTCGGACGAAACGTTCAAGGTTGACAGTCACTCGTTGGAAATTCCTGTCGAGGTCATGAATGCGGAGGCATGCCCGCGTTACGCAGGTGTCAGCATCAAGGGCGTGACAGTAAAGGAAAGTCCGGAATGGCTCAAGAACCGACTCTCAACCATCGGACTCCATCCAATCAATAACATTGTTGACGTTACCAACTACATACTGTTCGCTTACGGACAGCCGCTTCACAGCTTCGATGCTGACCGCATCAAGGGTGGCAAAGTGGTAGTAAGGACCATGTCGGAAGGCACTCCGTTCACTACTCTTGACGGCATAGAGAGAAAGCTGTCGGAACGCGACCTGATGATATGCAACGCTCAGGAACCCATGTGTCTGGCCGGAGTATTCGGTGGACTGGAATCGGGTATCAGCGATTCGACTGTCAACGTGTTCCTTGAGAGCGCATACTTCCATCCTACCTGGATACGTAAGAGCGCACGTCGTCATGGACTGAGCACTGACGCCAGTTTCCGCTTCGAGCGTGGCATTGACCCCAACGGCGTCATCTATGCTCTGAAACAGGCAGCCATGATGATCAAGGAACTTGCCGGGGGGGAGATAGCGATGGAAATCACAGACACTTATCCAGCTCCGATGCAGGATTTCGAAGTCGATTTCCAGTTTGATTATGCTGACCGTCTCATCGGTAAGGTTCTGGACCGTCAGGTCATGAAGAACATTGTCGAGAATCTTGGCATAAAAGTAACTGAATTCAACGCAAACGGCATGAAGCTTATGGTTCCGCCTTTCCGCGTTGACGTTCAGCGTCCCTGTGATATAGTTGAGGAAATACTCAGAATATACGGATATAACAACATTGATTTCGGAAAGTCAGTCCAGTCAAGCCTGACCGTACAGGGTGAGGTTGACCGTTCGCACAAGATGCAGGACCTGGTATCGGAGCAGCTTGTAGGTTGCGGATTCAATGAGATTCTGAACAATTCACTGACACGTGCCGCCTATTATGACGGCATGACCAACTGTCCTCCCGAAAAACTGGTCCGTCTTATGAACCCGCTCAGTGCCGATCTGAATGTGCTTCGTCAGTCCCTGCTGTTCGGTGGCCTGGAAAGCCTGTCACACAACATACGCCGCCAGAATGCCGACTTGAGGTTCTTCGAATTCGGAAAATGCTATTATTTCGATGCTGAAAAACGTAAGGCAATCTCTGAACCCGATTCAGAAGGAAAGCCACAGAACCCGATCCGTGCCTATTCGGAAGACAATCGTCTGGGCATGTGGATTACCGGCAATCGCGTTGTCGATTCATGGGCACATGCTAACGAGAAGGCATCGGTCTATGAACTTAAGGCATACGTGCTGAACGTATTCGCGCGTCTGGGCTTTGGCAAGGACAAGTATCAGATAGAGGAGTTCAGTGACGATATCTTCCAGGATGGTCTGCGTTACAAACTGCGCTCCGGCAAGACTCTGGCTGAACTTGGAACCGTAAAGCGCACACTGCTGAAGATGACAGACGTTGACAATGAGGTGTTCTTTGCCGATATCCGTTGGGATGAACTCATGAAGGCAACCAGAAAGAATAAGGTAAGTTATACTGAACTGCCCAAATATCCGGCCGTACGTCGTGACCTGGCCCTGCTCATAGACAGCAGCGTCAAGTTCCAGGATATTGAACGTCTGGCTTTCCAGACCGAAAACAAACTGCTCAAGCAGGTCTCTCTGTTCGATGTCTATGAGGGCAAGAATCTGGAGCCTGGCAAGAAGAGCTATGCTGTAAGTTTCCTGCTGCAGGATGAATCGCAGACACTGAATGATGTAATGATAGAGAAGGTCATGTCCAAGCTCATCAAGGCAATGCAGGAGAAACTCGATGCTAAACTGAGATAATCATAACAAATAAATACATTCACGATGGGAAGAGCATTTGAATTCAGAAAGGCCCGTAAGCTGAAGCGCTGGGGCAACATGGCTAAGACATTCACCCGTATAGGCAAGCAGATCTCCATTGCCGTCAAGGCCGGAGGTCCGGATCCTGACAACAACGCCGCACTGCGTGCAATCATCGCTACCGCAAAGCATGAGAACATGCCTAAGGATAACGTTGAACGCGCCATCAAGAACGCAATGGGCAAGGATACCAAGGACTATAAGGAAATGAACTATGAAGGTTACGGTCCTCATGGAATTGCCATCTACGTTGAAACTCTTACAGACAACACGACCCGTACGGTTGCAAATGTACGTTCAGTCTTCACGAAGTTTGGAGGCACACTGGGAACCAGTGGCAGCCTGGACTTCATGTTCAGTCACAAGTCAATGTTCACAATCAAACAGAAGGATGGCGTTGATATGGACGACCTGATTCTGGAACTCATTGATCTTGGCGTTGAAGACGAATATGACATTGATGAGGAAGAGGGAGAAATTACCTTGTATGGTGATCCGAAGTCATTCGCAGCCATTCAGAAGTGGTTTGAAGAGAACGGTTTCGAGGTGAAGGCTGCCGAATTCACACGTATTCCGAATGATCTGAAGGACGTTACTCCTGAGCAGCGTGAAACAATCGATAAGATTGTAGAACGTCTTGATGAAGATGACGATGTTCAGAATGTTTACACCAACATGCGTCCTCTTGACGAAGAGTAATTAAGTTAAATCTGTTAAATAATTACGGCATTGTTGCTATGGTTTGGCAATAATGCCGTAATTTTGTGCCCGATTTAATACTTAACAGAACTAATATGAACGAAAAAGTAGGAGAGTTCGCCGGTGCAATCTGGCACGCTCTGGATGGAAAGAACGCACTTTCAATGAAGGAAATCAAGAAGGCTGCAAAATTGAAAAACGATGAATTCTATCTTGGCATGGGTTGGCTTCTGCGTGAAGACAAGATCAATGTCACAGAAGGTGAAGAAGAGAACTATTACGCACTGAAGTGATTTTGTATCGCAAAATGTAAGTCGTAACGTTTTTTCTTCCCAATAGGGACTTTCTGAAATCCCGGAAACCGTAAGGCTATCCGGGATTTGTCATATCTTTGCAATATGACATTTGCTGAAAAGGTTTATGCCGCGGTAAGTAGAATACCTGCAGGTCGTGTTGCTACTTACGGACAGATAGCTGACATTATCGGCTGTCCGGGTGGCTGTCGGGCTGTCGGTCAGGCTTTGCATGTCAATCCTTTTGCTCCGGTTGTTCCCTGTCATAGAGTGGTGGCTGCTGACGGTTCCCTGGCCTCGAATTTCGGTGCTGGCGGTCCTTCTGTCCAGTTGGAACGTCTGAAAGCTGAAGGGATCACCTTTCTGGATTCTCTGCATGTGGATATGTCAGTATGTGACATCGTTATGGAGAATCATCCGTTGGAGCCATTTCTTCCATCCAATGCGCAGTTCCTGTTTCTTGGAAGTTTCCCGCCTCCCAAAGTCCGATGGTCAATGGATTTCTTCTATCCCAACTGGATAAATGACTTCTGGCGCATACAGGGCCTTATTCACTATGCTGATGCGCACCATTTTGAAATGGATGGAAAACACTTTGACCGTGAACGCATCATTGAATTCTGCAATTCCAAAGGTCTGGCATTCTATGATACCGCATCAAAGGTGTGCCGTCTGAAAGGTAATGCCAGCGATGAATTCCTTGCAGTTCTTGCTCCGTCAGATGTGTATGGGATGCTTTCAAAACTGCCTGACTGCCATGCCATAGTGACGACAGGCGGAAAGTCAAGTGAAGAACTGGCTGGCATATTGTCTGCAACTGTCATTCCAAAGGTGGGTTCTTTCGTCGATTTTCCTGAATTCAGATGGTGGCGCATGCCCTCGACTTCCCGTGCATATCCCATGTCATTGAAGGACAAGGCAGACCAATACTCGAAACTGTTCCGCTAATCCAGTTTCAGGACGGCGAGGAAGGCCTTCTGGGGAACTTCCACGTTGCCTATCTGTTTCATGCGCTTCTTTCCCTTCTTCTGCTTTTCCAGGAGCTTGCGCTTACGGGATACGTCTCCACCGTAGCACTTGGCGGTCACATCCTTGCGGACCTGCTTGATGGTTTCGCGTGCAATGATCTTGGAACCGATGGCTGCCTGGATGGCAATGTCGAACTGCTGGCGGGGAATGAGTTCCTTGAGCTTTTCGCACATCCGTCGGCCAAGGTCATAGGCGTTGTCGAAATGGGTCAGGGTTGAAAGTGCATCGACAGGTTCGCCATTCAGCAGAATATCCAGCTTGATGAGCTTTGACGGGCGGTATCCACATGGATGGTAGTCAAACGATGCATATCCCTTGGAAATGCTCTTGAGCTTGTCATAGAAGTCTATTACGATTTCACCCAGAGGCAACCGGAAATTCAGCTCCACACGGTTGCCGGCAATGAACTGCTGCTTGACCAGTTCTCCACGCTTGTCCAGGCAAAGTGTCATTATGGGGCCGATGAAATCGCTTGTCGTGATTATCGATGCGTCTATGAACGGCTCTTCAATATGGTCGATGAGGGTCAGGTCAGGCATGCCGCTTGGGTTGTGGACCTCGGTGGCGTTTCCCTGCTTGTCATAGACCATATATGATACGTTGGGAACGGTTGTGATGACGCTCATGTCAAATTCGCGGTCCAGACGTTCCTGGACAATCTCCATGTGGAGCAGACCCAGGAATCCGCATCGGAATCCGAAACCCAGAGCGGCCGACGATTCTGGGAAGAAGCTTATGGATGCGTCATTCAGCTGCAGCTTTTCCAGACTGGCCCTCAGGTCCTCATACTCTTCCGGGTCAATGGGATAGACGCCGGCAAAGACCATGGGCTTCGACTCCTCAAATCCGTCAATGGCTTTTGCACAGGGACGTGCCACGTGGGTGATGGTGTCACCCACCTTGACTTCGGTTGATGTCTTGATGCCGGATATGATGTAGCCTACGTCGCCTGTTGTCATTACATCGCGCGACACCATGTCCATCTTGAGCACTCCAACGTCATCGGCATCGTACTCCTTGCCGGTATTGAAGAACTTGACCTTGTCACCTTTGCGGATGCTTCCGTTCTCAATCTTGAAGTAGGCAATGATGCCTCGGAATGAATTGAATACGCTGTCAAATATGAGTGCCTGCAGGGGAGCTTCGGGGTCGCCTACCGGGTGGGGAATGCGTTCCACTATGGCATCAAGAATCTCCGGTACTCCCATGCCTGTACGGGCCGATGCGCGCAGGATGTCGCTGCGTCTGCAACCCAGAAGCTCGACTATCTCGTCCTCGACCTCATCGGGCATGGCGCTCTGCATGTCGCATTTGTTGATGACCGGTATGATTTCAAGGTCATGCTCAATGGCCATGTAGAGGTTGCTTATGGTCTGGGCCTGAACGCCCTGGGTGGCATCGACCACCAGAAGCGCACCCTCACAGGCGGCAATGGAGCGTGACACCTCGTATGAGAAGTCGACGTGACCCGGAGTGTCAATGAGGTTCAGTATGTATTTTTCGCCCTTGTACATGTATTCCATCTGGATGGCATGGCTCTTGATGGTGATGCCGCGCTCCTTCTCCAGATCCATGTCGTCAAGCATCTGGCCTTCGGTTATGTCAATGGTCTTCGTGTATTCAAGCAGACGGTCGGCCAGAGTCGATTTGCCGTGGTCAATGTGAGCTATTATGCAGAAATTCCTGATTTTGTCCATGTTCTGGGATTTATTTCTGGTAAAGGAAACGTTTGATGGATTTCTTCGGTGTCTTTTCGAACTCCTGCTGCATTATGCGTATGCTGTGGATCTGCTCGTATGCCGGCAGGGATTCGTTAAGCTGATGGCGCTTGGCCTCCATGATGTCGCGTATTCCGGTGTCGTCCAGACCTCGGCTTGCGGCCAGGTCATAGTCGGGGACTACAAGTGCAACGAGCTTGTCATCTTCCTGAATGACTAGCGATTCGGCAACCATATCCATATTGTTCAGCCGGTCCTCGATCTCTTCGGGGTATATGTTCTGGCCAGACGGACCCAGCAGCAGGTTCTTGCTGCGGCCCTTGATGAACAGGTTGCCATCACGGTCCATGATGCCCATGTCGCCGGTATGCATCCAACCTTCACTGTCCATTGTCTGCTCCGTAAGTTCAGGGTTCTTGTAGTAGCCAAGCATGACGTTGGGACCGCGGCAGACAATTTCGCCCGGCACGTTTTCCGGATCAGGGCTGAGAATGCGCACCTCCATGTTCGATACGGCCTTGCCGCATGAACCCGGCACGAAACTGTCCTTGTCCTGATATGTTATGATAGGGCCGCATTCGGTGGCTCCGTATCCCACGGTGTACGGGAAATGAATACGGGCCAAGAACTGTTCTACTTCGCGGTTGAAGGCTGCACCGCCTATTATCACTTCAAAGAACTGACCGCCAAAGGCCTGGATGAGCTCGTCGCGTACTTTGTCGAGAACGCGGTCTTTGACAACCGGCAGCTTGAGCAGCAGTTTCATGAACGGTGTCTCAAGTTTGGGCATGACATTCTTGCGGACTACCTTTTCTATTACCAGAGGCACTGAAACAATGAGATGCGGCTGGATTTCACCAAGAGCCTTGAAGATGATCTTGGGGCTTGGCGTGCGGGTAAGGAAATATATGTGGCATCCGCGTGTGAACTCGTAGAAGAATTCGAACGAGAAGCCGTACATGTGCGCCATTGGCAGCATGGACACGACCCTGTATCCTGTCTGGAACGAGTACATGGCCTTGCTGGAGAACACGCGGTTGTTCAGTATGGACCGATACGGGAGCATGACACCTTTGGAGAATCCTGTGGAGCCCGATGTGTAGTTTATCATGCACAGATCCTCGGGGTTGCAGTCAGGATATGATACCTGGGCTTTTGTCACACCTTGTGGGTAACGTTCATCGAACAGGGCATCCAGATTGCTGCCTGCATTGGAAAGAGCCTCGTTGCGTGAAAAGACCACTTCCATACGGTCAAGCACGATTGTACCGTCCAGACCGGGCATTGACTCTTTATCAAGATTCTCCCAAATCTGGTCGCCTGCAAAGAACAGGCGGGCTTCGCTGTGGCTGACAATGTGGTGTATGTTGTCCGGCTTGAATTCATGCAGAATGGGGACGACAACAGCACCGTATGTCATTGTGGCCAGACATGCCACAGCCCAGTTGGACGAGTTGCGTCCGCAGATGGCTATGCGGTCGCCGGCCTTGATATCTGCCTTTTCAAACAGTATGTGAAGCCGTGCAATACGCTGAGCAACATCGCTGAACTTCAGGGTGGCCCCTTTGTAGTCAGTGAAAGCGGCAAGGTCCCAATTGTCAATGATGGCCTCTGAAATCAGGGCCGGCAGACTGGGCTGAGGCAGGGCGCATGGCAGATTGTCGTATCCCATTGAATCAAGTTTGGTTCAAAAACTGTCCAAAGGTACGCAATTTTGGGCTATCTTCGCGCAGGTAAACGTTTTTTCACATGGAACAGTTCATTGCAAGGCGGCTGTACGGCAAAGGCAAGGATATGGGCGGCGGTTCACATCCGGCTTCCATCATTGCCACTACGGGTATTGCGCTTGGACTGATTGTGATGATTGTCACCATTGCCGTGACCCGCGGATTCAAGAATGAAATCCGTGACAAGGTCATGGGCTTTACCCAGCACATTCAGGTCCAGGGCAGTTATTCGGGTCCGATGGCCACTCAGCAGGCTGTCGCCTTTCCCGACTCGGTTCTGGAATCACTGCGCTCTCAGGATTGTGTGAGCAAGGTACAGCCGTTTGTGAACAAGCCCTGTATAATACGTACGGAACAGGCGTTCAGCGGCTTCGTGCTGAAGGGAATAGGCACTGACTACGACCGTTCCTTCCTGGAGAAGCACATTGTGGAGGGTGGTCTTCCGGCCGCAGGGGACAGCGTAGGAACGTGGGTGCTGCTGTCACAGGAAACGGCCCGCACTCTTGGTCTCCATGTGGGCGACAAAGCCGATGTCCATTTCATGCAGGACCGCATACGTATGCGTCGTGTCACGGTTTGCGGCATATACGAAACCGGCTTCTCGACGTACGACAGGATGACCGCCATATGTGGAATAGACATGCTGCAGCGCCTGAACGGCTGGGAACAGGATGAATATTCCGGACTGGAGATAGGTCTGAATGACGGTGTATTGCTTGATGACGGATATGTACAGGTGCGTTCACGGCTGGACGGATGGCAGGATGCATCGGACCAGAGCCTGCTTGTCCGGACCATGGAACAGATTAACTCCGGCCTTTTTGCATGGCTTGACATTCTGGACATGAATGTGTGGATCATTCTGGCGCTTATGATGGGAATTGCCGGATTCACAATGATTTCCGGACTGCTCATCATAATCTTTGAACGAGCGCAGACCATAGGCATACTGAAAGCGCTTGGTGCAGGTAACGGGCTGGTACGCAGAATATTCCTGCGTCTGGCATCGTACATTATCCTGAAAGGCATGGCGGTCGGAAACGTGATAGGAATAGGGCTGTGCCTGATTCAGAAATACACGCATATCATTCCTCTTGATCCGGTCAACTACTATCTTGACCATGTGCCCATGCAGGTGGGGCTCGGCTGGCTGCTGGTCCTGAATGCTGTCATGCTGGCAATCTCAATGCTCATGATGCTGGTTCCTACAGCTGTCATTTCGCGCATCGAGCCGGCCCGTTCACTCCGTTTCGAGTGAGCAGGGGAACGGTCACGCCTGATTGACAGACCTGATACTTTGGCAAGCAGCTGATTCCAACGAGCATCAGAGTCCGTTAACCTGCTCTGGTGTCAGACCGGTACACTGTGCAATCAGTCCGATGTCAATGCCTGCGGCTTTCAGCTTTCGGGCCGTTTCATAAGCCTTGATAAGTGCTCCCTGTTCCAGACCTTCAGCACGTCCTTCAGCGCGTCCTTCAGCGCGTCCTTCAGCACGTCCTTCAGCACGTCCTTCGCGTACGGCGTATTCGCGCTCGGCGGCTATCTGTATTTCATCTCGTATCATTTTGTCGTATATTGACAGTTTTCCTTTTTCTATATTGTCACGGTTTGAAGCCTCGAACAGTTGGTCAAAGTACTTGTCCAACCCTAAAGGCTTTTCCTCGTAGTTTACCATCTCACGTACGTACCAGGCCCATTTCTCTATGAATGTGGAGTCTTTTGTGGGACGTCTTGCTGCCGGCAATTGCAGAAATATGAAGTTGAGTTTGTCTGACAGAATTCTGTTCGTTGTCAGCATGGTCACTCCAGCACGGCGTAGCACACAATCGCGGTCGTTATCGGTCTCACCTTCAATATTTAGCCTGCTGTCCAGTATGCTTATCACGTACAGCGCATGAACCTCGGTGTACGGCCGGCCACGTTTGAGCAGATGATCGGTCTGGCCTCCTGAATAGACTATCAGCCGGTCCGAGAAGCAGTCGTATGGCTCCTTCTGCATTTCAGTGATGAAGCGGTTGCCCTCGCTGTCCACGCACAGCACATCGTAGTTCGAACGATGGTCATCCTCATCAGACGGCATCATCTCCGTGTTCAGAAATCTGATGGATACGATCTCCCGCTCCGGGATGACAGCATTCAGAAACTCCAGCATCAGTCCCGGACAATCCTCATTGGTCATCACTATCTTGAAACCATAGTCTCGTGTCAGGTCAATGAATCTGCTTATGCCTATCCCGTTGTTGTCACTGCTGTTCTCACACTCACATTTTTCCAAAGTACGCTGTTTCTCACAGTCTGGATTTTCATTTTGCATTTCAGTCTGGTATTAAAGATTCGTTTTCTGCCGGCAAATATATCACTGCGAAAGAGTCTATGCAAATTCTTTCCACAAATTATTGGAAGTCGTCCGGTCTCTTTGATTGGCAAATGAAAAACACACGAAAATAATGTCAGTTACGGGTTACGGTTACGCTTGGCCTGTCCCTCTGATGTTGGTTGAGTCGGGACGGAATGTAAAATATTTTCAAGAAAGTCTGTCCGGCTGTGATGAAAAATGCCGAACCCCGCTCAGACACCCTTCTAGGGCCGTTTTTTGCCTTAACTTAAGACCGGGTTCGATCATAACTTAAGACCGAGTTTGGTCATAAGTTAAGACCGAGGTCGGTCATAAGTTAAGACCAAGGCCGGTCATAAGTTAAGACCAAATCCGGGCTTGGGTAATGCCTGGAATATGGCTTAAAATGTAAAGTAATTTCTGCAAAATCGTCAGTCCCGGCGAGACGATCAGGCGTAACC
>JAZUEH010000019.1:0-6443 GCA_045640065.1 Bacteroidaceae bacterium
ACGAATTCACCTTTCTTGACAAAAAGACTTACATCATCGAGAACCTGCTTGTCGCCGAACCACTTGGAAATGTGGTCTATCTCAATGATGTAAGTCTTATCATCTTTTTCCCCGGATATGTTAGCTGCCGCACCTGGGATATCGGGTGCGTGCTGGGTGCAGTCCTTGCCTGAGATCGGCTTAGGGGTCAGGTCCATGATGCTGTCTGCCATTTCGTTCATTTTGTGAAAAAAGTGTTAGGCGCCTTTTGTTATCTGTAAGGGCGTGCAAAGATACTTTTTTTGTAATTTTGCAAGCGGTTTTGGGGGATTTTTTTGAACCCGATACCTCTTTTTTATTTAAAGCCTTGGATTAATGGTGACTTTATCAGATCTGAGCGCCCGATATGCGCAATCTGCCGCTGGCAGAGCGTTGTGTAAAGTGCTTTCGGAAAACCGCGGCAAAAGCGTTTTTCTGAAAGGGCTTGATGCGTCGTCGGCTTCTATGCTCATGGGAGGCGTTCTGGGCAGTCTTGAGTTCAGCTGTGTCCTTTTCATCCTGGATGACCAGGAGAGTGCCGCATATTTCTATCACGATATGGTCCAGATAATGGGCGAAGACAGTGTGCTGTTCTTTCCATCGGCATACAGACGTGCAGTGAAATACGGACAGAAGGACGATGCAAGCGCAATTCTTCGCACACAGGTGTTGGGCGCCCTGTCATCGGCTTCCAGGGACCGGAAGGCCGTGGTGGTCAGTTCGCCCGATGCTCTGGCTGAGACAGTGGTGTCACGCCGGCAGCTTGAGGACCGTTCAGTACGTTTGGAGAACGGACAGACCACTGACCGTGAGCAGCTTCAGGACCATCTGCTGGAACTGGGATTCCAAAGGACAGATTATGTATATGAACCTGGCCAGTTCGCTTTGCGCGGCAGTATTCTGGATGTGTTCTCCTATTCGTGTGAATATCCTTTCAGAATAGATTTCTTTGGTGATGACATTGATTCCATACGGACATTTTCAGTAGAGACACAGCTGTCGCTTGATGTCCGGGACAGCATTGTCATTGTGCCTGATATGCAGGGAAACGGTCAGGAACAGTATGTTTCGCTGTTGGATTTCCTGCCCGAGGACAGTCTCGTGGCGGTGCACGACATGCTGATCGCTGCCGACCGCATTGCTCAGGTGACGGACGACGTCACCCGTCAGGACAGCATCGCAGCGCGTATGCGTCAGCTCGAAGCCACGAAAGACAAGACTTCGGGAATGGAGCCCGATGCTGTGACCGAACTCCCACAGATGATTGGACGCGACGATTTCCTGCGTAAACTGATGCCTTTCCAGGTGCTTGAATTCGGGGGTGGGAATGCCGGCAGTACCGGAACGTCACTGACATTTGACATCACTCCTCAGCCTCTGTTCCATAAGAACTTCGACCTGGTGTCGCAGATACTTTCTGATTATCTGACCAAAGGATATCGCCTTTATCTTCTCACTGACAATCCCAAACAGGGGGAACGTCTGGAGAGCATCTTTGCGGAACGTGGTGAGCGAATCCCGTTTGAGACAATCGGCAGGACAATTCATGAAGGATATGCCGACAATGCCCTGAAATGCTGCTTCTTTACCGACCATCAGATCTTTGACCGTTTCCACAAATACAGTCTCAGAAGCGACAAGGCCCGTGGAGGCAAAATGGCCCTGACACTGAAAGAACTGAGTGAATTCCAGATAGGCGATTACGTTGTCCACATAGACCATGGAGTGGGGCGTTTCGAAGGTCTGGTCCGTGTTCCTCAGGGCAACGGTTTCCAGGAAAAGATAAAAATCATATATAAGAACGATGATGTGGTTTTCGTGTCAATCCACTCTCTGCACAAGGTTTCCAAGTACAAGGGCAAGGAGGGCGAAGAACCGCGCATCAATAAGCTGGGAAGTCCTGTATGGGACAACCTCAAGGAGAAGACCAAGGGCAAGATCAAGGACATAGCCCGGGATCTTATTAAACTCTATTCCCAGAGAATGAATGAGAAGGGATTCGCCTTCAGCCCCGACAGCTATCTGCAGAACGAGCTTGAGGCCAGTTTCCTGTACGAGGATACTCCGGATCAGCTCAAGGCCACACAGGATGTGAAGGCCGATATGGAGAGCTCCCGCCCCATGGACCGTCTGGTATGCGGTGATGTAGGTTTCGGTAAGACCGAGGTTGCCATACGCGCCGCCTTCAAGGCTGTGTGTGACAGTCGTCAGGTGGCCGTGCTGGTGCCGACCACCATTCTGGCATTCCAGCATTTCCAGACGTTCAGGGACCGTCTCAAGGATTTCCCGTGCAGGGTTGAGTATCTGTCGCGTGCAAGATCGGCAGCCGATACCCGTGCTATCCTTGAGGGCCTTGAAAACGGCAGGATTGACATTGTTGTCGGAACGCACAAACTTATTGGAAAGGGAGTGAAGTTCAAGAATCTGGGACTGCTCATCATTGACGAAGAACAGAAGTTCGGAGTGGGAGTCAAGGAGAAACTGCGCCAGATGAAGGTGAACGTCGATACTCTGACAATGACCGCCACTCCCATACCGCGTACGCTGCAGTTCTCACTCATGGGAGCGCGTGACCTGTCCGTCATCCAGACACCCCCTGCAAACCGTTATCCCATTCAGACCGAGGTACATCAGTTCAGCGCCGACATAATCCGTGAGGCCGTGAACTTCGAAATGAGCCGGAACGGTCAGTTGTTCCTGATATCAAACCGCATATCGTCACTTGACGAACTGGCCGGACTTGTGCAGCGCGAGGTGCCAGACGCACGAGTCTGCATCGGCCATGGTCAGATGGAACCTGAAGAACTGGAGAAGATTGTCACAGGATTCATGAACTATGACTATGATGTGCTGGTGGCGACTTCAATTATCGAGAACGGCATAGATATCCCGAATGCCAATACGATTATTGTCAATCAGGCGCAGAATTTCGGTCTGAGTGACCTGCACCAGATGCGTGGTCGTGTGGGCCGAAGCAACCGCAAGGCGTTCTGCTATCTGCTGGCTCCGCCGCTTGGTTCCCTGCCGCAGGATTCCCGCAGACGTCTGCAGGCCATTGAATCGTTTAGTGATCTGGGGAGCGGACTTCAGCTGGCCCTGCAGGACCTGGATATCCGTGGAGCCGGTAATATGCTGGGGGCAGAACAGAGTGGCTTCATTGCCGATCTTGGTTACGAGACCTATCAGAAGATACTCAAGGAGGCCATACACGAGCTCAAGACCAGCGAGTTTCAGAATCTCGAGGAGTTCAAGGCACAGCAGCGTAAGCCCGGAACGGCCGATGCCAGCGGTTATGTTGAGGAATGTACCGTTGAAAGCGACCTGGACATGTTCTTTCCGGACAGCTATGTGCCCAATGGGAGTGAACGTATTCTTCTTTATCGTGAACTGGACAGCATGGAACGTGAACAGGATATCAAACGCTTCAAGGAACGTCTGGAAGACCGGTTCGGCCATATTCCGCAGCCGGCCCTTGAACTGATACGCGTTGTGTCGCTACGTCGTATGGCCAGGGAGCTGGGCATAGAACGCATTTTCCTGAAAGGAGGCCGCATGAGCCTGTTCTTCGTATCCAATCTGGACAGTCCGTATTATCAGAGTGAACCGTTCGGACGTGTGTTGGCGTATGCTTCGGAAAATCCCATGCAGTGCCGTCTGCGTGAGGAGTCAGGCAAACGCAGTCTGCTGTTGACTGACATACCCAATGTGGAAACAGCCATTTCGGTGCTTCAGATGATGTTGAGGCCAGTGGTGTGAACTATGCTATGCTGCGGCGTCAGCGTTCAATGACCTGGACTTCGTCAACGCCTCGGATTTCTGAAATGGCCTTGGTGGTGCTTTCGAGCTGCTGCAGGGAATGGATCGGGAAATCCAGAAGGCAGGTGGCTATCTGTTCGTTGACGGTTGACTCGATTCGGGTAAGCGATACGTGCTGGCCTTCCACTATACAGTCTATGATGTCGCGGAACAGGTGGTAGCGGTCAATGGCTGTCACCTTTATCCTTACTGGGAAGAGCATATTGCTGGCATCCTCATACTGTACTGAGACAATGGAATCTCCGTATTCCGATGCCAGTCTTATGGCTTCAGAACAATTACGGCTGTGGACTGTGATTCGACCGTCCGTTCCGCGGAACCCGATGACTTCCTCACCCGGGAGCGGGTGGCAGTGCCCGCATCGGATCAGAGGACTGGTGGTCATGCGTTCAACGGCTTCCCTGACTCTGCGTTTGGCCTTTGCCGTATTCACGTAACCCAGCCATTTTTCGGTGGGGTGGACAGATGCGTCGGTTCCTATGACTACGCAGTCTCCGCGGTGCAGTTCCACGCTGATGGGGCACAGCTTGCCGTTCACTCGGGCGAACTGGGCATGGTCACCTATATCGGAATGAAGTTCGTAGGCAAAGTCCAAAGCTGTACCACCCTGTGGAAGAATGATTCCCTTGCCACGTGGTGTGAACGCTATGATGTCTTCGCTGTAGAGCGATGATCCCAGCTCTTCCATGAAGGCAAAACCTTCGCTGCTGGCGGCAATGTTCTCAAGCACCAGACGGAAACGCTCAATCCAGCTTTCGCCACGTTCAACCACGCAGCCAAGTTTGGCGTTACGGTGCATGCGTTCCGAAGCAATGTGCAGTTCCTCCCAGACACCGCGCTGGTTCAGCAGTCTCACATGGAAACTCTGATAGCCGTTGTCTTTCGGGTAGTCTATGTAGTTGTATATGCTGCCCTGGCGTTCGCGGAACTGTTTGGAGAGAAGTGAGTAAATGAACAGGGCAGTATCCTTTTCGCAGGTGTCCTGATGATTCCAACTCTCCATGGGCTTGTAGATGATTCTTATGTAGTGCTTGAATTCGACGTGTGAAAAGTCGCACCCGTTGCGTTTCATGTCGCGCCACACGCTGTATGGGCGACGGTATCGGACCTGTGTGAAGGCTTCAATACCGGCAACTGCCATTATGGATTCGATTTTGTCGCAGAATTCCTGAACAGAGTCCCTTGTCCTTTCGTGGTCCTGGGAGAGCTGTCCTTCAAGGATCTCGTATTCTCTTGGACAACGGAATCTGAACGACAGGTTTTCAAGCTCGGTCTTGACGTAGTACAGTCCAAGACGGCCGGCCAGAGGCGCGTAGAAGAAATCGGTCTCACCGGCAATCTTCATCTGCTTGTCAGGCTTCATGCTGTCAAGGGTGCGCATGTTGTGCAGACGGTCGCTTAGCTTGACCAGAAGGGCGCGCACATCAAAGTGAACCGACTCCAGAATCTGCTTGTAGTTGTCAATCTGTTTGGAATTGCGGTATGCGCTCTTCTTGCGTTTGGTAACCACATCGACCAGGAAGGCCACGTCGTCGCCGAAACGCTTGCGTATGTCTTCAATCGTGTAGTCGGTATCTTCGACTACGTCATGCAGGAATGCCGCACAGACGGTATTGGCATCGAGTTCCAGCTCTTCGGCTGCTATGGTGGCAACGGCTATGGGGTGGATAATGTAAGGCTCGCCTGTCTTGCGCTTCTGGTCGCGATGGGCCTCTTCGGCCAGCGAAAAGGCCTGATGGATCTTTTCAAGCTCTTCGTCACTGACTCTTGAAGCCATGACGTTGAAAACGTGCTGGGCTGATGCCATTATAGTCTCTTCCATTTGTATGGTCTCTGGCGTTTATTCAATTACAAGTTCTACCGGACAGTGGTCCGAACCCATTGTCTCGCAATGGATTTCTGCTTCAAGAACCCTTTTCATGGCGTGGTCCGATGCCAGAAAATAATCGATTCTCCAACCTACGTTCCTTTCCCTGGCTTTCATGCGGTAGGACCACCAGGAGTATTTCACGTCTTCGGGATGCAGTTCTCTCCATGTGTCTTTGAAGCCCGATGCCAGCAGTTCTGTCATCTTTCCACGTTCCTCATCGGAAAAACCGGCATTGAAATGGTTGGTGGCAGGATTGGCCAGGTCTATTTCATTGTGTGCCACATTCATGTCACCGCACACGAACACATCCTTGCCGGCTGCTAGTCCGCCAAGATATTTGCGGAACTCGTCCTCCCAGCCCATGCGCCAGTCGAGCCGCTTGAGTCCGTCCTGGGAATTCGGGGTATAGACTGTGACCAGATAGAAGTCCGGCATTTCAAGAGTGATGACACGTCCTTCATGGTCGTATTCATCGACTCCCATACCGTATGTCACTGACAGCGGCTCATGCCGACTGTAGATGGCCGTTCCTGAATAACCCTTCTTGTCGGCGTAGTTCCAGTAGGATCTGTAGCCGGGAAATTCCAGGTCAATCTGCCCCGCCTGAAGTTTGGTCTCCTGCAGACAGAAGAAATCGGCATCAAACCCGTTGAAGATACTGTCGAATCCCTTTCCGGCAACGGCCCTCAGACCATTGACGTTCCAACTTATCAGTTTCATCAGTACAAATTCAGTGAAT
>JAZUEH010000020.1:0-3176 GCA_045640065.1 Bacteroidaceae bacterium
AACTGGGGCCTGGAGTCCGACACCAGCAAGGGCTTCAGTGGCGAGTTCAACGGATGCGGTCATACCATCAGCGGGCTTTACTTCAATGATGAAAACATATCGGCTGTCGGGCTTTTCGGCATGGCCGACAATAATGGCTACATTCACGATGTCGGTGTCAAGGACAGTTATTTTTGCGGCAAGAGCCATGTGGCAGGTATCTGTGGTGACTTGGCATACGGACGGATCGGGAATTGCTGGAACGGTGCGACAGTGATTGGCGCAAGCGGTTGCGCAGGCGGCTTGACCGGTTCATGCGGGCAATCTTCGTCCGTTTCAGCTTGCTTTAATATCGGCAATGTTTCATCGGCCGAATCCAATCTGTGCGGCGGCATCTGCGGCTCAGTGTCAAAGAATACCAACTATACCTATTCTGTCAGCAACTGCGTGACACTTTATCCCAAATGTGACAGAGCGTACAATCTCAGCGACGATGCTGATATAATATATATCAGTAATGTCTTCATAAGGGATGCCGAAGACTTTGCAAGCGGAGAGGCGTGCTGGACACTGAACGGCAACAAGATTGACACGAAATGGCGCCAGCAGATAGGAGAGGACACATACCCTGTATTAACAGGCAACTTTCTTGTGAACTACTACAACAGTTATAGTTCTTCCTATTTTTACAACGAGACAATGTGCGAACATTCATCGAACCAACTCCATAACTTTGAAGAGGAAACATTGCCACGAAGCGATGGCGGCTACTTCAACTGCTGGCATTGCAAGGATTGTGGGAATGATTATTGCTATGAAGGTGAAGGAGGACACGCAAATCAGACTAAAGAGCTGGGTGAAATCAAAGAAGATGCAAACTTTATCATCACAGAGACCGATGGCACTACAGTCGAACAGAACTTGCCGGATAACGGTGAAGTCTTCATAGATGAGAGCGAGGGCGACATAAAGAGCATTGTGGTATTGGAGAATGTGGAAAATGTTGACATGATCTACATTCGCAACTTTACAAATGCAGACAAGTGGCAGGGGTGGTATGTACCTTTTGATGTTTCTGTGGCAGACATGGCTCAGGCAGGACTCGCAGTGGCGGAGATTTATGGTATATTGCTTGACAATGACGGGAATGCCGTGGTTGCTTTCCTCAAAATGGATGCCGGCACAGTAAAGGCTAACACTCCTTATGTTGTGCGGCCTATGGATGATGGCAAGGTGACCGTAACAACTACATCAACACTCTACCAGACAAATGCAACGCAGTTTACAATCAACTCGGCAAAGGACACCTATACCATTGGCGGCATATATGAGCAGACCGCAACCCCAGGAAACTGGTATGCAATAAACAAGGAGGGCAGGTTCCAGAAGATGGGTACCGATGTCAGCCTTCGTCCGTTCCGCATCTGGATGACCATCGACCCTCGCGAAGACAATCCATACGAACCATACGCTGATCCGGCTAGAACAATCGAAAGGATGGATATTGTTGTTATGGGCGATGACGTGCCGACAGGAATGGAAACAATTGACAATGGGCAATTGACAACTGGTGATTCGCAGATATACAACTTGCAGGGGCAAAAGGTAACGGACATCCGGAAAGGACAGGTTTACATATTTAAAGGTAAGAAATATATTGCGCAATAAATGAAGAATTTACGTTTCAAACTATTTTTCCTTTACGTGATGGGCGTCATCACACTCGAAGCGTTGGCAACACCCGCCAGAGATTATCTCTGCTTTACTGCAAACACAGTCAATTCAACCGTAGAACTGGTAAAGAATGGCGATGCATATGATGTTATATTGCAATACAGTACTGATGATTGTGAGAGTTGGCAAACGGTTGACTTCTCAACATCAACAACTACAGGGACTATTATGCTTGGGGAAGCTAATGACAAGGTGTATTTCCGCAATATACGTCAGGCAAGCGATGTTTCCGGATTCTCAAAAGACTATGCGGATGGCTATAATCACTATCAGTTTAAGATGAGTGGCTCAATAGCTGCAAGTGGTAACGTGATGTCGCTTGTTGATAGTGATGTGGAAACGAAAAAAATACCTGCTGAGTATTGCTTCTGTAGGTTATTCGAAGATTGCAAAGCCTTGACATCGGCCCCGGAACTGCCAGCCGATATCTTGAAAGATAACTGCTATGACAGCATGTTTATCTGGTGTAGGAACCTCACTTCAGCCCCGGAACTTCCCGCAATGAATTTGGCAAAATATTGCTATGAAAGCATATTTTATGGGTGTACAAGCCTAAAGAAAGCCCCGGCACTTCCTGCAACGAATTTGAAATCATATTGCTATTACCGTATGTTTAAAGGTTGCACAAGCCTTACCGAAGCGCCTGCACTTAATGCTAAGAATTTAGCAGATTGTTGCTATGAAGGGATGTTCCAGGGATGTCAGAACCTGAACCATGTAAAGGTTGCTTTTACTGAATGGACAGATTATGCAACATATAACTGGCTCGAAGACGTGGCATCAACAGGCACCCTTGTATGCCCTGATGCTTTGGACAAGACCCAAACCGGTGTAAGCAACATCCCAGCGGGCTGGACGGCAGTACTCGAGGTGAAAGCCAACAAAGACCCTGAGTCGGAAAATTACTATTCCACGTTCTATTCCGGCAGGAACGCATATCAGGTGTCAGGTGATATGATCGCCTATACTGCCGTTGCTCAAAATGGCATCCTTCTGCTGTCACCTGTAGCCAACGGCATAATACCGGCAGACGAAGCGGTGATACTGAAGGGCGCGCAGCCCGATTCCTATCTGTCATACACCACAGATGCGGGAACCAAGAGCAAAGACAACCAACTTTCTGGCACTGACAATGAAATGACCCTCAGTGCTAATCAATATGCCCTGTCATTAGGCCAGAACGGTGTAGGCTTCTACAACTGGTCCGGCAGGACAATCGGCGCCAACAAGGCATTCCTGACACTGTCCGGCAGCCAGCTTGCGTCAGGCCGTTCGTTCGGCATGGTGTTCGATGACGGCACCGTTACCGGCATACCCGCCACCATATTGGACCAGCCGCAGGATGACATAATTTACAACCTGCAGGGCCAGCGCGTTGACGAGAGCTGCAAGGGCCTGATAATAAAGAACGGCCGGAAGGTTTACAACTATTAAACAAGAATCAACATGAAGAAGACATATAC
>JAZUEH010000021.1:0-38510 GCA_045640065.1 Bacteroidaceae bacterium
GAAATATAGTTGGGATTGCTGATTTCAGATATCATTTTGAATACAGGTTTTGCGTGATGGATGTGGGGAAGGTGACAGGCCCAAAAACACCTGTCACCTGTCACCCTTCCCAACATCCTTGCGCCCCGTTTCAAGTGAAAGATCACAGAAGACATCGTGCAATAAATCTTATTACAAGTCTTGAAATGATTATTACAAGACTTGTAATGATCATTACAAGACTTGTAATGACAAAAACTACGGCTGGAAAGTTAATCGGCATAACGTATTTTAGTGCAGACGAAATGAAAACACTCCTCACTCATCACCAATGGCTGTAACTGATTGTACATAAATACGTTACAAGGTGATGAGTGCTTTTTGACTCATCACCCGTCCGTTACCCGTGCATCACCATTCCCGGTGAACATCACGGAAGACATCGTGCAGTCCATCTCATTTCAGGACTTGAAATAACAAAAACTACGGATGGAAAGGTAACCGGCATAACGCATGAACGGTGAGACACCGGTGACAAGTCGTGATGAGAGGTGATGAGACATAAAGCACTCATCACCACTTAAACCACTGATAGACTGACGCTTAGGTGAAAAGGTGATGAGTGAGGAGTGTTTTTGATTCATCTCCACTGCGTGGCGTTTTTGCATGATGTATTCAAAGCCCTGTTTGGCAATGTGACTTCTGTCCCCCACACTTTTCGGGTGATCCTGTTTCGGGTCTTGCCACAATGAAAAGCCATTTGGAATGCAAAAACCGCGCTACAAGTATCCGAAACGCGGTTTCCTTTTTGAATTCAGTGGAGCTGGAGGGAGTCGAACCCTCGTCCAAACAGGGGAACAATATGCTTTCTACAGGCTTAGCTGTATTTGGATTGTAGGGAGAGAACTTGACTACAGCCATCCGGTCCGGTCCTTAGCTTCTGAAGTTTCGCCCCAGCCACGAAGCTGACTGCGGCTATCCCTGATTTGACTGCACCACCGTATCGACGAGCCTCGGGGAGTCGGCTTCCGGGTGATGTCTCGTCCCAACACCTTGTATCGGGATTAAGCTGATCTACTATACTTCAATCAAGCAGCGAAAGCATAATTGTTGTTGCCAGATAATTTTTGAAAATCGTTTTATAGTGCTGACCTTCAGCGCACTGCCTGCTTACATACCTTTCCTGCCCGCTGTCAAAGCCAAACAGCCCCAGGTACATTTCCTTATGCGCCTGCAAAGATAAGACATTATCAGGAAAGATGGTATCCGTAAAGATGGAATTGTGGTGTATGTGTTTTACACCTGCTACATCTATTTGTCATCCTCCCTCAGTTTCTCCTTATATTTCTTGTCATAGGCTTCGCCTCTCGGGACAAGGTATTTGAAGAACACACAGTCATCGATAATCTGTATGTGGAAGATGAAGAATGCACGGAGGCTTCCGATTCGGATGCGGTAGACGTTGTCATAGCCGACAAGCTTCTTGCAGTCGCTGATCTCATCCAGACATGACGCATTCTTGACCTCAAGGATCGTGTTCCTGATGGAATTCAGCGTTTTGCCCGACAACTTGCGGACTGATTTCTCAAAACCCTTCGAGTACTTCGTCTTCATAGTCCCAACCAGTTCTCAAAGTCCTTTGTCTCTTCTTCGGAAAGCTCAACGTCTCCGTCAGGACGGACATTGCACAGATACTGGTAGGTTGCCGCCTCGTCCATGTCTTCCACTTCCTTCTCCAGAAGTGCTTCAATATAGTTCTTGAGGTTCGTGCCGGACGCGGCTGCCTTGATGGAAAGAAATCGGTATACATCTTCGCGGATGTCGATGTTCTTTCTTCTTGTCTGAACTGCTGCAGTATTCATAATTCGCAACTTATATATTTAGCGCGAATGTAGATAATATATTTGGAAATACAATATATCTATCAAAATTCACACCAATATATCGCAGATATACGATATATCAATGACTTCACCAATGAGTTTGACGTGATTCTGGCTATTGGCAAGGTCAAAATTAAGAAACAGGAGAATTGAGGCGATTATGCCGTGTATTTGCTTGGCTGAAGGTGAGGCTTTTCCATTTGTTGGATGTGAGTGAAAAACCATTAATCTGTTTCCTGGTACGGCATGCCGTTCGAACGGTTCGGCCAGTAGACGGCGAATACGTTATATGGGTGGTTGGAAGAGCCGTACCCTATGTCCAGGATCTCGTCACCCTGCTGGATGAAGAACGAGTATCCGTGAGCGGAGTTGTTCGCGAAAGCATGGTTGACAGAGCCTGAGAACTTCATCTCTTCGGTTCCCGCCTCGTATGTCCCGAGTATCTCGGTTCCTGCCTCAGTCAGGCCGACAGGTTCTCCCGTAAGAGATCCAAGCCACAGGCCGACTCCTTCAAGGCCGGCAGCTTTCCACTGATCGACTGTAAAAGAATCGTCCATCCACGGCGAATATTTGACATCGCTTGCATCCCAGTACTTGATGCCGAGCGTAAAATTCGAGAAAGCATCTCCCGTAAGAGTGATGTCGTAGTCAATACCGGTTGCGGAAGTCGGCACCTTGGTCACGATAGCCATGTCGCCAATATCCATCATATATGCATCGCTGGAAACCGAGAAGTTCGTCTTCGAGAAGTTGATCTTGCATTTCGGTGTGATATATTTTTCCCATACAGGGTCACACTGGATTTTCGCCATGGAGTTGAATGTTTTGTTCAGGATGCCGCCCAGACTGTAGATATACGGAGAAAGCTCCACTTCCGGTGTCAGGGCGAACTTCCTGCCGAGATAGGTACCATTGCTGATCAAGCCGAACTTCAGGGTGCAGTCGCATTTGACTCCGCACGACAGCAGGCCATAGACGCTGATTCCAGGCCTGAACTCCAAGCCTGGAACGGCGTTGATGCTGCCAGTGAGACCACCTATCTGAGGCACGAACGGGCTTACATCATCGGACGAATTCGGCTCCAGCGAATGACGTACCGTGATACCGTCACCCTTGTTGTATGACAGTCCGAAGCTGCCCAGATCCTTTGTATATGTGAGGCTGGTCTGGAATTCCAGTTCTCCCCCGACGCCCAACTTGCCCCATATCTCCAGTTGTGGGATACATACGAAACCCGGAGCCACGATGATTGGGGTGAACTTAAGGGTGATGAAATGGAAACTTTCCTCCAGATAGGCCTCGCCCTTGAGGGAGAATGAAGCGTTGATCTCGATCTTCGGATTGCAGACCATATGGATATACTGGAACTCGCCATGCACAATACCGAGTGCCGCCTTCATTCCGAGGTTCATTCTGGCGCCGATAGTCATCTCGCAACCGCGCCCCTCGAGGGTCTTGCTGAGGCTTGGGGTAGTGAAGGTGTGTTTCACCGCAGCCCTGGTTCCGAGCAACTTGCTGGTGGTATTTCCGTCGAAAATCAGGTCTCCGTTGCTGTTCAGACTGAATTCCACAGGATTGCCCAAACGGTCCACAATGCTCTCAATCTGGCTTGCGTCTATCTCGAAGCCGCCGTTTTCAAGTTCATTGCCGGCTTCGTCATACAGCGGTGTACCGGCCACGAGTTCCTCGAAAGGAGCGGCCACATCCGGATCCGACACCGCCCAGATCTCGAAATGGTCCGTATCCAGCTGCTTGCAGCTCTTTATCTTCAACAGCGCGCCTTTCGGCATGTCGCTGGTATATTGGTCGAACAGCATCCAGTTTCCCACTGCCGGCTGAAGATCGCGGTGTACTATTGCCGTCACTTCGGGGGCATATATCCTGCCGGATGGGCCTTCGAGATACTGGCCGTCCGTGTAAATGGGGCTGCTCGATATTTTTGTGATCTGGATGAGGTCCAGCTTGTCAGCGGTCATCACGGTGGCATTCGACTTCAGCGTGGACTTTGCGCCCGGAATCTGCCGCTGGCTGTCGATGTCACCCACGGTGTAGAGCACTCCGCTGCAGAGTTCCTTTCCCATCTTTGTTCCAGATACCTTTACGATGCGCTCTCCTTCCTTGGTTACGAATGTGATCTCGAAGCCCTTGGTGTAGTTGCGCGCCGGCACTATCAGGTAGAACGGCCTGACTTCCCCTGCTTCAAGGGTCAGCCCTTCCTCGCCAAGATCGAGGGTAATGATGCCGCCTTGACCCGCAAACTCGGCTGTCGGAGTGTCGTCGGACCATTTTATGACGGCCTGGCCGCTTACGCTGCTGCCGCTCAGGTCGCGGAACTCGATGCTGCGCAGCACGGTCGCCTGATCGAAGCACATTCCGGTTTTCAGGATGGACATCACATTGGTGAACTTCACGCCTGTGGTACGGCTGCCGCGTCCAACCATTATGTTGGATTCAGGATCGGCCTGCGGTACGCCATGTCCGCTTGCGAGATGCTGTACTGCCGGGAATGTGAATGAGATCTCCGTGCCGTTATCAGTGGCATCGGCCGAATATGGTGACAGGGCAATGAGATCACCTGCAGGAATGTTGGCCGAGGACTTGAATTCAGCAGTCTTGCCATCCTCAGAAATATCTGCAGCAGTTATACTCAGGAGCGTATTTGCAGCGCCCGCTCCGAATATGCCGATGGCGTCTCCGTCTTCCCAGAAGGATTCCACCTTCACTCCGGGATTGTCAATCAATATGGCTCTGGTGGAGTTGTCGCTTATGACGGCGGTAAGCGAGTTCGCTCTGGTAACCTGGCTCCCGGTCTCATCCTGCCTCATGCAGGAGCAGAGCAGCGACAAGGCGCAAAGAATCAATATGTCTTTTTTCATAGTCATCAATTTTTCAGTCCCAGTCTATATGGTCACCATAGCCGTAGTCATCTCCGGAAAGGACGGCATCGGCATCGGCGACGGTGAATGATGTGCGTGATGTACTGGTGTACGAGTCGAGGTCGGAAACCACTGTTACCGTGGCCTTCCTGGCCATGTCGGAGTCCTTGCGTGCGGTGGAGCTGAGCTCCAGTGTCGCATTGTCTATCCGTTTGACGCTGAGCCAGTCAGCATCGGAAGAGGGAGTCCAGCTTATGCAGTTGGTACGGATGAACATTTGTATGGTCTCGCCTGCCGGATCCAGAAACACAGATTTGCCGTATAGATCGGTGGACATGATCACGCGGCTCTCCTGACGGACAGTCAACGTATGGCTGTATGTGCTTCCGGCCTTTATCGTGACGGTGCAGACACGAGGCTGACAATAGTCGTAATCTCCGTTGTCAGTGCGCGGAGCGAATTCGTCCACAATTATGTCAAGCTCGTATCCGTAGTCTTCGCCCTTGATGATATTGGTCCGGCACCAGTCGGCATCGCTGCTGGCGGTCCAGTCGGAGATGTTGGTCCTTATCTGGAAATTCCTTCCCTGCTCCGGGCAGGTGGTGTTGTATTCGGCCGGTATGTCCGCAGTGAAGAACGGCTTGTCCTCTTCGATATCGCCTCCATTGTTGCCGGGATCATCGGGACCGTCAGGAGTCTGCCTGACGCAGCCTGCAAGCAGGAAAAATGCTGGAATTGACAGCAGCAGGAGTATTTTCTTCATTTCTGACAATTTGAATTAATTTGACAGAGCAACAGTGCATCGGGCGTAAATATATGAATTTTTTTTAAAAAGCAATGACGAGAATGTTGTTCCCGGTATTCACCAGCCTGAAAGAGAGCTGTTCCGCCTGATCGGTGTCTGTCCTGGCAATGATAATATTGTCGGACGGATTGTCCTGTATCATGTCATGGATTTGTGGGCTGACGGTGGCGGTCCTTGCTGACAATTCCACTGTAATGGCCGCTGCATTGGCCATGAGGCTGTTCAGACGGCTTCTGTCATTGTCGGCTACAGCCTGCGAGACGGCATCGAGGAGGGCAATGAAACTGCTGAATCCGGCACTGGGGCGGACATCCCTGCGCTTGTAAGAATTGTCGCCGTACCGGTCATTGCAGATGTAGCGGTACTGGTCACCCATGAACTGGACAAGATCGACTGTGACGTTGCTGGCGGACGCATCGGCTATGCCCAGATACGTGTTGGCTGCTGCTGCCAGTTCTGCCAGTCTGGCGGCAATGGCTGCATCGGCCTGAATGGAATCGCAGAGGACCCTGATTTCAGTATTGCTGCGGTAGATTCCGTTTTCCGGGCGTTTCAGTATAAGCATGCAATTGCCGTTTCTGCGGATCTGTGAGATGCTGTACTCCCTGCCATGCACAGGTGTGACATAGAACCCCCAGTCGCAACCATCTTCGGGGTAGGCCAGTTGGTGGGCTATATGTTGGCGTCCAATGTCGTCAAGTGGAACCTGCCTGTTCAAGTCAACCGTCAGCAGTGAGGATGGTCTTTCAACGTAGACGGTCATGGCGGTGAGCGTCAGCCAGACCGTAATGACAGCCGGAAGGTATGCCAGTTTGAGCACGGCCAGCGGTTTGGAGGTGCGGCGGTTTATCATCAGAATCCTGTCCTTGAGGTTGCTTGAACGGAAACTGTTGGTGTATGGAATGGTCATTGTGGCCGATGCGAATCCAATCAGTACGTTCTGATAATGCCCGCTGTCAAAGCCCGATGCAAGCACGCAGGCATCGGCCTCGAACTCGTGGAGACGGCACAGGTCACGGCGCAACAGCCAAATGGCGGGGTTGAACCACTGCGGTATGGACAGGATGTCAACCAGCAGCAGCTCATGTGAATGGCGCATGGCCACGTGCGCCTTCTCATGGGCGATTATGGCACTGTCAGCGGATTTGCCGGACGGAAGCACTATGTAATTCATCCAGCTGAACGGCTGTATGTCACCATCCGATTCAAGAACCGTAATGCCATTGTCGCTGCTGGTCTTTGTGCACTTTCCTAAAATGGAACGTACGCGCATTATCGAGACCGCGATGCGGCATATCAGGAATGCCGCTCCGGCAAGGTATGCCGTCAGGAGCACAAGGAACCAGCCGGAGGTTTCCCGGTCGGCAGGTTCTGCCGTCACGTCAGAATCCGATGTTACGGCAACTGACGGCGCAATGGAATTCACTATGTCTGCTGCATCGGATATGACCGCCTGTTCCACTGTGGCGGTGTGAGCCTCAATCTCAACATGTCTTGTGATCCTGCATAATGGAAGAATGTAAGCAATAGCCAGAGATGACACCAGCACTGCACGTCCAATGCGGTGGAAGGTGTCCTTCCGCATGAGCAGGTGGTACAGCAGTGTGAATACTGCCGTCAACGCCGATGCTTTCAGTATGTAGGTCAGGAACATGTTGTCTAGAGTTTTCCGTTCTCCTTTATTTCAATGATCTTTTTCAGTTCGTCGACTGAGATTTTCTCATCTTTAAGGAATGACATGACCACACGTGAATACGAACTGCTGAAAAATTCCTCAACGATGCCGTGGATTCCGAACTTGCTGTAATCCTCGCGGCTGACAATGGGGAAATACTGGAAGTTGGTACCATAAGGCTTGTGGTCAATGAAACCGTCGGCCTGCAGTGTGCGGACCTGATTGGACAGGGTATTTGTGGTGGGCTTGGGCTCAGGGTACTTTTCCTGCAGTTCCTTGATGAACATTTTGCCGTAAGTCCAGTAATATTCCATGATTGTCTTTTCCTTTCCTGTAAGTCTTCTCATAGTTGATCGGGTGTATGATTCTGATGCAAAGAAAAGAGATTTTATTTACTCAACAAAATTTTTTTATTGAAATATTGGTATTGGCCGGCTAATTTTTTGAATAAGTGGTTACCTTTGCAGCATGTTACATGCACAGACCTGGAATTCGAATATCTGGCTTTGCGGATGGTACAAGGCCACAAGTACAAGGAACGGTGATTCACGCCCCATGTTGCAGAAGGTTTTCCGTCACAATCTGGAGATTTTCCGTGACGGAGCGTACCGGACGGAATCGGAAACGGTTGTCACGCTGCCATTGCGTGCGGAATATGTTCCCGGGGCTCAGATGTTCCGCGAACCTATTCAATTGACATCCGATTATGCCAAAGTGGAGACCGATGTCGAGGTTATCAATGAGGACTGCATCCTGGCTGCCAGGGCTCTGGTGGAGCAGGGAATGGACCCGGCCCTGTTGAACATGGCCAGCCTGTATCATCCCGGTGGCGGGGTTTTGGACGGGTCGGGTGCTCAGGAAGAGGATCTTTGCCGTCGCAGCACACTGGCTGTTTCGCTTTACCAGTTTTCGCTTACAGGCGGCAGACATGGCGATCTGGCTCAGATGGTCGGGGTCGGACGCAGGGTAGAACGATATCCCATGGACAACACATGCGGTGGCATTTACAGTCCGGGAATCACGTTCTTCCGAGGTTCGCGCGATGAGGGTTATGTGCTTCTGGACAATCCGTTCCGTGCGGCTGTAATTTCGGTGGCATCGTTGAATTTCAACCCGAAACACGGGCACAGCATGCTGGTTGACGGCATGATTTCCAGCTCTGACAGTGAGATTATCATGGAGAAAATCCGTACCATTCTGCGCATAGGAGCACTGAAAGGCCATGACAGCCTGGTGCTGGGAGCATTGGGATGCGGCGCATTCTGTACACCTCCCGCCCAGATGGCACGCCTGTTCCACCTGGTCCTTGACGAAGCGGAGTTTCAGGGACGTTTCAGAAAGATAGTGTTTGCCATTACAGATTCGGCAAACAGCAACAACTTCAAGCCATTTTCAAGGGAGCTGGGTTGAGGTCAGGAAACCCGGGCCGGATTCGTACTGGCCGCTTGCCTTAAGGCTGTGCTCCTGGCCTTTCAGCCACAGGATCTGGGCTTCAGAGCCCTTGTGACTGACAATGAGTCCGCCCTGGACCTTCCATGAGATGTTGCCGTCTACCGGTCCGGACACACTGAAATGTCCTCCGCCCAGATTCTCGATAACGGCCTGTTGCGGAACACGCTCCTCATAGAAGAAACGGGTCATGTCACTGCGTATGGCATAGTGGTTGCTGTTCGGCTGCTTGTCATCACGGTTTGTGTTGAAGGCATGGCCTTCGCCGGGGTAGGGGTGGAATTCACTTCTCAGTCCTAGTTCACGGGCCTTGTCATGAATGCTCTCGGAACCGTACATGACATCGGCCAGACCGCTGGCAATGAAATTACCTGCAATGTTGAACGGATAGCCCTTGCCGAACGGGACAATCTGGTCTGCATCTCCGTGGAACGATATTATTGAAGTCTTTGAGTTTTCCAGCATGTCCAGCGTGCTCACAGCTCCCCACATGTTGGCTATGGCGCGTATCTTGAACTTGTCCGTCAGATCATTGTCAGCATGGTCAATGGGACCCATGTCTTCCAGATCGGCCCCGATGAGCTTCTTGTGTCCCCGGGTGGATTCAGGTCGCTGTGCATCGTTCATGAATACCATGTTCAATGAAGTTATGCTGCCGGAACTGGAGCCGGCCACGAAAAGCCAGTCGGTGTCTATGCCCAGCTCATCGGCTTTGGAGACCAGCCAGCGCATGGCTGCGTGCGCGTCCTGGGCGGCGGCATAACCGGCACGCTCAATATCGGCCTTTCCTATGTGGAAGCCCATGCGGTAGTTCATGCTGGCGGTCACGTAGCCCATAGAGGCGAAATGGTGGCATAAATCGACAAAGACAGGGTCCTTCTTGTCTCCGAAATAGAATGCTCCGCCATGGATGAACAGGATGAGCGGATGCTTCTCTCTGGTGTCAACCGGACGGCAAAGGTCCAGCGTAAGCTCAAGATTCCTTTGGCTGAAACTGTTCAGAACGCCTTGGGTGAAGATTCTTGTGATGTCCGATTCCACTCCGGGCATGGAAGTCCAGTAACCTCTTGCATGACCGTAAACAAGGTCCGCGGAGTCTTTCGTCTCAAGGTACGGTTCACGCATGAACCTGTAGTCCGATTCCACGAAAACCGGTTCGACATATGGTTCGAACGATATTTTTCCAGTACGGACGTTTATTTTTCCAGTATTCTTCTGACCATGGCCCAAGTGCGTTATGACAATACGCTTTCCTCTGATCTGATATGCCATGCTGTCGGGGGCGGCGATTCCGTCCGTGTCGGCCTTGGATGGCGAATATATGGCCGCCGTATCATTGTGGGTCATGAAATAATAGTCAGTTCCCTTGTATCTGGCCTTGTACCATGTGTCATCGCCCGGCAGATTGAACTTCTTTCCGCATGCGGTCAGCAGCAGTACCGCAATCAGAATGTGAATGTATTGGCCAATCCTTTTCATACCACAAAACTACCGACTTTGGACCATACTCCCAAATAGTACCGTCATAATAGGTATGCCTGTTCCAAAAATGCATTAACTTTGCAGGCAGTTATGGGACTTCTGTTCATTTTCCTGTTTGGCGCAATGGCCATCTCGTTCCTGTGCTCGGTGCTGGAGGCAACGCTTATGAGCACTCCGCTGTCATATATCACAATGCGCGAGGACGAGGGTTACAGGCCTGCCACCAGGATGAAAGCCTTCAAGACCGATTCCTCCAGACCCATTGCCGCAATTCTTGCCCTGAACACCATAGCCAACACGATCGGAGCAGCAGGTGTGGGACGTCAGGCCACATTGGTTTTCGGCTCGGAATGGTTCGGACTGGTATCGGCAGTTACTACAATTCTCATTCTGGTCTTCTCGGAGATAATCCCGAAGACTCTTGGCACAAGCCATTGGAAATCGCTCATGGGCTTTGCTGTCAAGTCGATAGAGGCGCTCATATTCATAATGTATCCGCTTGTGTGGTGCATTGAGAAGCTGCAGAAAATGTTCACTCCGAAAACGTCTGAAACCGCTGTCTCGCGTGAAGAGGTCGGTGCTATGGCCGATGTCGCCGTGGAGTCGGGCGAACTTGACGAGGACGAGAACGAAATCATCCAGAATCTGATAAACATTGACGAGCTCACAGCCGCGCAGGCCATGACGCCGCGTGTCGTGGCTGCCATTGCTCCTGAATCCATGAGCATAAAGTCATTCTATCGTGACCGCCGTTTCCTGCACCACAGCCGGATACCGGTCTATGCCAACAATGACGAATACATTACCGGATACATACTCCGCATGGATGCTCTCCAGCTTATGGCCGAGGACAAGTTCGATGCCCGTCTGGCCGATATCCGCCGCGATGTTCCCGCTTTCCAGGAGGAGACCCCGCTTGACGTGATCTGGGACGAGATGGTTGAGCGCAAGGAGCAGATTTCCATAATCATTGACGAATACGGTTCATTCCAGGGCATTCTGACCATGGAGGACGTTATCGAGACCATCCTGGGCGACGAAATCGTTGACGAGCGCGACGTTGTGGTCGATATGCAGCAGCTGGCCCGCGAGAAGTGGCGCAAGCAGGGCAGCAGGCAGCAGAGCGCACAGGAGAAACAGCAGTCCGTATCAAATCAGACCGTTCCTGAGTCCTGATTTTTTGTCCCAGATCCCTGATTTCTGTTCCCTGATCCCTTCTGCCAAAACTGGGTGCATGAAATGTTCCATACAGGCTTCCTGACGCACCCCAAAGGCTAAATTTGGGGTGGTGGGTTTCATGAATCCGTTCTACACGCTGTTTGGCAGAACCCATTTTTGGCGACAGATCTGTTATGTGAAGAATCTTTTGTCTGATGCTGCTCTTAATTCCTTTATTATCAAGTGGTTGGAAAATCGAGTGAAGAATGCGGAAACTGAAAATCTCTTGGTCATGAGGTAAAACTGCCGTAATTTTGCATTGGTGAAACAGCAAAACGACACAGCGTTATGAGACAGTTCAGACAATTTGTGAGAGTGGCTCTTGGAGTGATGGTGCTGGCAGGATTTTCGGTAAAGGCCGATGCCCAGCTTTTCAGGCGTGCCGGCAGGCGTGCGGACCTTATTGTAACGGGAAATGTTGAGCGTCAGCGCAAGTTCAGGGAAGCGCAGATAAAGGCACGGGGAAGCGAGATACTGGAACGTACTGACAGCAGCATACGCTTTACCGTTGATCTGGACCTGCCGGAGCCCGAGTCTTTGAGATACGCGTACAGCGGAGACAGAATCATTGGCAATATTCTTGAAAACAGGGGCGACATAGTTGGAAACAATGTGCTTGCATCGAGTTTCGGGAAAGATACGCTGGTAGGCGGCTATGGAAAGACTGCATTCTTTTCGGGAATGATTGACGCGTTTGCCTACCACTATCCGGTCACGCTTTCGCCCGATGTCATCTGGCTGCTCATCTGCCAGGGTTTTGCACATTATGTGAATGATGACCCCGAGGCCGTGCGCAACCTGTTCGTCGATCATGATGGCAAGGCGGCACTTGTAGTGGAATCGAAATATGACCTGATTTCCATGCCTGATTCGGTTGACTGGAGCAGCCTTCTGCAGGGCTTTGCCGACCAGATACGTGCCAATACCCAAAACGGCATTGCCGACATCATGCTGGCCGATTTCAGCACCACGGGCCCGACAGAGCGCATTGTGTCCCAGGCTACGCTCATGGAAACTATGAAGTCCTATTTTGAATATGTAGTGTTCTATGCCAGCTGCGGCATTCCATACATCACGCTTGAGGGTACAACGCATGACTGGGAACAGGTGCTGGAAAAGGCCCGCAGACTGTCTGCTTTCGGCATGGACTGGTGGTTCAGTGACCTGGACCCCATTCTGCAGCAGTTCGTGGCAGCCAGCAGGGGAGAGGTTGATACAGCCTTCTGGCAGAACATCGTCAAGAAATACCGTCCCGGTGATATTCGTGGCGGGGGCTGCAGTCCGGACAGACCCACCGAGTTTGACGGATGGTTCCTCAAGCTGCTTCCGTTCGACGAGAATGGCCGTACTCCGAAAAGTGTGACCAGAAACCACAAGATGGCATCGGAGATATCAAATACCTCATTCAAGTATCTGGTTATGGACAATGTTACCGGTGCGGTCATTGGAGAATTCCCTATGGAACTCTGTTCCGGAATAGTGTCAATGGAGCAGGATGCTGAAACATACGCCATGAAACCCAAACTCGGATGGTTTGTGCGTATGGATTCCGGTAACAGCGAAACAGTTGGAAAGCTGGATAATATGAGCGAAAGGGGTGATGGTGTGTGGCTGAAAGTCAAATCGGTGCCTGAAGCGTTCAGGAATCTGACTGCCATCAGGGAACTGACTCTGGAATTCCTTGGCGAAGTGGAGATTCCGGAATGGATGGACTCCATTGAATTCGGCTATCTGTCAATACGCGGTGACATGACACAGGAGCAGGTCGAAGCCCTGAAGAAACGTTTCCCGAATGCATACATCTTCTCAACTTCAGTGAAATGAACAGGACTTTGACTCTTTTATACGTGCTGATGACTGCGGGTGTACAGGCTGTATCGGCAGCTGTTCCGGAACACGGTTATGTAGATCTCGGGCTGTCGGTGATGTGGGCCGATGCCAATGTCGGTGCCGACAGTCAGTCAGCTCCCGGAACGTATTTCATCTGGGACGGACAGGATCATGCCGCCATGGAGTGGGGAGGTCCTTGGCGTACCCCTTCCAAACGCGAATGGGACGAACTGCTGGACAACTGCAGCTTTGTCTGGACCGATGACCGGGACGGTGCCTCAGGTTACATTGTGACCAGCTGCGTTCCGGGATTCGAAGGCCGAAGCATGTTTATTCCGGCAGCCGGATGCCTGGATAACGGGCACACAGCCCAGGTCAACGAATACGGATCGTACTGGACCATGGACGGCTGTAACAGCAGGAGCGCATTTGCCTACAATTTTGACAGCAGCACACGCGAGTGGCATACAGACCTGTGTACTGTCGGTCAGAGCATACGTGCCGTAAGGGATGTTGACGGACGGCAGACAGGCCGCCTTGGACTTTATCTGGAAGGGGATGACGGACGGGCTGACGGACGTACTCTTGACTTGGAATCGGGTTATTCGTACAGACTGCTGGCGGGTTCCACTGAGCGTTGCGTGAGTGCCGCCTGCCGGTGGAGTTCGTCCAATCCGTCCGTTGCCTCTGTAACGCCCGATGGCGTGGTGTTCGCACTTTCTTCCGGTACGGCCACGATAACCGCCCAGGTTCTGGACAGGAAGACCGCATGCAGAGTGCGCGTAATGGATGTGGAGATGGAATCAGTCGATCTTGGCCTTACAATGCGCTGGGCGGTCAGAAATCTGGGTGCCTCAAGTGCCACTGAAACAGGATACCGCTTTGCTTTCGGCGAGACCGTCCCAAAGACCTGGTTTGACTGGAACAACTATTCACTGGGTTCAAAAAATCAGCTTTTCAAATATGACCGGATTCCGGTACAGCCGGAAGATGATGCCGTACGTGCCCATCTTGGTGAGGACTGGCGCCTTCCGGACGTTTTGGACATCTGCGAACTGGAATGCTGCAACTGGGAATGGACTGATTCATGCGGCACTCCGGGTGTGAAGCTGAGCGGTTTTATGCCCGGACTGGAAGACCGCAGCATATTCATTCCGGCAACAGGTTATATCGATGGTGAGGAACCGGTTGAAGTAGGCGAAATGGTCAATCTGTGGAGCTCGTCAGTCAACGGACAACATGGAATCCATCTTGAATTTGACATTGATAAAGGACCTGACTTTAGCAGAACTCACGGTAATCCGCGTATTTCAGGCGAATGTGTCCGTGGAGTCACCAGACTTAAGGAAAGTGATTTTGACAGTATCAGAATGTCAGCTGACAGCATAACTCTTGGTCTTTACGGCAAATACATTCCATCGGCACATTTCATTCCGGAACGCCTGCCGGAAGGAACAGTCTATAACAGGTCCTTCTGCTGGGAAAGTTCCGACACGAGCGTGGCATTTGTCACTGAGTATGGCGAAATAGTGGGAGTAGGTGCAGGCCGATGCCGCGTCAGTGCGTTCATCGGCTCGAAAAGGGCGGAATGTACGGTTACGGTCATAGACACAGGCATGCCGGCAGTAGATCTGGGGCTGAGTGTGGAGTGGGCCGCATGCAATATTGGAGCGTTCGCTCCAGATGAGCCCGGAGCCTATTATGATTATGTGAATGCAAATATCGTTGAGGGTAAACTGGCCGATGGATGGCGAATTCCCACGGATGACGAAATGTACGAACTGCTGCGCACCTGCAACTGGCAATTTGAGGATGGCCGCGGCTGGATAGTGACAGGAGGCATGCCCGGATTTGAAGATGCCGAACTGGTGTTTCCCATTTCCGGA
The DNA here is from genome assembly GCA_045640065.1 of Bacteroidaceae bacterium. Lineage (GTDB taxonomy): Bacteria > Bacteroidota > Bacteroidia > Bacteroidales > Bacteroidaceae > Colenecus. Next base: position 15,084 of record JAZUEH010000021.1, read on the forward strand.
GCAATGGAGTCACCCCATCTGTGGAACCCGCTGAACAGTTCTCTGGACAGTTATGTTGAACTGGACAATGAGGAAATGGCAGTTTTCCGTTTCGGCAAAGGTGAAATGTTCTGTATGGACGGCGAAGGAAACACCGGTTTGTCGTCATGGTACAATGATGAAAAGGTGCCGATGCGGTGCGTCAGAACTGTTCCGGGCAGGAAACCGGCAATTGAAAATGCCGTGAATATTGATGACATTCCTGAATGTGAATATGTGGATCTGGGCTTGAGCGTCCTTTGGGCCACATCTAACATCGGGGCATCCTGTCCGGCTGAAAGTGGCGAACTGTTTGCCTGGGGCGAGACCTCTCCGAAATTCAATTATACTAATCTCGACCGTTATAAATATCCGGAACTGCAGGATTCAGTTCTGATGCCGGACTATGATGCTGCAACGGCCAGTCTTGGCCCGGAATGGAGGATTCCCACTGAATCTGAATGGCAGGAGCTTCTGGACAGCTGTACCTGGACCGTATCTGAAAACGGCAATGTTGAGGGCTGTCTTGTTACATCAAATGTCAGCGGTTATGAAGGCCGCAGCATTTTCCTTCCTTTTGTCAGTCGCGTCCTCGGCTATGACTTTGGCAGTCTGATTAAAGACGACCGATGGGGTGGATGCAGCTACTGGTCTTCATCAACCGATGAAAGCTGGTTTACTGTTGCCATCGGACTGGATATCACACTGAATAATGATATTCCTGCCCGTATTCGTTCGTCGTATATCTACTACGGCCAGCCGGTGCGTCCGGTCCGGAATAAGTGAATCAGCGTATAATGGTACGGTCAGAACAGGCGGACGTTGTCGAATGACGGTTTCAGTTCTCCGGCTTCGATGCGGTGGATTATCTCCACGACATTGTCGTTCATCGGGGTGGGGCATCCAACCTTGCGGCCAAAGTCGCATACCACACCGTTTATGGCATCGACCTCACATTTCTTGCCTTTCTCGATGTCCTGAAGCATGCTTGCCTTGAGTAGGGCATGCTTTCTGATGGCTATGGGGATGATGGCGAATGACAGCGCCTTCTTTATGGGATTGCTGTAGTCAAGCAGTTTTACTATGTCCTTTCCCTGGACCGGCTGTATGCGTATGTTGCCGGCCTTGCACACGTCAATGCATTCCTTTATAAGTGCCTGGACTATTCTGCGGGAGCCCTTGTCTTTGGCGGCCTGGCCGAAAGTGGTTCCGCACACTGCGCTCATTCCGGAGAAAGCGGCGTTGATGAGCAGCTTGCTCCAGCGCGTGCCTATGAAGTTGTCATCCAGTTCAACTGGTCCCATCAGTTCCAGAAGTGCCTTGACATCGTCCAGATGACGGTTGGGCCTGCCGGTAAGAGAACCAAGGGAGAACGTGAGACTGTCGGGGGAACTGGTCAGTTCGCACACTCCGGGGCCCTGCATTGTGGCTCCCCATGCGACGGTGCATCCAAGCACACGCTCATTGCCGACAACCTCTCCCAGAAGCAGTTCCGGAATGCCGTTCTGAAGTGTTACAATAACGCCGTCGTCAGCAAGGAATTCACTCAGTCTGGCGGCTACGGCCCTGTTGTCCTGCTGTTTGGTCATAAGGAATATGATATCGTATCGGCCGGACAGTTCGTCTGTGGTGAAAGCATTGACTTTCTGGTTGAATTCCAATGTGCCGGTGACTGTGGCACCCTTTGCTTTCAGCGCTTCAATGTGTGCTGTGTTGCGGTTGTACAAATCAACCTGACCACCGTTCTTGGTGATGAATGCTCCCAGAATTGTTCCAAGTGATCCAGCGCCGTAGATTGCCGATTTCATATTCGTTTTGCGATTTGTCTGCCAAAGGTAAAACAATAATTTGAATTTCATTGGCATAATTTAACATGAATAAAAATATCGTATAATGTATGTGTGATTCAATCAGTTGTTTCATGAGAAAATTATTGTCATTAGCATTGATTATGGTATCAGCCGGAGCTTCAGCCCAGTTCATGGGCGGTTTCGGCGGCGGTTTCGGTTTTGGTGATGAAGGTGGCTTCGGCGGAGGTTTTGGTGGCGGTTTCGGTGGCTTTGGAATGGGTATGTCATTCCAGGCATCGCAGACACGCGGTAACGTTGAACTTGAATCGTCCAACCTGCCAATCATAGTAATAGAGACCGATGGCAAGGCAATCGGCAACGGCAGCAAGTCACCGGCCAAAATGAAAGTTATTGACAATAAGAGTGGCAGGAATAAAATAAATGACAAGTCAAACGGCTACAATGGTCCCATTGGAATAAAGCTGCGTGGTGAAAGTTCGCTCAGTTTCGAGCAGAAGAGCTTTACTCTGGAACTTCAGGACAGTCAAGGGAAATCGGTCAATGCCGGACTTCTGGGCATGCCGGCCGATAACGATTGGGCACTGGTGGCACCATACAATGACATCTCCATGATGCGTAATGCGCTGGCCTATGACATGTGGACTCAGATGGGGCACTGGGGACCGCGTACCCGCATGGTCGAACTGGTCATTGACGGCAGATATCAGGGCGTATATACTCTGACCGAGACGATCAAGCGCGGCAAGGACAGACTGGACATAGCCAAGTTGAAGGCCGATGACAACGAAGGTGTGGAGCTGACCGGTGGCTACATTCTGCGTGTCGATGCCCATGATGCCGAAGACCTGACTTTCACTTCGAAAGTATCGGGCGTGATGAAGGCCGGCGGCGCATTCGGCGGTATGGGCGGCTTTGGTGGAATGGGCGGCTTCGGTGGCTTCGGAATGGACGGCTTTGGTGGAATGGGCGGCTTTGGAGCGTTAGGTGATTTTGGCGGGCGTTTCGGTTTCGGCGGTTCTGATTCGCAGCAGAATCGTGTCACCAACCCGGTTGTCTGGACAATCCGCACACCAAAGAAGGATAAGATTACTGACAGCCAGCGCCGTTACATTGAAAACTACATACACGAAACTGAGGCCGCAATCCAGGGACCTGATTTCGCGGACCCGGAGAAAGGATACGCAAAATACATCAGCGTCCAGTCATTTGTCGATTACCTGATTCACACTGAAGTGAGCCTGAATGCCGATGGCCTGAAGCGCAGCGCCTATTTCTTCAAGAAAAAGCAGAATGCTGACGGAACCGGCGGCAAACTGCACGCAGGCTCGGTCTGGGACTACAATCTGGCATACGGCAACTGCAATTTCAGCAATGCGGACAATGTGAAGGCATGGGTCTATGAGGGCGGCGAAACCCAACCGACTCCTGCACTATGGAAACGTCTCATGGAAGACCCGGCATTCGTGGATAAGGTCAGAACCCGCTATACCGAACTGCGCAGGACGGTTCTCAGTCTTGACAACATTTACAGATTCATTGACAGTCAGGCGGCTCTTCTGGAAGAGTCGCAGCAACGTCAGTATGCACTCTACACCGATCTTCTTGTTCCCGAAAGCAATTCCAGCCATTCCAATTCCGGTAATGGCCAGATGGGCTTTGGAGGCCCTGGCGGTTTCGGTGGCTTTGGTGGCGGTTTTGGTGGCTTCGGCGGCGGAGGCATGATCGGAATGTTCGCCGCCTACCGCGTCTCAAGTTACTCTCAGGAAATCCAGACCTTGAAAGACTGGTTCAAGGTCCGCCTTGAGTTCCTTGATTCGCAGTGGCTCAAATGATTCCGCCGGTCCGGCAAATCATTTCTTGAAGATTATGCGGTCGCCGAAGCGCTCTTGCAGGGCTTTCTTTTCCGATGCGCTTATCTCGCCGTGGACTATCAGGCTGTTTTCAATCTTATCGGGAGTAAGCCACTCCGGAATCACTATCTTGCCCGTAAAATACAGGTCCAGAGTTGCCGAGAAGTGATCTATGTCCTTCAGTTCTTCGGGGATTTCGCTGACACGCAGGGTAATTTGGTCGTTCGGATTGTCCTTGAGCTTGTCGGTCAGGGAGGTTACATCGGACTTGTTAACAGTCCAGCCTATATGGAACGATATGCAGCCTGTCTCTTCATCGGCAGTGTAGCCTGCAATTCCTCCGGAGATCTTCAGGTCGACAGTGTTGTCGATTTTGCCTGTCATGGGGTTGACTTCAATGTATTTTGCCGGGACCGATGCCATTTCGGTCGGGAAATCATCTGATGTGTGAGGCACTTTTGACGGGGTGCGGTTGCCGTTCTTGTCAAAGGGCAGAAGTTTGAGGAACCAGCCGTCCAGCAGGGTAGGCTGGTCCATTGAACATGCTCCACCACGCAGACGTTCCGGAGTATTCACCATTACCATGTCCTGCCAGAAAGCACGGTCCGGATAGCCTTTGGCCGCTTCCAGGAACTGTTCCAGAATGGGGATGAGGTCCTGTGCCCAGCTGCCTGCGCCCATTTCCTGCAGTTTTGTTGTCTTGTCCAGCACATTCTGCCAGTCCTGGACAGTTCCGGTCAGGGTGACTGACGGAATTCCGCAACCTATGTAAAAGATTATGTACTCAAAATATGCCTTTGTGGTTTCCATAAGCACGATTTCCGATGCCATACGTTCATTCGTGCCTGTTGTCGTGAAATCGGCGGTCAGCGTTTTTGCAATATCGCCTTTAGTGTGCTCGTCAATCTTCTGTGCAAAACCGTCGATGGTTGCAGTCCAGTCGAATTCCGGGTCGTAAAGTCTTCTGTCGCTCTGGACTACCAGGTCTGTCTTGCCGTCAAAGTCCACGAACTTGTCGCGGAAACGTTCCGGCGCGGCATTGACCTCGTGCGAGAAGGCCTGGCTTATGAGCATCCAGATGACATCGGGCGAAAGACTTACAGGACGATGGTCGGCAAAGGCCTGCACCATGCCGCTGAAGAACGGGGCGACGGCGGCAGTCGCAATTGGGGTGTCCCAGAAACTGGCGGCAATGAAACTGTTGTTCAATGTGTAGTATTCGTCTCCAAGGCTTTTCCGTCGCTGGGCCTCTGTGATTGACGGAATTATGTAGGTGTTTTTCGGCTTTGGCAGATTTTCATCGACTTTGAAGGTTATGCCTGTTCTGGCATCATCCTTGAAGTCAAGGCCCAGGGCCCTCATCAGAATGGTGTTGGCTTCGATGTCGTCAACCTTGAGTCCGGCAACAAGATTGAGCTCTATCGGTTCGTGGCATATCGTACCTTTGATTGTGCTTTGGCCTTCCATCCAGTCCATGGGCTTGGTTGCAGGGAAGACCACCTGGAAGAAATTGCTTACATGGTCACCTCCACGGTCAAAGTCCTGGTCGGTCACGACGCCTTCAACACGCAGGGCCTTGAGCTCTTTTCCGTTCTTGAATGACAGGGTGAAATCACTGCCCACATGACCCTTGACGGAATGCGGCTCCATTATGGACATTTCCATGTAAACGGTTGTCCCGGCGGGCGTGAGGTGGGCCGAACGTGCAGTGACAATGTCGGGCGCGTCCTCGTGTATATTGATGGTCTGGAGCTGGTATTCCCCGTAAAGAAGTATGTTGAAATCATCGTCCCGTGTGACCTTGCGGTCCGATACCTGCAGGTCGCGCACGCATATGCTGCCGTTCTCGCTGTCAATCAGGTCCACGGTGTCAACATCGTCGGGTAGGGCGGGGAAACGGACTGCAAAATAATAGTATCCGTTGTCGGGACTCCAGAAATATCTGTCCTCGAATCCCGGCAGGCCGTCATGAGCGGTCTCCTTGTATTCCTTGCCTCCGGCCCGTAGGGTGAGGCCGGACAGTGACATGAGCCACAGGTCATTCCCCTGATATGAATAGAATAGAAGTACGGTCTCATCATTGGTTCTGATGACATTGGTTATGTGAAGCCACGAACTGTTCTGGTTGTACTGGTTCTTGGGGTTGCTTATGCGCTTTCCCTTGTCAAACCAGTCGCTTGAAATGGCGGCGTTCATGCGTGCGGCCACGTCAACGGCCTTTTCATCGGCCTTTGCTGCAATCTTCGCGTTCTGTGGGATAAGCGTTATGGTAATAGGACCGTTTTCGCCTTTGAACATCCTGTAGAAATCATTCAGACCGCTTATGTCGGCAGCCGGCGAGGAATCCTCATATACTATTGATACCTGGTCGATTCCGCGTTTCCAGGCAGCGGAGGCCATTGAGAGGGCATCGGCCCAGGGCATATCCTGCGGGTATATTGCCACACCGTGGCCGTCGAACATGCCAATCCACTTGTCCATCAGTTCCAGGTTGCCGGTGATTGACAGGGATCTTAATTCCGTGTCACCGAAATTGTAGCGCACCTGTTCCTGCGTCTCGCAGTTCATTTCAAAGCGGTACTGCCCGCCGCCAAGGTCGATGATATGGGCGCGGCGGTATTCCGGCATGGTCATGTGTTCAAGCATGTAGTCGTCAATGGCTACCGATGTCTTTATTCCATATTTGGCCAGCTTCTCTGCCAGGGGCTGAACCTGCTCCAGACCGCTGACTCCGTCCATGTACCGGAGGCTTATGCGGGTGGTCTTGAACTTGCGGTATTTGTGAAGGTATCTGGCTATGCCTTTGGTCTTGACTCTGGCTTCCACACCGTCATAGGTGCGTACCTTGGCCGTTCCGTCGCCGAAAATCCATACCCGTCCGTCTTCGAATTCGGGATACCCGTCAGGTGCGGCTGCCGCATTTCCCGACATTGACAATGCCGATACCAGTACAATTGCAATACTGCCCAGTCTTTTCAGAAAATCAGTTCCTTTCATATTACGTTCCTTTTGTTTTGTTGCAAAGAAAAAAGATTTTGTTCATACGACAAAATTATTTTGTTATAAAATGTCTCAATTATTAAGCAATTGTCGTTATTTTAAAGGTAAAGAATGTACGGGACGTATCTGGAAACCGCTTGAACGCGTTCCGGAATAGAACTCATACGGCGGTTTGTCTGAGCTGTCATCTTGGCCGATAAAAAGCCCTTCAAAGTCGGGATCGGGCCGATAATAATGAATAAGGACAGAGACGGCCCAGTTACTGCTGTATGTTTTGTATGTTTTCTCCAAATCCAGATTTGAGGACCAGTAATGGCAATCCTGACGGTCTTTGATATTATCCTGAAAGTCATAACTGCCACTGCGCGCAAAAGGCAGGAAAATGCTTCGGTCTTCAAATCCCCTGACAACTGATGTGATACGGACCCCCTGCATCCCGTTCAGGCTGTCTGCTTCCCATATGCAGTTGTCCATCAGTTCCTGCCACTGCTCTTTGGTAGGAATGCTCCAGCCCTGGCCCAGATTCACTGTTGCCGCATCGTCCCCGGGTTCAAGCACTGACAGGTCATCAGAACCGTACCGGTTTTTCTGGTTATTCATTGAGTACTTTGTCACGCTGTATTCATTCCATTCTCCGGTATATATCCTGGTGAAGCTGTAAGTGTCGCGGTCATAATGGAATTTGGGAGCCGTCTCACCCCATGCGTACATTTCCCCCTGACTGTCGGGGGTATCGGCCCCAAGGTTCGATGTGGCCCACAGGACACTTAGGCCAAGGTCAACCAACTGACATGCGGGAACCGGGCGCTTTGAGTTTTCCAGTGCTGTTTTGCGGCCGGGTATGTCACGCACAAGTCTTATGGCGTACATATTGTCGTCTCTTGAAAAAAGGATAGAGCCATCTCCGTTGAAATACATCTCGAACATATATTTGTCCTGATCCGTCCATATAGCTATTATATTCGGAGATTCGAATCTGGAATCGCTCATCGTCATGCTGGTCTTATCCCGCAGATAACCGGTAAGCGGTAACGAAAGGACAGAGCTCTCAAAGCCGGCAACGGTGGACTTTATGGTCCATCCACGCCCATCATCAGACTGGCGGCTGCTGTTCCTGAGCAGTTCATAGTATTCGTCAGCGTTTGGAAGACGCCAGCCGTCCGGCATGGAAGCGGTAATGTCCATGACCTGGGCCGATGTAAAATACCCGCCTGCCTCATCGGCATTCCACGCGCCCACATTACAGCTGGCCCACTCCACGCTCAGGCCAAGGTCAACGCCACTGCCACGAGACTGTCCATCGGACCACAGCAAGGAGGTTTCAGAAGCCGCAGACTTGACAGTGACATGGCACGTTGCCGCTTTGGATCCTATTGAGGCGCTTATCACGCACTTGCCCGGGGCTACGGCCTGAACGATTCCGTCACCTGAAACCGTGGCGACCTGTTCATTGGAACTGGACCAGTTTAACGCTTCCATCGACAAGACCCTGGCAGGAACAATGCCAACTTCAAGATAGGCCGATGACTTCTCTATCAGCACCATATCATCGATGGGCATGACCAGCTTTTCAAAGTCACTGTCCCAAAGTGAAGTCACCGGACGTACGTTTTCTCCCATGGACCGGGTATTGGCCCGATAGCCTAAATAGACATACCCTTCTTCAGTATATTGCATGTCATGACCGTATATTCCATTGTTGTTACGGCTCCAGACCCGCGCCGCCGTCTCAAAGTCAATGGGTTCCAGGCCATCTATGTAACCGGCTGCTGGAATGAATATGCTGCGTCCTTCAAAACCTGGAACCTTACTGACAAGGCGCACTCCTTTCACACCGTTCACACTGGTCCACTGCGATTCACAGTTATATGCCACCTCTCCTATCCGACTGTAATCGGGCAGATGCCAGTCCGGACCCCAGTTTGCAGTCGCAGCATCGTCCTCAGCATCAAGAGTATGACTGCCGCTGATACCGTCCCATGTGTATTTGGTGAACTCCCGTCCGGCACCATACTTGTAATTTGACGAACTGAACTCCGTTTTCGGCGTGGTCTCGGCAAAAGAAAAGAAATAGCCGGCATCGGTAGAATCGGTGGCTCCCACATTCTGTACGGCCCACCTGACTGACAGTCCCAGATCGACAGACTGATGCACGGCGCCAGTCACCCTGACCTTGCACTTCACACTTTTTCCATAGACACTTGCCGTAACGGTGGCTGTGCCCTTGCTTATGGCAAATACCACTCCGTCATCGGACACACTGGCAACGGCCGGATCTGACGAACTCCAGCGGCAGACAGCGCTTACGCATCGGTTCTCAGCACTAATCAGAAGGGCGTGTGAATAACCGGCCTCCATGTCAATGGTCTTGCCGTCAACGCGGCGTCCATCCTCTTTGTATATAAGGCCGATGCCGCCAACCTTCCTGCCATCCAGACTGCGGACGGGCCTTATGCTCTGCATGGCCTTGCGGCTGTCGGTATGCCACTCTGTCCTTGAACGGTCAAAGTTGAATCCGAATGCGTTGTCCGGCTTGTCACCGGGATCCCGGGTCCAGTATGAGCCGTATGTGCCATACTGCTGTACGCCTTGTTCAGAATCCCAACCCCCAGCAGGCAGGAAAATCATTTTGCCCTCAAAACCCGGCACCATGCTGGTCACAATGTAGCCGCTCATGCCGTCATAGTCTCCGGTCCACTTGAAACTGCAGTTCTCCTTGAGTTCATCCCATAAACGTTTGTCTGGTGTGCGCCAGCCGGAGGGAAGGCTGGCTGCCGCGTGGTCAATACCGTCCCATTCGTAGTACGAGCCCGGCTGGGTGGATGTCTCCGCTCCCAGGTTCTCTGCTGCCCACAAGACGGACAGACCAAGGTCAACTTCAGTCTGTGCCATGACAAGTCCGAACTGGCACATCAGCGTAAGAACTGCAATTTTGCGTTTCATCTTAATGTTTTGTTGTTTACATCGATGATATGCTGCAATCAGCAATGATCTGGGGATTTGTGAAAACGGGTATCTCTTCATGTCGTTTACTGTATTATGGATAAAGGTATGTAAAAGCTGCCGGACTGGGTTACGCTGCAGTCGTAAATGATGGTGTATTGGCCACGGTCAAGATGTTCAATAAGGAAAGTGACACCGTAGCGGTTGGGGGCGCAGTAGTAGCGGGCCGATGCCAGTTGGAAGACTGGACTGCTGCTGTCTGGACTGCTGCTGTCTGAAATGCCGAAAGTCGTTGTGCCGTAATTGGCTTCAGGATTGACCGGCGTAAGACAGGCCGACAGCATGTCGGACAGCTGGACGCAGTCAACAGGTCTGTCGGTTGTGATTTCTATGGTTACGGTAACCTTGTCACCTGTCTTCATGTGTCGCATGCGGTTGGGGACCCCTTCCTTAATAGGCTTTGTCACGCCGTTTGAAAAGGTGACTGAACGACTGACAGCAAGCCCTGATTTGCCTAACTCTCCTTCCTGGATGGTCTGTCTGTGGTATTCGTCCAGATTGGAATTGAGACAGTTCTCAAGCCATAGGGCTGCCTGACTGGCCTGCAATGCGAATTGCGGATGCAGTTTCAAGGCGCGGATAATCCAGCTCTGTGTGGCGATCTGTGAGCTGCGCGAATGGCTGTCGCTGCGGTTGTCGCGCCACCATCGGCCCGTCTCTTCATCATGGAGAGAGGTCTCGACAAGCGAATTGGCTATGACTGCCGACCGTTCCATGGACAGTCCCTGACCTGCCAGTGCCACTGCCGCCTTGGCCCTATGCTCCAGTGAACCGTTGTCCGGCTTTACAGACATAAGACTGTTCCTGAGTTGTTCATACACCATAGTCCCATTATCGTCGAGACCGGTCACATTGCGGGTGGGGAGCATGTTGTGCAGCAGAATCCAGTCCAGCAGGATTCCGTTTACACTGCTTTCTGCAGGGTCGGCATTCCTGAACTGCTCTGATGATTTCATACTGTTGTCGATGAAATCCATGCCCTTGCCGATGTTGTCAGAATATTTGCCGTCAGTTTCCAGAATGCCGTCGCAGACCAGGCAGGCAATGTCCAGCATGACCTTCATGCTCAGGTCAAGGCGGGAGGTTCCATCGGGAATCCAGGCCCAGCCTCCGTCCGGATTCTGGCGTCCGAACAGTTCTGCCATATCCTGTGCTATGGTTCCTGCATCGGAGACTGGGGAATGGTCATAGTCGAAAGCGATTCTGGCGGGAATGGAGCCATCGGTGCCAATGACAGGGATGGAACCCTGCTCGCCGTCTCCGTTGCGGCCGGAACTGGCGGTGATGCGGTACATCAGCTCGCCTTCAAATGTGGCAGGGACCTTGACGGGGAAGCTTACCAATGCTCTCTCTCCGGCTTCCAGCTCAATGACTTTCGTGGAGTAGTCTGTCATATCCATCTTGCGCATTGTGGCGGCATCGGACAATTCAAGCTGCACCTTCACGCTTGTCTTGCGGTCCATGGCACTTGTCACGCTTGCTGTGAAGTCTATGCTGTCACCGCTTACAAGGAACTGCGGGGCCGATGTCCGGACCATTATGTTGCGGCGTGTGATTACAGTGTCGTATTCTACTGTGCCCTTCATGTCCACGGTGTAGGCGAATGCCTGGAAATGCCAGTCTGTAAGACGGTCCGGAGCCGTGAATGTGATGCTGGCGTGGCCCTGGTCATCGGTCTCCAGTCCCGGGTGGAACAGGCCTGTCGGGTCAAGGTCGGAACGGACCAAGGCCTGCAGTTCCTCAGGTGTCAGTTCAACGTGACTGTTGGAAGCGAGGAAGTCCGATGCGCTGATGAACGCTATGTCAAGCCCGGCTATTCTTCCCTGCAGCGCCTCGTCAATAAGGTTGTCATTGTATCTCGCCTTTCCCCAACTGGTATCCGGTTGCCAGCTTCCTCTGACGGTATTGCCTGCAGCTGGCAGTGAGATGCTCCGGTTGGTGCCCAATGGCGGGACCGCTTCACTGCCCCAGCGTGATTTTGCGAGGTAGCGGGGCAGAAGGTCGTCCAGAGCGGTGTCGACCATGTCAAGGATGATTCTGGCGCGTACCGGTTTCCCTTCGCTGTCGGTGACGCTCATATCCAGTCTGACCGGTGAACCGGGTTCCAGCCTGTCAGGGAAACTGTCAAACGTGAGTTTCAGTTTTCTGCTGCTGTCTGTGATGCGGATATCAAGATTCTCCCAAGCCCATGACGGTGAATTGTATGCGCCCATAGCAATACGCAAATTGTCCTTGTGGATGTTCCCGAGCGGGATGCGCAGTTCCTGCATGCTTCCGTCTGCAATGAAGCTGCCGTGCAGGCCATCGGCCTTATCCATAAGCCAGAAGATTCTGGTTCCGGGCTTGCATGAGCCTGCATACACGGTTACGGTGTCGCCGCGTTCATAGGACTTGCGGTCAGTAACAGCTTTCAGCAGATAGCCTGACGGTACTGTGCACGGACTGCCTGGAATGTAATGGAAACAGTCTATTGAGTCGCACATCAGGCAAACCGTATCCTGGCATGAAAGGTAAATCCTGAAGTGCCCTGATTCTGATATTGGAATGGCCAATGTATGTGCTTCGAATCCTATGTTGCGGTATGGAACAGTGTCATCATATATCATATCACCGGCTGTTTTTTCCGGGTCCTGAAGCCTGTGTACCTTTATATTCACATTCATGTCATTTTCAGGCGTGTTCCATAGGTCTGACAGACCGTAGCTCAGCAAAATGGAATCACCACGGCTCTCCGCGTTCTGGATTCGCACCGTATTGTGCTGCCTTTTCCAGACAGCTTGGTTGCGGCTGAACAAAGGAAAAAGTTCCCTTCCTGAATATGTCTGTCCGTCAGTATATGTTATATGATATTCCAGTCTCAGCGGATATCCCAATCTCAACGATTCATTGTAAATGTTCAAATCATTGGGGCCTATACAGAACTGAATCCGGAACAGTCCTTCCCGGTCAGTCACACATCGGCCACTGGTAATCACCGTGCCTCTTTGCCGGTAAACGCCGTGTCCGCGTTGTATTCCTCCTCTCTCGGAATAGATATGCCAGTCCACGACGGCCCCTGCGCCAGGCTGTCCGAACAGCGTTCTTGCACTGCCTGTGAACGACAGGGTGTCACCAATCAGCGGCCACACATCAGGATGTGATATGCTGACCTGGAAACCTCCGGCATCATCGGTGCGGATGGTGCATGTGCAGCTGTTGCCTATGATATCAGCCTGTCCTTCGGGAGAATATGATGCATGAAGATACAGTCCGTGGTCATGGGCGACTGCTTCGGCGGGAATGACTGTCCACCCTTGGAATGCCCCAAAGCTGTCGGTGACATGGTCCATTGTGAGAATGTCTTGTGTTCCCTTGATTTCGGCTTTGACCTGAACGGGTAAACCGCTTACCGCAGTCCATTGTGAAAGGCTGTCTGAAACGGCTATGAAGCCCGTGTACCGGACTGTGTCACCGGGACGGTACAGGTTGCGGTCGGTGAAAAGCCGGGTCCAATAGTTGTGTTCAGCCTCCTCATCCGCCGGAATCTCTATGAGGCTCCGTCCGTGACGGCCATCTGATTCATATTCAAGTATGTATTTGTCAGGCTTCAGATTGGAAAGGTCAAGTATGCCGGTCTGGTGCCCGTTGCAGACAGCAGTGCCGTCAGTTCGGCTTATGCTGTAACTGTATTCATTTACGGGGGCTCCGCTGACAATGTCAATGACCTGACCTGCCGAGAAGCCGTCATGGCTGTTCATCTGTACGAACGTGAGCGAATAGCAGTCAAAGTGTACAATGCTGATGTATGATTTGTCACTCATAATGCTGTCGTTCGATGCCAGCAGCGAGTAGGAGCCCTCCGGAAGGGCCGGTATTTCGAAACTGAGGTTTCTGTTGTCAGACATGCCGGGCGCTTCAATGGACCATTGATGCAGCGGTTTCTGACGGGTCTGCCGGTGCAGCAGCTCTTCCCCGTCTGACCGGGTGTCAATGCTGCTGTCGCGTTCTACAACACGGAACCATATCTTTTCCGCGTTTCTATGCCTTATTGTTGCTGCGTTGGGGATCCCGGCACAGACTTTGTTCGTATTAAGTTCGATCAGCAGATTGACATCGGCTTCGGGACCGACCAGACGTTTGCAGTTCTTGACGTACGGACTGTCCGGCCATCGGGCAATGGCAGCAAGGCACATGTTGCGGCCGCGTTCTTTGCGTTCGCGGTTCCCGTTTGAATTATTGATCTGGACCAGTGCCATGTATGCGGCTTCGCAGCTTCTGTCCGTAAGGTCACCCCAGAGATTGAATACGTTTTCGTATGCATCGAAAAGCAGTGTGTCGTTGCTTATGTTAAAGTCCAGCATCGAAATGCGGTTGATATCTATGTCACAGCGGATGGAGGGGGCCGATTTCATGTTGCGCAGTGTCAGTTCCCGTAGCCATCGGAGACTGTTGCACCAGTATTCAGTACCCAGATTCTCAGTAACGTCAATGAATTCCTGTGCTGTGCCGGCCATGCGCCGGTCTTCAATGACAGGACGTGCGCTTAACGGAAATTCCCATCCCTCTTCCCAGCACAATTCTATGGCGGCGTAAAGGATTTCATCGGTAAGACGCCAGCTTTTCCACCCCATGCTGCCAAGCCTTTCGAATATCCGGCTGTAGCGTGAGGCCTTATGGTCAGAACTCCGTGCCAGTTCTATGGCTTTGTTCATGTTGAAATCGACTGAATCATACAGACAGAGGTTGTCGTCACTCCTGTATTCATCAACAATCGAAAGTTGTGCTATAGCAAGAAACATATGTGCAATAGCCTTGTAGTCATTGCCGTGCAGATGTGGGATTATGCTGCGGACATGTTCTGCGAAATATTGTTCAGGGTTTTCCATGAATCTGAAGACAAGATTCCGCATTTCTGCTGTAGCGTTCAGAATCTCGAAATCATTGCCTTTTGAAATGGCCTTTTCACAGATTCCGCTTACAGTTTCGAAGGCGCTTTCCGATGCACCGGCCTCAATGGACTGTTCCGCCTGTTCCCACATGCTCTTGAATGACTGGGCACTTGTCTGGTGACAGAATGCTGCGGCGGCTATAGCAAATGACATGAACAATTTTTTCATAATTACATTCTTTCCGTTTCTGCAAAATTAGCATATGTGTGGGTGGCGTACAAGGAAAAACGGTTTCCGCTATTCTTCAACGCCAGTGCTAAACTGCTGATTTGCAGGTTGTTGTAAATTGGAATCCGGAAATTATTCTTCAATCCTGCAATATGGGCCGGAATGTGGGTGGGTCAGCGGGACTTCAGAATGGTATCGGTCACATTGCCGAGTTCGGGGGCGGCCTTGCTGATCTTGGCCAGCATGCGGGTACGCTTCTGGTAGATGTTCTTTGGGGTGATGCCCATGATGCGGCTTATGGTGCGTACGGAGAAACCGGCTATCGACAGGCGCAGAATGATAAGGTCTTCGTCGGTCAGTGAGCATGGGCTTTCCGAAATCCGGAGCATCAGATTGTCGAATGTCGAGTTTATGATGGTATCAAGTTCCTCCTGGTTACGTTCCGATTTGAGTTCCTCAAGTCTGGAACTGATGTAGGAATAGAAGTTCTCGGTCTTTTCCTGATGACGGTCGGACTGTTTGCTGTTCTTCATTTCCGAATAGATGGCCTCCTTTTCATCAAGTTCCGCCATCTTGTCAAATACCTGGTCCAGTTCGGCATACTGGCGGCTGAACAGGGTGTTGACGCGTTTTCCAAGCTGGTTGATGGTGGCACTGCTGGAGTCTTCCTTCAGACGCAGTTCACGTATGGTAAGCATCAGGTCCTGCTTGTCGGCTTCCAGCTTGAGCTTGCGGGAACGGGCCACGGCCCAGAACACCATGATTGCCAGCAGGAATGAAATGCTCAGCAGGACTATGGTACGGCTGTTCCGTGACGACCTTATGCTTTCCACTTCGGCCACGGTCTTGAAATAGTCCTTCTGGGCGCCCAGTGCCGGATGTCCCAGTATTTCCCTGGTCTTTTCATTCTGCAGGGATACGTATTTCTTGTGGTAGGCCAGGGCGCTGTCGGGCAGCCCCATGCTCTCGAACAGGCGGGAGTTCTGGAAGTTGAGGTTGATGGCATCGGACTTTGAGCGCATGCGCCCGCGTGCCTTGTCAAGATAAGCCTGCGCCTTGTCGAATTCCTTGAGACGGACGTGGTACAGGGCAAACAGTCCCAGCGCGCCGAAGTCGTTCCTGGGCTCTCCGAATTTTTCAACGTATCTGTCGAATACCGCATGCAGACTGTCTGAGGTGCCGGCGTAT
Organism: Bacteroidaceae bacterium; assembly: GCA_045640065.1. Classification (GTDB taxonomy): domain Bacteria; phylum Bacteroidota; class Bacteroidia; order Bacteroidales; family Bacteroidaceae; genus Colenecus. Next base: position 31,050 of record JAZUEH010000021.1, read on the forward strand.
ATTGCGCATGCCATGCGGCTGACAAGACTGTTGGCATACAGTCTGGGGTCGCTGTTTTCCTGTGCCAACTGCTGGACCTCGATGAGAATGGAGTCGGCTGCCTGGAAGTCAAGCATGTCTATGTCGCAGCAGGCAAGGTCATACAGGGCACCGGCACGGTTCACCCTGGTATCGGACTCGGAGAAACATTCCACTGCCTTTGTGAAGCATTCTCTGGCATGGGGGTAGTCGTAGAACTTGCCATATACCTTGCCGAAACGGGAGTACATGAGTCCGGTAAGGTAGCTGTTGCCTGTACTGCCGGCCATCTGTTCGGCCTGTCCAAGGGCTACGGCCGCATCGGTGGGCTGGCCCAGATCGTCATAAATGCAGCCAAGAGTGTAAAGGGAACGGAACTGGCTGAACGGGTCCTTTCCGGTGGAGTAGTAGCGTACGGCAATCATGATGAGCGAATCGTCCGATGCCGGAATGCGGTTCACGTTGAGTGCCTCGGAGTAGAGCAGGGCATAGCGTGCTCCAATCTTGCGGCTGTGTATGTACTGTGGATTAATCCCGATGATATGGTCCAGAGCCTGGCTGTTATGGCGGTATATGCAGGCCTGGGCACTGTCCATGAGTGAGGTGATTTCACGTCTGCTCTGGCGGTGATTGCCTTCAGTGCTGCAGGCTGTGAGTGACAGAAACAGAATTGCCGTCACTGCAATTGCCGCTGCAATGAAATGCCTGTGTGTCCTGACTCTCTCCATAACTGCCGCAAAAATAAGTGATAGTTTGAATATTTGTTGTATGTTTGCCGTAAATACATTGGTTCGATCATGGAAAGGATGTCAGGAAAACTCAAGATATTCGCTCTGTCTCTTCTGGTATGCGGCATGTGTATGGCTCAGAGTGGGACAGGCAGCCTGTTTGCAAAAACCGTTGACAGACTCAAGGCCGATGGCCCGTCACTGGTGACCGGCAGTGCTACCGTGAGCTATGGTGACATGTCCGGTGTCCAGAATTTTGAGCTTTCACTCTCAGGCAGCCGCTTCCATATTGTTCTTGACGATGGCGAGACAACAGCGTGGTTTGACTCCAAGACACTCTGGAACGGGGCCGATTACGGTGACGGGATAGAGGAAATCTACATAAGCAATCCCAGCAGCGAGGAGGTCGTGCTGCTGAACCCCTCGGAATTGCTCAAGCGGGCCGACAGTTTCAAGGTTACCCAGAAAGGAAAGGACACTTTCATCATGGAACCCAAGAAGAACGGTGAAAAGGTGCTGGGCCTGTCGAAGGTGACGGTTAAGGTGAATCCTGAAACGTTCCGTCCTGTGCAGATTGATTTCATGCAGGATTCCAACGATCCGAAAGGCGCAAGGAATGTCAGGGAGGAATTGCCGGTCAGCACCACCAGCATCAGGATAAGCGGCTGGAAACCGAATCAGAAGTTCACCGATTCCATGTTCACCTGTCCCGTGGACAAGTATCCTGAGGCCGAGATCATTGATCTCCGTTGATTCCTATCGGAGCTTGTTGGCTTCGAAGTGCGGACGGATTCTGATGAAGTAGAACAGCACTCCGAATGCGTTGACCGCCCATGCTGCCCAGAAGGCGCTGTGGTATCCGAAATATTCTGAGAAAACGCCGCCAATCAGGACACCGAGACCTACTCCCGCATCCCACGAAGTCAGAATTGACGAGTTGGCCGTACCGCGAAGACTGTTGGGGGCCAGATTGATGAACATTGTCTGGAATGCAGGATACATGTGCCCGTTTCCGAGTCCTATGATCAACGCTGCTCCGTAATATCCTATGGGATTGTGCAGAGCGGCAAACAGCAGATACCCGAAAATCGATACTGACACACCCATGGCCGCATTCCGGCTGACCAGTCCGTCGCGCAGGGCGTGGGCTCCGGTCAGTCTTGATACAATGAGACCGGCGGCGCAAAGGCCGAAGAACAGTCCGGTTCCGCCGGTTATGCCCAGTTCCTCCTTTCCGTAGATGGCAACGTATGTGGACAGAATGCCGTAACTGAATGCGAAACATGCAATTCCGATGGCCTGAGGCCAGCCCTTGAGCAGGAAGAAACGGTCCAGTGACAGCACCTTCTTTTCCGGCACGAAATCGCGTACGGGCAGCTTGAGCGAAAGGTCAAGCATCAGACCGAGAAATGATGCGCACAGAGAAACCCAGAACAGGGCCCTGTAACTGCCGTTGAAGGCTTCGAGCAGGACAATTGCCAGAGCGGGACCCAGAGCCATGGCCAGATTGTTGCTGAGACCGTAGTAACCGATGGCCTCACCACGTCTGGACGATGGTGAGACGTCAATCGCAATGGTGCTCGTGGCAACAGTGGTGGCTCCGAATGGCGCACCGTGGAGCGTACGGAAGATTGCGAACGATACCAGAGAGCCGGCAACAAGGTAACCGGCAAAGAGAGCAAAGAAAAAGAATGCACAGACAACCAGAACGGCCTTTCTTGGAAAACTGTCGACAATGAACCCGCTGAAGGGGCGGACCAGAAGCGCCATTATGGTATAGCCGGTAAGAACCATGCCTATGGTGTCCTTGCCTGCTCCGAAAGTCTCACTGAGGTACAGTGGAAGCAGGGGCACAATGAGCATGAATGAAAAGTGAACCAGAAAGTTCACTGTCCATATCTTAAGGTAATTGCCGTTCCACAGTTTGTCCATAGTGCAAAAAGTAAGGGCTGTCCCCTTGACGTGGGGACTGCCCTTCAGGCGGGGATTGTCCCCTTTTGATTGATCAGTCGATATATTCGAATCCGGTGAACGGAACCAGAGCTGCAGGAATGCGTATTCCCTTTTCGGTCTGGTTGTTTTCCAGAATGGCTGCCACTATGCGGGGCAGAGCCAGAGCCGATCCGTTCAGTGTATGGCAGAGCTCGGTCTTGCCGTTGTCGGCACGACGGTAGCGGCACTTCAGGCGGTTTGCCTGATATGTGTCGAAGTTGGAGACCGATGAAACCTCGAGCCAGCGCTGCTGGGCTTCCGAGAAGACTTCAAAGTCATAGCAGATTGCCGATGTGAAGCTCTGGTCACCGCCGCAGAGACGCAGAATGCGGTACGGAAGTTCCAGCTTCTGGAGCAGACCTTCAACGTGTGCCAGCATCTCCTTGTGGCTCTCGGCTGAATGCTCAGGAGTGTCAATACGGACGATTTCAATCTTCGAGAACTCGTGCAGACGGTTCAGGCCGCGTACGTCCTTGCCGTATGAGCCGGCCTCGCGACGGAAGCACTGTGTGTAAGCGCAGTTCTTGACAGGGAGCTGCTTCTCGTCCAGAATGACGTCGCGGTAGATGTTGGTGACAGGAACCTCGGCTGTAGGAATAAGGTACAGGTCATCGATTTCGCAGTGGTACATCTGGCCTTCCTTGTCGGGGAGCTGTCCTGTGCCGTATCCCGATGCCTGGTTGACAACGGTAGGAGGCATGATCTCAGTGTAACCTGACTTGTTTGCCTCGGCCAGGAAGAAATTGATGAGCGCACGCTGCAGCTGTGCTCCCTTGCCAATATAGACAGGGAAACCGGCACCTGTTATCTTGACACCAAGGTCAAAGTCAATCAGGTTATACTTCTTGGCAAGTTCCCAGTGAGGAACCTTGGCTTCGCTGTTCTGCGGGTTGCAGGTCCAGTTGCCTACGGTATCCTGACCCACAACGCATTCCTTGAGGTTTGACTTGACAACCCAGTTGTCCTCGGCGCATGTGCCTTCCGGAACCTCGGGGTAGGGGATATTCGGAATTGTGCAGAGCAGGGCGCGCATGTCTTCATCGGCCTTTGTCATGGCCTCTTCAAGCTGACGGCTGGTTTCCTTCATTTCAGAAACCTGAGCCTTGGCCTTTTCAGCGCCTTCCTTGTCGCCTGCCTTCATCATCTGGCCTATCATGGCGGCCATCTTCTTGCTCTCGGCCAGGTTGCGGTCAAGCTGGAGCTGTGACTTCTTGCGCACGTCGTTGAGTTCAAGAACCTTGGCGATAGCTTCCTTGGCGCCTCCAAAATGCTTCTTTTCCAGACCTGCCAGAACAAGCTCGGTCTGTTCGGTGATTTGCTTGAGTGTCAGCATACCTTATGTAATTTACTGTTGTACTTGATTGAACAAAAAAGGCCCACATTGAAAAGTGAGCCTTTATGAATTATGTCCTGTTCTTAGGCTTCAGCAGCTTCCTGAACTGGAATTACTGAAACGTAACTTCTGTCCTTGCGGCCCTTCTTGAACTGAACTGTTCCGTCAACCAGAGCATACAGGGTGTGGTCCTTACCCATACCGATGTTGTTGCCCGGATGATGCTGTGTACCGCGCTGACGTACTATGATGTTACCTGCTTTTGCAAACTGTCCACCCCAAATCTTAACGCCAAGGCGCTTGCTGGCAGACTCACGGCCGTTCTTAGAACTACCTACACCTTTTTTATGTGCCATATTGAATTAGTTTTTTAGGGTTAAGCAATGACTTCCTTTACCAGGAGTTCGGTAAACTGCTGACGGTGACCGTTCAGTTTACGATAGCCTTTTCTTCTTCTCTTGTGGAAAACCAGGACCTTTTCACCCTTGACCAGAGCGGTCTTGACTTCACATACAACCTTTGCGCCTTCAATGGCAGGAGTACCAACGGTAACCTGACCGTCCTTGTCAGCGAGAAGGATTTTTTCAAACTCTACGGTTGCACCTGCTTCAACGTCCTGAATGTGGTGCACGAACAGCTTCTTTCCCTGTTCAATCTTGAACTGCTGTCCCTGAATTTCAGCAATAACGTACATTTAATTTGCTTTTATTCTGTTATGTCCGCTGGGTGGCAGGCCCTCATGACCGCTCTTTTTCTACCCACTCGGCGCTAATCGGGCGCAAAATTAGAAAAACTTTTCTTTCGCGGCAACTTTCCGCTCTCTTTTTTTTATGAAGTTTGTTGACCTGCTTTCACCCGGGGAGGCGGGATGGGGCGGTCAGCGGTTCAGGAAACGCTCTGCTTCCATGGCAGCCTTGCATCCGCTTGCTGCGGCGCAGATGGCCTGACGGTAGTGCGGGTCGGCTACGTCACCGGCAGCGAAGACTCCGGGAACGTTGGTGCATGGGGTGGGGCCGTCGGTCTTGATGTAACCCTCGGCATCGGTCTCGACATCCGGCTTGAACAGGTCGCTGTTGGGCTTGTGTCCTATGGCCAGGAAGAAACCGTCAATGGGAAGGTCATAGTGCTGTTCGTCCGGCTCGCCAAGGTTGCGGACCACATGCGCTCCCTGCAACTTGGGTTCACCGTAGAGTCCCAGCGTGTTGTGCTTGAACAGGACTTCGATCTTCGGATTGTCTAACACGCGCTTCTGCATGATCTCGCTGGCGCGGAGATAGTCCTTGCGGACAATCAGATAAACCTTTTCGCAGAGCGATGCCAGATAGTTCGCCTCTTCGCAGGCAGTGTCGCCGCCGCCTACTACGGCAACAGTCTTCTTGCGGAAAAAGAATCCGTCGCAGGTGGCGCATGCGCTTACTCCGCGGCCGGCGTACTTCTTTTCATCTTCAAGGCCGAGATATTTGGCGCTGGCACCCGTTGCTATGATTATTGTATCTGCCTTTATCACGTTACCGTCTTCGATTGTGACCGTATAGGGACGGCTGCTGAAATCTACGGCTGTGATGCTGCCCATGCGGATGTCTGCACCGAAACGCTGTGCCTGGGCGCGGAAGTCCTCCATCATGTCGTAGCCGCCTACTCCCTGGGGATAGCCGGGGAAGTTCTCGACTACAGTGGTGGTGATGAGCTGTCCGCCTGACTGGTGACCCTCATAAAGGATGGGGTTCAGATTGGCGCGTGAAGCGTAGATGGCTGCGGTGAAACCGGCAGGGCCGGATCCGATTATAAGGCATTTTGTCGTTTCCATATCAGGTCGTTATAAGTCGTTATCGTTTATAAAAGGTTATAGGTCTCAAGAATGCGGTCCAGCTGGGTCTCGTCGGTCACCAGGACGGGACGTGGCTTGCTGCCGTCCTGCCGTCCTACAATTCCGGTCTTTTCGAGCTGGTCCATAAGACGGCCTGCGCGGTTGTATCCTATAGAGAACTTGCGCTGTATGAGTGATGTCGAGCCAAGCTGGTTGACAACCACCAGACGTGCGGCCTCGGCGAACAGTGAATCGAACTTGCCCATTTCCATACCGCTGTCAGGGATTCCGCCTTCGTTTTCGTCAACGTATTCGGGAAGCGGATAGGCATCGGTGTACCCCTGCTGCCTGCTGATGTATTCGCATACGGCATTGACTTCGGGTGTATCTACAAAGGCGCACTGGACGCGTTCAGGCTCGCCCTTGCCAAGGAACAGCATGTCGCCACGGCCAATGAGCTGGTTGGCTCCCGGACGGTCCAGGATGGTGCGCGAGTCTATCATTGAACTTACGCGGAACGCCATTCTGGCCGGGAAGTTGGCCTTGATGGTACCTGTGATTATGTTGGTGGTAGGACGCTGAGTGGCAATGATCATGTGCATGCCTACGGCACGTGCCTTCTGGGCTATTCTGGCAATAGGCATCTCGATATCCTTGCCTGCTGTCATGATAAGGTCGCCGAACTCGTCGATGATTACTACAATGTAGGGAAGGAAACGGTGTCCCAGGTTCGGGTTGAGCTGGCGGGACTTGAATTTCTCGTTATATTCCCTGATGGAGCGGACGCTGGCCTGTTTGAGCAGCTCGTAGCGGTTGTCCATTTCAATGCAGAGCGACTTGAGCGTATGGATGACCTTGGTGGTATCGGTGATGATGGCTTCGTCCTCGTCCGGAAGTTTTGCAAGGAAGTGCTTGATTATGGGCGCATAGATGCTGAATTCCACCATTTTCGGGTCAACCATGACCAGCTTGAGTTCTGCCGGATGCTTCTTGTACAGCAGTGATGTTATGATGCAGTTCAGACCTACGGACTTCCCCATACCGGTGGCGCCTGCAACCAGCAGGTGAGGCATGGCGGCAAGGTCCTGGATATAGACTTCGTTCGTGATGGTGCGGCCCAGGGCCATGGGAAGTTCCATCTTCTGTTCCGCTTCGGCGAATTTTTTCGTGTTCAGTATGGATTCCATAGATACCATGACAGGACGTGCGTTAGGCACTTCAATTCCGATGGTACCCTTGCCCGGCATCGGGGCTATTATTCTGATTCCAAGAGCTGACAGGCTAAGGGCGATATCGGCCTCCAGATTGCATATCTTGGAGATTCGTACTCCTGCGGCGGGTGTGATCTCGTAAAGTGTGATGGTGGGACCCACTGTTGCCTGAATGGTGTCAATCTCAATTCCGAAGTTCCGGAGCACCGTTATGATACGTTCCTTGTTGGCCTGTTGTTCGGCTTCGTCAATGGCGGGACTGTCATTGTTATAGTGCTTGAGCAGATTCAGGGTAGGAAATTTGTAATGTGAAAGGTCCAGACGCGGGTCATATGGTTCCTGAAGCAGACCTTCGGGCTTTTCATCGGGTGT